>JANJTU010000304.1 GCA_024710965.1 Thauera sp. | reverse complement strand
GGGCGCCCTGCTGGCGGGCACGCGCTACCGGGGCGATTTCGAGGAACGGCTCAAGGCGGTAATCAAGGAGATCGAGGCGCGGCCGGGTGCCATCATGTTCATCGATGAGATTCACACGGTGATCGGCGCGGGGGCAACGTCGGGCGGTGCCATGGATGCGTCAAACCTTCTCAAGCCGGCACTGGCCGGCGGATCGCTGCGCTGCATTGGCTCGACCACCTACAAGGAATACCGGCAGCATTTCGAGAAGGACCGGGCACTGGTGCGCCGCTTCCAGAAGATCGATGTCAACGAGCCGTCGATCTCCGATGCCATTGCCATCCTCAAGGGGCTGAAGCCCTATTACGAGGAGTTCCATCATGTACGCTTCACTGATGAGGCCATCGAAAGCGCAGTGCAGCTGTCCTCGCGCTACATGAGCGACCGCAAGCTGCCGGACAAGGCGATCGACGTGATCGACGAGACCGGTGCCTCCCAGATGCTCGTGGCAGAAGACAAGCGCCGCAAGGTTATCGATGTCGCCGATATCGAGGCCACCATCGCGACCATGGCACGGATTCCGGCCAAGACCGTGTCGAAGGACGATGCCACGGTGCTGAGGAACCTGCAGACCGAATTGAAGCGGCTGGTGTTCGGACAGGATGCCGCCATCAACGCGCTGGCGTCGTCCATCAAGCTGGCGCGGGCGGGCCTGCGCGAACCCGAGAAGCCGATCGGATGCTACCTGTTCTCCGGCCCCACCGGCGTCGGCAAGACCGAGGTCTCTCGCCAGCTCGCCTACACGCTGGGCATAGAGCTGGTGCGCTTCGATATGTCGGAGTACATGGAACGCCACGCGGTGAGCCGCCTGATCGGCGCGCCGCCGGGCTATGTGGGTTTCGACCAGGGCGGCCTGCTGACCGAGCAGATCACCAAGAAGCCGCACTGCGTGCTGCTGCTGGACGAGATCGAGAAGGCGCATCCGGACATCTACAACATCCTGCTGCAGGTGATGGACCACGGCGCGCTGACCGACAACAACGGCCGCCAGGCGGATTTCCGCAATGTGATCATCATCATGACGACGAACGCCGGAGCCGAAACGATGCAGAAGGCGGTGATCGGCTTCTCCGCCAAGCGCGAGGCCGGTGACGAGATGGCCGACATCAAGCGCCTGTTCACGCCCGAATTCCGCAACCGGCTCGACGCGATGATCTCGTTCAAGGCGCTCGACAACGAGGTCATCCTGCGCGTGGTCGACAAGTTCCTGATGCAGCTTGAAGCCCAGTTGCACGAGAAGAAGGTGGAAGCGCACTTCACCGACGACCTCAAGGCCTGGCTGGCCGAGAAAGGGTTCGACCCGCTGATGGGGGCACGGCCAATGGCGCGCCTGATCCAGGACATGATCCGCTCCGCGCTAGCCGACGAACTGTTGTTCGGTCGTCTTGCCAATGGCGGCAAGGTCACGATCGACCTCGATGACGACGATAAGGTGAAGCTTGTGTTCGAACAGGAGGAAACCGCCACCGTGTGAGGCTCCACACCTGCTGCACGCTCGCCGAACGGCGCGACCCTTGTGGGGCCGCGCCGTTTTTTTCGTCAGAACGGGCTGCCATCCATGGCAGGCCCCGTCCGCTATCATGCCGGCTGGGCGCGGCAGCGCGCTTTCGTCCTCATCACCATACGGAAGGAATACTCATGGAAATTCAGACAGCCGACCTGTGCGACGCTTTCGATGACAAGGTGAGCGTGGTCGCACCCATGTTCCGCGGTTACGGCGGGCGCAGCAGCTTCGGCGGCCCCATCAGCACCCTCAAGCTGTTCGAAGACAACTCGCTCGTGCGCCAGGCACTCGAGACCCGCGGCGAAGGTCGGGTGCTCGTGATCGACGGTGGCGGCTCGATGCGCTGTGCCCTGGTTGGCGATCAACTCGCCCGGCTCGGCGTGGACAACGGCTGGGCCGGCATCATCGTCAATGGCTGCATTCGCGACGCGAAGGCCATCGGCGCGATGGACATCGGCGTCTTCGCCCTCGGCACCCATCCACGCAAGACCGTAAAGCGCAATGTCGGCGAAACAGACGTGCCTGTCACCTTCGGTGGCGTAACCTTCCGTTCCGGCCAGTATGTCTATGCGGACGAGGATGGCGTGATCCTGTCCGCGACCGCACTGCTCTGACCACACCGCAGCCACGGAAGAAGCCCGCACGCAGCCCGCCCAGTGTCCCCGCCAACTAGTCCATCGCCCGCCGCAGGGACGATGCAACGCAGCAGCCTTGGCACCGGATTTCATTTCACCAGACTGTTCAGCGTTTCGTATTTCGAAAACACAATCACAAAGACCTGTTTTCACTGGAAAAAATTTTTTCTTATGTCTTATATAAGACATATTGCTGCTGCGCGGAAGGACTCCTATACTTCTTTCCATCCGCAGCGCGTTTTCTCCCTCGAACGCATTGCGGCACGAACGCCGCGGCCGATGCCTGAACCGTCCGCGCTGGTTGCCCCCATCTGCACTGACAAGGAAACATCATGACCCTGACCCGCGAACAGCAAATCGCCGCACTGGAAAAAGACTGGGCCGAGAACCCCCGCTGGAAGGGGGTCAAGCGCGGCTACAGTGCCACCGACGTCGTCCGCCTGCGCGGCAGCCTGCAGCCCGAATACACGCTCGCCCAGCGCGGCGCGCAGAAGCTGTGGGAAAAGGTCAACGGCGGCGCCAAGAAGGGCTACGTGAATGCCTTCGGCGCGATCACCGCCGGTCAGGCCATGCAGCAGGCGAAGGCTGGCCTGGAAGCCGTGTATCTGTCCGGCTGGCAGGTCGCCGCCGACGGCAACACCTCCGAAACCATGTACCCGGACCAGTCGCTGTATGCCTACGACTCGGTGCCGACCATGGTTCGCCGCATCAACAACACCTTCAAGCGTGCCGACGAGATCCAGTGGTCGCGTGGCATCAACCCGGGTGACGAAGGCTTCGTCGACTACTTCCTGCCGATCGTGGCCGACGCCGAAGCCGGTTTCGGCGGCGTGCTGAACGCCTTCGAGCTGATGAAGAACATGATCGCCGCCGGTGCCGCCGGGGTGCACTTCGAAGACCAGCTGGCTGCCGTGAAGAAATGCGGCCACATGGGCGGCAAGGTGCTGGTGCCGACCCAGGAAGCGATCGAGAAGCTGATCGCCGCCCGCTTCGCCGCCGACGTCATGGGCGTCCCGACCCTGATCCTGGCCCGCACCGACGCGGAAGCCGCCAACCTGATCACCTCCGACCACGACGCCAACGACAAGCCCTTCCTCACTGGCGAGCGCACGCAGGAAGGCTTCTACCGCGTCAAGAACGGCCTCGAGCAGGCCATCAGCCGCGGCGTCGCCTACGCCCCCTACGCCGACCTGGTGTGGTGCGAAACCGGCACACCCGACCTGGGCTTCGCCCGCGAGTTCGCCCAGGCCGTCCTCAGCGCCAACCCGGGCAAGCTGCTGTCCTACAACTGCTCGCCGTCCTTCAACTGGAAGAAGAACCTGGACGACAAGACCATCGCCAAGTTCCAGGACGAACTCTCGGCGCTGGGCTACAAGTACCAGTTCATCACCCTGGCCGGCATCCACGTCAACTGGTTCAACACCTTCCAGTTCGCCCATGCCTACGCCCGCGGCGAAGGCATGAAGCACTACGTGGAAATGGTTCAGGAGAAGGAGTTCGCCGCGCGCGAACAGGGCTACACCTTCGTGTCGCACCAGCAGGAAGTCGGCGCCGGCTACTTCGACGACGTGACCACCGTGATCCAGGGCGGCTCCTCCAGCGTGAAGGCCCTGACCGGCTCGACCGAAGAAGAGCAGTTCCACTAAGAGGCGTCATGCGGGGCGTGGCATCAGCCCGCCCCGCCGCCGGTCGTCAAGAAAGGCCACCGCATGCGGTGGCCTTTTGTCGTCCGGGACAAGCCGGCGCTCCCGCCTGAGCGTCAGCCGCGGCCGAAGCCCATGCCGTCGTGCGCCCCGCGCCCCCTGCCGCCCGTACCCTTGCCGCCCATCATGCGGAACTCCGCATCGAACACCGTCTTCTGCGCATCCGACAGCGTAACGTAGAACGCCTCGACCGCCTTGCGCACCTCCGCCAGCTCAGTCTGGCGCAGTGAGCCCATCTCCTCCATGCGCTGCAGGCGCTCGATGGCCGTCTTCGGCGGCTCGGCGGTGCGGCGTTCGGCCATCCGTGTCGCCATGCGCTCGGCGCGCGCCGTCATCGCGCCCTTGAACTCCTCCCACGCGGGTTTCTGCTGCGGCGTCAGGGCCAGCGCCAGCTCCATGCGCGCGAGCCGCTCGTCGGCCCGCTGCGCAATTCGCGCCTTCATCTGCTCGGGCGCCATCTGCTGCCAGCCCGCCCTGCCGCCATGAGGCCCATCGCCCATGCAGCCACCGCCGCCCCATGCGAGCGCGGTCGAAGCCCCTGCGGCGCCGGTGGCGATGACGGCGGCGGCGATCGAAGTCCTGATCCAGTTTTTCATGATGATGCTCCTTGCGGTCGGTTTGCTCGGTCCACCCGTTTGGCCGGGCGACGCAGCCATTGAAGCACCGCCGTGTAAGCCGGGTTTGTCCGCAGACAGCGCTTTTGCACCCTCGTGTCTCCACCGCGCCACCAGATACGCTGGGATACAAAACCGCCCTTCGGCCGCCGTAATATGCGCTGCAAGGAGAACTGCATATGAACCAGCAAGACCACATCCTCATCGTCGATGACGACCGCGACATCCGCGGTCTGCTCGCGGACTACCTGGAGAAGCAGGGCCTGCGCTGCACGACGGCCGCCGACGGGCGCGAGATGAAGGCGGCGCTGGAACAGCACCGCATCGATCTCATCGTGCTCGACGTCATGATGCCGGGCGAGGACGGGCTGACGCTGTGCCGCAACCTGCGCGCAAGCGGTGGCGCACACGCCGGCACGCCGATCCTGATGCTGACCGCACGCGGCGAGGACATGGACCGTATCGTCGGCCTCGAGATGGGCGCCGACGACTACCTGCCGAAACCCTTCGTGCCAAGGGAGCTCTATGCCCGCATCCGGGCCGTGCTGCGCCGCACCCGCGCCCTGCCGCCCAATCTCGAGGCCACACCGCCAGCGAGCGCGCGCGAGCTGCGCTTCGCCCACTGGCGGCTCGACACCATCAACCGCCATCTGGTCGACCGCGAGGGCACGGTGGTGCCGCTTTCGGGCGCCGAGTACCGCCTGCTCGGCGTCTTCCTCGCCCATCCGCAGAAGGTGCTGTCGCGCGACCAGCTGATGGAGCTCACCCAGGGGCGCGAGGCCGACGCCTTCGACCGTTCGATCGACCTGCTCGTGAGCCGTCTGCGCCAACGCCTCGGCGACAACGCGCGCGATTCGGCGATCATCAAGACGGTACGCAACGAGGGCTACGTGCTCGCAGCCGAAGTCACCGCCCCCGGCCGCGACGCACCGCCCGGCGCGGCAGCATGAGCATGGCGCCGCACTGGCCGCGCAGCCTCTTCGCCCGGCTGATGCTGATCTGGCTGCTCGGCATCGGCATCGTGCTGGCAGTCAGCTTCGCCCTCTTCGTCGGCGAACGCGACCGCGTCGGCCGCGCCGCGCTGTTCGAAGGCGTGGCGCAGGAGATCGCCGCTGCCGCCGGCGTGCTCGACCGCCTCGCCCCCACCGAGCGCGAGCGCTGGATCGACGAGTTCGGCCGCCGCCGCCTGCGCCTCCACCTGCGACCGCCGCCCGAGCACTTGCGTCCGATGCCGCCCGACCACGCCCTGCTCAAGGCGCTGCGCGAGGCGATGCCCGGCCGCGCGGTGGCGCTGTTCGCCCACGAGCGCGCCGGCATGCCGCATCCGGTGCCGGTTGTGGCGGTGACGCTCGCCGACGGCGCACCGATGCAGGTGCGCCTGCCCGGCATCCCGCCCGTGCCGCACCTGTCCGCGCCGCCGCCCGGCCGCCTGTTCGCCGCCTTGCTCGCGCTGGTCGGCGGCGTCAGCCTGCTGACCTGGATCGCCGTACGCCTCGCCACCCGGCCGCTGTCACGCATGGCCGCCGCCGCCCACGCGCTCGGCGAGGATCCCGAAAGAGCACCGATGAGCACCGCCGGCCCGCTCGAGGTCGCCCAGGCGGCCAGCGCCTTCAACCAGATGCAGCAGCGCATCCGCGAGCACGTCGCCGAGCGCACGCGTATCCTGGCGGCGATCTCGCACGACCTGCAGACCCCCATCACGCGCCTGCGGTTGCGCGCCGAACTGGTCGACGACGACGCCCTGCGCAACCGCATCCAGTCCGACCTCGACGCCATGCAGGCGCTGGTGAAGGAAGGCCTCGCCTACGCCCGCAGCCTGGACGCGAGCACCCCGGCGCAAGCGATCGACCTTGACGGCCTGCTCGCCGCGCTCTGCGCCGACGCCCGCGACATGGGCTGGGAGGTGGAGCTCGAGGGCCAGGCCGGCACGCCCTGCCTCGGCCAGCCCACTGCGTTGCGGCGGGCGCTGTGGAACCTGATCGAGAACGGGATCAAGTTCGGCGGCCACGTCGGAATCACGGTCGAGGCCACGGACGGCAGCTTCCTCATCCACATCCGCGACCGCGGCCCCGGTCTGCCCGCAGAAGAACTCGACAAGGTGTTCGAACCCTTCTACCGCACCGAGAGTTCGCGCAACCGCGACACCGGGGGCACCGGCCTCGGCCTTGCGATTGCGCGCAACCTGCTGCGCAACCAGGGCGGCGAGGCAAGCCTGCGCAACCATCCGGACGGCGGGCTGGAGGCGCTGGTCACGATCCGGCGTGCGCCCTGACGCCCCTGGCTTGCGAACGAACGGGCTCCGACCACGCCGATTGAGCCTCGGGGCAGCGCAGACTATAGTTATGGCATCGCACACCCGTGATGGAGTCCGCCATGATCAGCATCGAGCACCGTGACAACCTGGTTGCCATCACCGTTTTCGGCGAATTCGCGCTGGCGGACTACAAGGAATTCGAAGAGCTGGTGAACTACAAGATCCAGTTCAACGGCCCCATCGACCTGCTCTTCGACCTGCGCGAGATGGCCGGCTTCACCCTCGACGTGGCATGGGAAGAGATCAAGTTCTCGCGCCAGCATTCGCACGACTTTCGCCGCATCGCGGTGCTGACCGACAGCCAGTGGCTGACCTGGAGCGCGTGGGTCTCCCAGCTCTTCGTCGATGCGGAGATCCAGGTCTTCGACGACGAGACGGAGGCGCGCAGTTGGCTGGCGACGGCCGCCGAGACTGCGCAGTGAGAGCGCAGTGAGCGCATCGTACGCAACCCTGATCGGTGCAACCGAGCTCGCCCAGCGCATTCACGACCCCGACTGGGTGGTCTTCGACTGCCGCTTCGATCTCGCTGACGCCGATTTCGGCCGCGAGGCCTATCTGAGCGCCCACATCCCGGGCGCCAGCTTTCTCGATCTGGAAGGCGACCTGTCCGGGCCGAAGACCGGCCGCAACGGCCGCCACCCGCTTCCCGACCCCGCACGCCTCGCCGCCCGGCTGGAGGAGTGCGGGGTCGGCAACCACACGCAGATCGTCGCCTACGATGACGCGAGCGGCATGTTCGCCGCCCGTCTGTGGTGGTTGCTGCGCTGGCTCGGACACAACCGCGTGGCCGTGCTGGACGGCGGGCTGCAGGCCTGGATCCGGGCCGCACAGGCGCTCGACGACGAGATCCCGGAACCGCGCGCCGCCACCTATACGCTGTCGCTGCGCGCCGGCCACGTCGATGCCGATTTCGTCGCCGCCCACCTGGGCAAGCCCGACATGGTGCTGATCGACGCCCGCAGCCCGGACCGCTTTCGCGGCGAAAACGAGATGCTCGACCCGGTCGGCGGGCACATCCCGGGCGCCATCAACCGCTTCTTCCGCGACAACCTCGACGCCGACGGCTACTTCAAGCAGGCCTCCGTACTGCGGGAAGAGTTCGGCGTCCTGCTGCAGGGCCACCCGACGCGCCAAGTGGTGCATCAGTGCGGCTCGGGCGTCACCGCCTGCGTGAACATCCTGGCGATGGAAGCGGCGGGCTTCCCCGGCTCGATGCTGTACCCGGGCTCCTGGAGCGAATGGTGCGCCGATCCACGCCGACCGGTGGCACGCGGCCCGGGCTAAGCCTCTGCGGCCGCTGTCGCTGAAACCGGCCGCTGCGCCGCACCGGCAGCGGCCGATCACGCGAGCAGTTGTCTTGTCGTCAAGCAGTTGGCGCACGAGCCGTCGCCCCGCGCTACCAGTCGACCTTCTCCACGCGCCCGAGCGAGCGCCCGAGGAAGCGTTCGCCGATCGTCTGGAAGCGCAAGGGCACGTCGCTGACGAAGAAGCGGTAGTCCGCCGGCTGCCCGCCACCGCGGGTGAGCCCGGCCTGCTGCAGCCGCCGGGCGGCAAACTCGGCGGTAGTGAGGGCCGAGTCGATCAGCCGCACGTCGGCCCCGGCGACCTCACGCAGCAGCGGCTTCAGCAGCGGATAGTGGGTGCAGCCGAGCACCAGGCTATCGACCTCTTCGGCCAGCACCGGGCGCAGGTACTCCTGCGCGGTCAGGCGCGTCACCTGATGGTCGAGCCAGCCCTCCTCGACCAGCGGCACGAACAGCGGGCAGGCCTGCGAATACACCCGGACTGCGGAATCGAGCTCGTGCATCCGCCGCGCGTAGGCGTTGCTGTTGATCGTCGTCGGCGTGCCGATCACCCCGATGCGCCCGCCCGGCGAGGTCGCCACCGCCGCGTGCGCGCCAGCCTCGATCACATCGAGCACGGGAATGCCGCGCGCGAGCCGATGGACCACCTCGGCCGCGACCGCCGCCATCGTGTTGCAGGCGACGATCAGCATCTTGACGTCGCGCTGCAGCAGGAACTCGGTGATCTGGGCGGTAAACTGCTCGATCGTGGCGACCGACTTCACGCCGTAGGGCACGCGCGCGGTGTCGCCGACATAGACGATGCTCTCCAGCGGCAGCCGCTCCATCAGCGCACGCACCACCGTCAGGCCACCCACACCCGAGTCGAAGACGCCGATCGGGCGGCTGACATCGGTCACGCTCACGCCTCGCCTCCGCAGAGCACGGCCGCCGCGGGGCGCCGCGTCAAGCCAGCACCACGGAGGCAAACTTGCGCTTGCCGACCTGCAGCACCACCGTTTCGCCGGCAACGAGCACCCGCCCCTTGTCCTCGGCCCGCTCCCCGTTGAGGCGCACGGCGCCCTGCTCGATCATGCGCATCGCCTCGGACGTCGTCCCCGTGAGGCCCGCCTGCTTCAGCACCTGGAACAACGGCAGCCCATCGGCGCCGACCGCCACGCGTACCTCGGGCACGTCGTCGGGAATGGCGTTGCGCTGGAAACGGGCCTCGAAGTCGGCGAGGGCCTCGTCCGCCGCGCCAGCACCATGGAAGCGGGCGACCAGTTCCTGCGCGAGCAGGACCTTGACGTCGCGCGGGTTGCGGCCTTCTGCGACGTCGCGACGCAGCGCGGCAATCTCGGCGCTGGAGCGGAAGGACAGCAGATCGTAATAGCGCCACATCAGGTCGTCGGACACCGACATCGTCTTGCCGAAGATCTCCTTTGCCGGCTCGGCGATGCCGATGTAGTTGCCGAGCGACTTCGACATCTTGTTGACGCCATCCAGCCCCTCGAGCAGCGGCATCATCACCACGCACTGTGGCGCCTGCCCGTGATGCTTCTGCAGTTCGCGGCCCATCAGCAGGTTGAAGCGCTGGTCGGTACCGCCCAGCTCGACGTCGGCCTTCATCGCCACCGAGTCGTAACCCTGGCACAGCGGGTAGAGGAACTCATGGATCGCAATCGGCTGGTTGCTGCCGTAGCGCTTGGCGAAGTCGTCGCGCTCGAGCATGCGCGCCACGGTCTGCTGCGCGGCGAGGCGGATCATGCCGGCCGAGCCGAGCCCCTCCATCCAGCTCGAGTTGAAGCAAATCTCGGTGCGGTCCGGGTCGAGGATCTTGAACACCTGCTCCTGGTAGGTCCTGGCGTTCTCCAGGATCTGCTCGCGCGACAGGGGCGGGCGGGTCGAGTTCTTGCCGCTCGGGTCACCGATCATGCCGGTGAAGTCGCCGATCAGGAACAGGATCTGGTGCCCGAGTTCCTGGAAGTGGCGCAGCTTGTTGATCAGCACGGTGTGGCCAAGGTGGAGGTCGGGCGCGGTGGGGTCGAACCCGGCCTTCACTCGCAGCGGGCGCCCGCTCTTCAGCTTCTCGATCAGTTCGGCCTCGATCAACAGCGCGTCGGCACCGCGCTTGATCAGCTCGATCGCCGCCTGCACATCACTCATTCAATCTCTCCAAAATCCCTTCCCGAACCAGGGGAAACCTTTGATAGAATCCCCGAAATTTTTTCGCCCATTCAAGCCCATCGAGCTCATGCTGGCCAGAAAGATCCGAATTCTAGCCGAACTGCCGGCGCAACTCCTCACCCGCCCGCGCCCCTGGCTGCTCGCCGGCGTCGCCGGCGTGTCGCTGATGGGAGTCGTCGCGGCGACCGCCGTGGCGCCGCACACCGATACGGCGGGCATCCGCTTCGAACGCGTCGTCGAAACGCTGCCGCCCCCCGCAGCAACGGCGGAGCCGGCCAGTGACCTGCCCTTTGTCCATAGCGCACGCATCCAGGCTGGCGACACGCTGCCGTCGATCTTCAGCCGCCTCGGCATCGAGGATGGCGACGCACTTGCGTACCTGTCCACTGCCGACGAGGGCAAGCAGGCGATCCGCCAGTTGCGGGCGGGACGCTCGGTTACTGCCGTCGTGCGCCCCGACGGCCGCCTGAACTCGCTCAGCCTGCCCATCGGCAACAGCGGCAACCGCGTCGTGATCGAACGCGGCGAGGCCGACGCGCTGCAGTTGCGCGAGACTCAGGACGACGCGCAGGTCACGATGGTGGAGATGCGCTCGGGCGTGGTCGAGCATTCGCTGTTCGGCGCCACCGACGCCGCCGGCGTGCCCGACAACGTCGCCACGCAGATGGCCGAGATCTTCGGCACCGAGATCGACTTTCACAGCGACTTGCGCAAGGAAGACCGCTTCAACGTCATCTACGAGATGGTCTACGAGCAGGGCAACCCGGTGCGCGCCGGCCGCATCCTGGCTGCAGAGTTCATCAACCAGGGCAAGCGCCACGCGGTCGTGCTCTATCGCACCACGGGCGGCAAGGACCAGTATTACACCGACGACGGCCGCAGCCTGCGCCAAGGCTTCCTGCGCTCGCCGCTCGAGTTCTCGCGCGTGAGCTCCAGCTTCGGTCGCCGCCTGCACCCGATTCACAACAGTTGGCGCAGCCACAATGGCGTCGACTTCGCCGCGCCAAGGGGCACGCCGGTCAAGGCCACCTCGGACGGCACGGTGGAGTTTGCTGCCACCCAGCGCGGCTACGGCAATATCGTCGTCCTCCGCCATCGCGGCAACATCTCGACGGCCTACGCCCACCTCAACGGCTTTGCCCGCGGACTGAAGAAGGGCCAGACCATCAGCCAGGGCGACATCATCGGCTACGTCGGCTCTACTGGCTGGTCGACCGGCCCACACCTGCACTACGAAGTGCGCATCGATGATCGCCCGCAGGATCCGATGCGGGTCGCGCTGCCGATGGCGAACCCCTTGGATGCGCGCGAACTGGCCGTCTTCAGGCGCGAAACCGCCCCCCTCCGCGAACGCTTTGCCCTGCTGAACTACGAACTGGCAAGCGCAAACTGAACCGCCCTCGATAGGGCCGGCGAGCCATAAAACGAACGGGGCGCCGAAGCGCCCCGTTTTCATTGCCGCAGCAATGCGTCAGGCCGAGAAGGACGACCCGCAGCCGCAGGTGCTGTTCGCGTTCGGATTGCGAATCACGAACTGCGACCCCTCGAGACCTTCGGTGTAATCGATCTCGGCGCCGACCAGGTACTGGTAGCTCATCGGATCGATCAGCAACATCACACCATTCTTCTCGTAGGTCGTGTCATCCTCGTTCACCTCCTCGTCGAAGGTGAAGCCGTACTGGAAGCCGGAGCAGCCGCCGCCCGTCACGAAGACGCGCAGCTTGAGCTCAGGATTGCCTTCCTCTTCGATCAGTTCGCGAACCTTGTTCGCTGCGCTGTCGGTAAAGACCAGGATGTCAGGGGTTTCGACTTCTGCGCTCATGGATTCTCCTCTGTGGGGGCATGCTGCGGATGATGCGCTTCCGCTGGCAAATCGTCAAAATAGGATCGTTGTTCGTCCGCCTGGTTCCCGTCACGGGCTGACCGGGACGATATCCAGGCCGGCTTCCTCGTCGAAGCCGAACATGATGTTGAGGTTCTGCACCGCCTGACCGGCAGCCCCCTTCACGAGATTGTCGATCACGGACAGCACGACCACCGTGTCTCCGCCCTGCGGCCGGTGCACCGCAATGCGGCACATGTTCGACGCGCGCACCGAGCGCGTCTCGGGATGGCTGCCGGCAGGCATCACGTCCACGAAGGCCTCGCCTTCATAACGCTTCTCGTACAACGCCTGCAGATCGACATCCTTGTTGAGCCGGCCGTAGAGCGTGGCATGAATGCCACGGATCATCGGCGTCAGATGTGGCACGAAGGTCAGGCCCACCGCCTTCCCCGCAGCCAGAGCCAAGCCCTGGCGAATTTCGGGCAGGTGCCGATGACCCGGCACGCCGTAGGCCTTGAAGCTATCCGCCGCCTCGGGCAGCAGGGTATGCACCTCCGCCTTGCGTCCGGCGCCGGACACGCCGGATTTGGCATCGGCAATCAGATGATCCGGATCGATCAGCCCCGCCTCGACAAGCGGCAAGAAGCCCAGCTGCACAGCCGTCGGATAGCAGCCGGGATTGGCGAGCACGCGCGCACCGCGGATCTGCGCCCGATTCACCTCCGGCAGGCCATACACCGCCTCGGCGACGAGCTCCGGCGCCGCATGCTTCATGCCGTACCACTTCTCCCACTCGGCAACATCGCGAATCCGGAAGTCGGCGGCGAGATCGATCACGCGCACACCTGCAGCCACCAGTTCAGCCGCCTGCTGCATGGCGATGCCGTTCGGCGTGGCGAAGAACACCACGTCGCAGCGCTCGAGCTGCGCGTCCTGCGGCGTCACGAACTTGAGGCCGACGCGGCGGCGCAGACTCGGGAACATGTCCGCGACCGGCATCCCTGCCTCGCCGCGCGACGTGATGGCGGCCAGCTCCACGCGCGGGTGACGCGACAACAGACGCAACAGCTCCACTCCCGTGTATCCGGTACCGCCGACGACTCCAACCTTGATCATCTTCCTTCCTCGCTGCAGACAAGACCTGGCGCGAATTATCGCATCCTTGCCCACCAAACGCAGCGCGCACTGGACTGCGAGCGTCGCCCCGGAATCCTCTCCGCGCCTTGCACCCGAGGCCCGCCACACCCAGAACGCAAAAAGCCGCCCGAGGGGCGGCTCCTGCGACAGACTCGGGCGCCGATCAGCGCTTGGAGAACTGCTTGCGACGGCGCGCCTTGCGCAGACCGACCTTCTTCCGTTCGACTTCGCGGGCGTCGCGGGTCACGAAACCGGCGGCACGCAGATCGCCCTTCAACTCGGCACTGTAATCGATCAGCGCACGGGTGATGCCATGGCGCACAGCACCCGCCTGGCCGGATTCGCCACCACCGGTGACGTTGACCATGATGTCGAAGCGCCCCTCATTGCCGGTGAGCACCAGCGGCTGACGCACGATCATGCGGCCGGTCTCGCGGGAGAAGAACTCGTCAACCGGCTTGCCATTGACGACGATGTTGCCGGTGCCCGGCTTGATGAACACACGGGCAACCGCGGTCTTGCGGCGGCCGGTTCCGTAGTTGTAAGTCACAGCCATTTATCGGCTCCTGTCAGATCTCGAGAACTTGGGGCTGCTGGGCGGTATGCGGATGCGACGGACCCGCGTAGCACTTCAGCTTCTTCAGCATGGCGTAACCCAGCGGACCCTTCGGCAGCATGCCCTTCACGGCCTTCTCCAGGACACGCTCGGGGAAGCGCTGCTGGAGCTTGGTGAAGTTGGTCTCGTAGATGCCGCCCGGGTAGCCGGAGTGGCGATAGTATTTCTTGTCCAGCGCCTTGTTACCGGTCACGCGCAGCTTTTCGACGTTCACCACGACGATGAAGTCGCCGGTATCAACGTGCGGGGTATAGATGGCCTTGTGCTTGCCGCGCAGACGGCGGGCGACTTCGGCGGCAAGACGGCCAAGCACCTTGTCCGTGCCGTCGACAACGAACCAGTCGCGCTTGACCTCGTGCGGCTTGGCAGAAAACGTCTTCATTTAAAACCTCGATTTTTGTCAGGCCCGGTAAGCTGGCCGTCAAACGGAAAGCTCGCAATGCTAAAGCGAACACCGCCCACGTGTCAAATAATCGCACACGCGGGCGCTACAGGCAAAAAAAACGCAGTCCGCGAGGACTGCGTTAAATCCACACCAAAGGAGGAGGGTGGAGGAGACACCATTTGGATCGGCGCGTCGTTGTTGCCGCGTCAGCGATCCGACTGAGGCGAATTATGCGGAAACGAGCGCGTCACCACAAGCATTTTTTGTGCATTGCACTATAAATGTTTTGATTTGATGATAAGCGTCGCTTATCTTGCCGCACGCATTTGTTTTATATCAAATTTTACCGGCCACGGGCGCCTGCTCCGGACTGCGAAGCGGACGGCAATGTATGAGTTTAGCATCGACATGCTGCGACGCACGAATACGCCCCCGTATTGTACCTGAAGGATTCCCCGCGCCCACCTCCAAGTCCCCTACCGGAAGAACTCCGACGCGCGGCAGCGGCCCGTCCGGACTCCGGTAGAATCCGCGCCACTGCATCGACCGCAGAACATACGGACAGCGCCCTACAGGAGACCTTGAAGATGGAATGCACCATCAAGTGGATTGACGGCATGAGCTTCATCGCCGAAACCGGCACCGGCCACCTCGTTGCCATGGACGGCGCGCCGGAAGCCGGGGGGCGCAACCTGGCGCCACGGCCGATGGAACTACTGCTGGCGGGCGCGGGCGGATGCACCGCCTTCGACGTGGTTCTGATCCTGAAGCGCGGCCGCCACGACGTGCGCGGCTGCACCGTGCGGCTCGAGGCCGATCGCGCCGAGACCGACCCCAAGATCTTCACCCGCATCCGCTTCATCTACACGGTGACCGGCAAGCAGTTGAAGCGCGAGGCCGTCGAGCGGGCGATCCACCTGTCGGCGGAAAAATACTGCTCGGCCTCGATCATGCTCGGCAAGACCGCCGAGATCACCCACGAATGCGAGCTCGTCGAGGCGGACTGAAGGCCAGCCCCTGCCGGCGCCGGGATCAGATACGGTAGGTCACCGTCGTCATCAGCTTGGCGGCCAGCCGCATGACCTCCTTCACCGGCGCCGGGAGCTCCTGCGCGCCCAGGCGCCGCGCGGTCGCCGCATGCTCGGCCTCGTCCGCCTTCATCTGCGAGACGATTGCACGCGACTTGTGATCGGCGCCGGGCAGGCTCTCGAGATGGCCGCTCAGGTGATTCTCGACCTGGCGCTCGGTCTCGGCCAGGAAGCCGAGATTCCAGCGCTCGCCGAACCGGCCGGCGGTCAGGCCGATCGCGAGCGCACCGCCGTACCAGAGCGGATTGAGCAGGCTCTTGCGCCCGCCCAGTTCGGCGATGCGCTGCTCGGTCCAGGCGAGGTGCTCGGTCTCCTCCTCGGAGGCGTGGCGCAAGGTCTGGCGGATCGAATCGTCGCGCGACATCATCGCCTGCCCCTGGTACAGGGCCTGAGCACAGATCTCGCCGACATGGTTGACACGCATCAGCGCCGCTGCGTGACGCCGCTCCGCATCGTCCATGACCGCGTCCGGGATGTCGTTGCCCGGCACCGGCCGCACGCTGCGCGCCGGGGCGAAGACGGTGCGCAAGGCCCGGTCGAATTCCATGATGGCCCGATCGATCATTGGCGAACTCCAAGGGGGTTGGTCGGATCGCGCCGGCTCTGCAGCAGGCGCAACGCCTGCTCGCGACTGCGCGGCGCCGCAGGACCGTCGCAGAAATATTCGTAGGCAAGCGCCGCCCGCGGGCGGTTGTAGGCGTTGTCGCCGATCGGCTGCCATTCGCTGCGCTTCATCGCCACCCACTCGCCGCCCTTGCGGCCGCTGGCGTAGATGCGCCGTTCACCGGTCGTACAGCGGATGCCCTCGAAGGTCACATTCTCCGCCCCGCCCGGGGTGCGCACGACCAGCACGTAGCGCACCACGCCGTCCGCGCCGACGCTGACGCTGCCTTCATCGACGAAGAACCGGTTCGGCGAGGCGCTGCTGACGAAGAAGCTCCGCAGGCGGGACTCCTCGACCGGCGGGGGCATGACGACTTCGCCCTCCTTCCAGTCGGGGTCGGCATCCACCAGCAGGCCAGCCGCAACCGTTCCCGAAAAACATGCGAGGGCCACAAGGCCCCCGCGGATCATGCAACGCAATAGCGAATTCAAACGCGCAAATCTCCACAGAGCGAGGTTCGGATCGGTTCGGGCACCGGCTCGACGACCGCCGCATACGCGGGGTGATCGATACCGACGGCCAGCGCGGCGCCGGACTTCAGCGCCGCCACCCGCCCGGCACCGAGTTCGAAGCGCAGGAAGTGCACCGACGACGTCTTGGCCTCATTCTCCCGCTCCAGATCCTCGTCCGCAATGGCGAACACCGGCTCGAAGCCGGCCACGCGCACCCACACCCGATCCTCGACCCCGATCAGGCGACCCAGCCACTGATGCCGCTCGGCCTCGTCCGGAAACTCGATCAGCATCGTCGCCTTCCAGTTCTGGCCGTCAGGCACGAGCGGATTGTAGGCCTCGAGCTCGTCGTCGATGCCGGCCTCCTCGAAGATGCGCTCGATGCGCAGCATCTCCTGGACCTGGTAGCGGATCGTCAGCTCGTCCTCGAACAGCAGCGTCACATGCGGCCCCACCGCCAGGGTGCGCAGCTTCTTGTGCGCGATCACCTCGGCGCGAAACTGCGCGCGCTGGCGGGCATACGCCTCGAGGCTCAGCAGGCTGTCGCGTTCGATCACCATCGTCAGGTCTCCTCCAGTCCATAGGCCATGCGTAGCAAGCTCAGCGGATGTGCCTTCACGGCATCGAGCCGTGTGCCGCCGTCGCGGATTCCCTGCTGAATGTGGCGGCCGGCAATCGGGCAGTCGGAGCTGATGAAATCAGGCTCCACCTGCGCCATCTGACGGAACACCGGCCGCCCGATCTTCATCGACTGCTCGAAATACTCCTCCTTCACGCCCCAGGTGCCGTCATGGCCGGCACAGCGCTCGACCGTCGTAAGCTCGGTGCCGGGCACCAGCTGCAGCAGCTCGCGCGTCTTCTGGCCGACGTTCTGCACCCGCCCGTGACAGGGAATGTGATATGCAACCTTGCCCAGCGGCCGCCGGAAGTCTGTCTTGAGCAGGCCGTCGCGGTTGCGCAGCACGAAGTATTCGAAGGGATCGAACATCGCCTCCGCCACTGCCGCGACGTCCGCGTCGTCGGCATACAGCAGCGGCAGCTCCTGCTTGAACATCAGGGCACAGGACGGCACCGGCGCCAGGATCGCATAACCCTCGCGCGCCAGCTTCGCCAGCGTCGGGATGTTGCGCTGCTTCAGCCGGTCCACCCCGTCGAGGTCGCCGAGCTCGAGCTTGGGCATGCCGCAACAGGCCTCCTGCTTGGCGAGCACACACGGGATCTCATTGTGAGCGAGGACGGCGACGAGGTCGTGGCCGATCCCCGGCTCGTTGTAATTGACGTAGCAGGTCGAGAAGATCGCCACCTTGCCCGGCGTGCGCTCGCCGTCCCGCACCGGCCAGGACTGGCGCACCTGGGCCCGGCCACGGAACTTCGCCGGGGCATAGGGCGGCAGCTCGCGCCGCCTGTCGACGCCCAGCATCGACTGCAGCATGCCGCGCGCCGCGCCGTTGCGGTTGGCGGCATTGACCGTCTGCGCCACCACCGGGATCGCCGCCAGCTTGCCGAGCGCGTCGGTGCTGGTCAGCAGCTTGTCGCGGAACCTCACCTCGCCCTTGCGGAACTTCACCGCCTTGGCCCGCAACATCAGGTGCGGGAAATCCACGTTCCACTCGTGCGGCGGCACGTAGGGGCATTTCGTCATGAAGCAGATGTCGCACAGGTAGCACTGATCGACCACCTTCCAGTAGTCGCGCCTGGCGACGCCGTCGACCTCCATCGTGCTGCTTTCGTCGACCAGATCGAACAGGGTCGGGAACGTCGTGCACAGGTTCACGCAGCGCCGACAGCCATGACAGATGTCGAACACCCGCTCCATCTCGTCGAACACCTTCGCTTCGTCGTAATAGCTTTCGTCGCGCCACCCGATCGGATGCCGCGTCGGTGCTTCCAGGCTGCCTTCCCGCGTGCTCATCGCACACCTCCCCCGCCCCGTGCAGCGGGCAGTCGCAGATCGCAGATGGAAGAACGGGCGGAAGACCCGCCCGTTCAGATCGCAGACGCTTCAGTCGGTCAGCGCGTCCAGCGCCTTCTGGAAGCGGTTGGCGTGCGAGCGCTCGGCCTTCGCCAGCGTCTCGAACCAGTCGGAGATCTCGTCGAAGCCTTCCTCGCGCGCAACCTTGGCCATGCCCGGATACATGTCGGTGTACTCGTGCGTCTCGCCGGCGATCGCCGCGCCGAGGTTCTGCCGCGTCGGCCCGAACGGCAGCCCGGTCGCCGGGTCGCCACAGGCTTCAAGGTATTCCATGTGCCCGTGCGCATGCCCCGTCTCGCCCTCAGCGGTGGAGCGGAACACGGCCGCGACATCATTCTGCCCCTCGACGTCCGCCTTGGCGGCGAAGTAGAGGTAACGTCGATTGGCCTGCGACTCGCCCGCAAACGCCGCCTTCAGGTTCTCTTCGGTCCTGGATCCCTTGAGTTGCATGTCTCCACTCCTTGTCGTGCGGTCGAACAACGACCCCGCCGGACGGCGGGCCCATTGAAAGCCTAGACAACGGGAAGCATTAGCCCAAATAGAACTCAGCTATCCATTCGATTGCGGGAGACTATGCAGGCGACAAGCAGCTCAGCGCGTCGAACCGAGCACGACCTTCACCGGCTCGGCCGGCTCGGGCAGACGGTAGCTCTCGGGCAGCTCGAAAGAGCGCGAGCGGAACAGGACGCGCGCGAGCTCGACCAGCGCCAGCTGATAGACCTGGCGCTTGAACTCGATCACGGCGTCCAGCGGCACCCAGTAGTCGCTCCAGCGCCAGGCATCGAATTCCGGATGATGGCTCGCGCGCAGGCAGACGTCCGAGTCCCGCCCCACCAGGCGGAGCAGGAACCAGATCTGTTTCTGCCCGCGATAGGTGTTGCGCCACTCGCGCCGGATCCAGTGCTTGGGCACTTCATAGCGCAGCCATCCACGCGTGCGGCCGAGGATCTTCACATGCTCGGGACGCAATCCGACTTCCTCGAAGAGCTCCCGGTACATGGCCTGCTCGGGCGACTCGCCGTGCTTGATGCCACCTTGCGGAAACTGCCAGGAATGCTCGCGGATGCGCTTGCCCCAGAAAACCTCGTTGCGCGCGTTGACCAGAATGATGCCGACGTTCGGGCGAAAGCCTTCACGATCAAGCATGACGAACCTTCAAAATCGGTTGATTGGCGTCGATTTTTCCACACTTGGTGCCGGTTTGAAAGCGCACCGCCGGCGTGCATCCCTTACCCTGCGACCGATATCGGCCCGTCCGGACCTGCGACCACCATGCCTTGCGCTAGAATCGCGCGTCCGACAAGCCCTTTCGTTGAAGACTCTCATGCGCGCCAGCCAGTTCCACCTGTTCACCCTCAAGGAAGCCCCCTCCGACGCCGAGGTCGTCAGCCAGAAGCTGATGCTGCGCGCCGGCATGATCCGCAAGGTCGCCGCCGGCATCTACAGCTACATGCCGATGGGCCTGCGCTCGATCCGCAAGGTCGAGACGATCATCCGCGAGGAGATGAACCGCGCCGGCGCCATGGAGCTGACGATGCCGCTCGTGCAGCCGGCCGAGTTGTGGCAGGAGACCGGCCGCTGGGACGCCATGGGCGAAGAGATGCTGCGCCTGCAGGACCGCCACGCGCGCGACTTCGCCCTGCAGCCCACCTCGGAGGAAGTCGTCACCGACATCGCCCGCCAGGAACTCAAGAGCTATCGCCAGCTGCCGAAGAACTTCTACCAGATTCAGACCAAGTTCCGCGACGAGCGCCGGCCGCGCTTCGGCGTCATGCGCGGGCGCGAGTTCCTGATGAAGGACGCCTACTCCTTCGACCGCAGCGCGGAGGCCGCCGGGCGCAGCTACGACGCCATGTTCGCCGCCTACACGCGCATCTTCGAGCGCATCGGCCTCGAGTACCGCGCGGTGGCGGCCGACACCGGCGCGATCGGCGGCGACCGCTCGCACGAATTCCAGGTCATCGCCGACACCGGCGAGGACGCCATCGTCTTCTGCCCCGACTCCGACTACGCCGCCAACATCGAACTCGCCGAGGCCCTGCCCCTGCTCGCGCGCCGCGCCGAGCCGGCGCGGGCGCTCGAGAAGACGCCCACGCCGGGCAAGGCCACCTGTGCGGACGTTGCCGCGCTGCTCGGCGTGCCGCTCCACACCACGGTGAAGTCGCTCGTGCTCGCCACCGACGACGTCGACGACGCCGGTCAGCCGGCCGGCGTCACCGTCTGGCTGCTGCTGGTGCGCGGCGACCACAACCTGAACGACGTCAAGGCAGGCAAGCTGGCCGGCTTCAAGAACGGCTTCCGCTTCGCCACCGAGGCCGAGATCCTCGCGCACTTCGGCTGCAAGCCGGGCTACCTCGGCCCGATCGGGCTGAAGCAGCCGGTGAAAGTCATCGCCGACCGCAGCGTCGCCCACATGGCCGACTTCATCTGCGGCGCCAACGACGAAGACTTCCACTACACCGGCGTGAACTGGGGCCGCGACCTGCCCGAGCCCGACCTCGTGGCCGACATCCGCAACGTCGTCGAGGGCGACCCCTCGCCCGACGGCAAGGGCGTGCTCGCGATCCAGCGCGGCATCGAGGTCGGCCACGTGTTCTACCTCGGCACCAAGTACTCGAAGGCGATGAACGCCACCTTCCTCGACGAGGACGGCAAGCCCAAGCACTTCGAGATGGGCTGCTACGGCATCGGCGTCACCCGCATCCTCGGCGCCGCGATCGAGCAGAACCACGACGGCCGCGGCATCATCTGGCCGGCGGCGATCGCGCCCTTCGAAGTGGTGATCTGTCCGGTCGGCTGGGGCAAGTCGCAGGCGGTGCGCGACGAGGCGCAAAAGCTCTACGACACGCTGCGCGCCGCCGGCATCGACGTCATCCTCGACGACCGCGACGAGCGCCCGGGCGTCATGTTCGCCGACTGGGAACTGGTCGGCGTGCCGCACCGCGTCACCCTCGGCGACCGCGGCCTGAAGGAGGGCGTGGCCGAATACCAGAGCCGGCGCGACGCCGAAGCCGCCAAGGTGGCGGTGGCCGACATCGCCAGCCACGTCATCGGCGCGCTGCGGTCGGCCTGAGGCCGCTGATGCCCAGCCGCCCTGCGCTGCCGGCCGCCCGACTGGGCGCCGGCCTGCGCGCGGCCCTGGCCGCGCTGCTTTGCGCCGCGAGCACGGCGGCGACGGCCGGCGCGCAGCAGTACGAACCGCTCGCCGCCAGCGTGCGGGCCGCGCTGCACGCCGCAGTCAGCGACGCCGCGGCACCGATGCTGCCGATCGCGGATGCCGGCGAGCGCGCACGCTGGCTGGCGGAGATGTCGCGCCGGCTACAGAAGCGGATTCCCGACGCGAGCTACCGCGCCGAACTGCTGACCTCGATCCATTACGAAGCCACCCGCGCCGGGCTCGACCCGCAACTCGTGCTCGGCCTGATCCAGGTCGAGAGCAACTTCCGCAAGTACGCGATCTCGTCGGCCGGCGCGCGCGGCTACATGCAGGTGATGCCCTTCTGGCTGAAGGTCATGAACCGGCCCGACGACAACCTCTTTCACCTGCGCACCAACCTGCGCTACGGCTGCACCATCCTGCGTCACTATCTCGATATCGAGAAGGGCGATCTCTACCGCGCGCTGGGCCGCTACAACGGCAGCCTGGGCAAGGCGGCCTATCCCAAGCTCGTGCGCGGCGCATGGGAGCGCCAGTGGCACTGGGACCCGCAGCGCCTCGCGGCGGGCGAGCCCGGCGACCGCCGGAACTGAACCGGCAGCGCCGCTACGGCCCGGGCATGCCCGCCGGTGCTCAGCCCGCGACCGCGGCCAGCGGCCGCGATTCGGCGCTACGCGTTTCCACCTGGCGCAACCCCTCCTGCCCAGCGCGGGCGAGCGACTGCACGTCGCCCGAAATCTCGCCCCCCTCCTCGATCAGGATCTTGCCGTAACGGATCTTGCCACTGACGCGGCCGGTGGCATGGATCACGAGCTGCTGACGCGCGGTCAGCTCACCCTCGAAGCGGCCGTGAATCTCGGCCACGTCGATGCCCACCGTGCCCTGGTAGGAGCCGTTCTCCGCGATACGGATGACGCGACTGTCCATCGTCGCCTCGACCCGCCCCTCGACCACCAGCGTGTCGCAATCCAGGATCTCGGCCCCCTTCAGCTTGACATCCGGCCCGACGATGAGGCGGCTGCCGCCGGTCTCGACTGCTTCCACGGGCGCAGCACCGGCCCGCTCCTGAGCAGCCGTCGCGTTCGCCGCCCCCTCTCTCGCTGTCGTCAGCGGCTCGGAGGCAGGAGAACTCGTCACCGCCGAGCTCACGCTCGACGACGCTGCGGGGCGCTGCGGCCGAATGCCGGCCGGTTCGGCAGATTTCGGGAACAGGGTGGGCTTATTGAACATGACTTCTCCTTGAACGTGATGCCGATCGTCCTGCGCGATCCGCCGCGTCGAGTAGCAAGGCCTGTGCCGACCAGCGCCCCGCACCCGATTCGCCACTGCCTGCGCGCCGTGGCGCCCGGCCATCTGGCGAGGCGAAGTGGGTTGGCGCGGGAAAATCGTCGCCTGAGCCCGACAATACATTTGCCACTATGACATAAGCCATTGTTTTTATTTACTTCATGATTGTCGCCATACAGAGACAAAATAAGCGCTCGTAACTTTGGCTTGCATTTGCAGAACCGTGACGAGCCGCGCGCTCACTTACACTTGGCGACTGTCCTCACCTGTCGCCATATGCTCTTCATGTTGCGCCCGTCATTCCGCCTCACCCTGCTGGCGAGCTTTCTGCTGATCGCCGCAATCCTCGGCGCAGCGGCCATCAGCGGCTGGCTGAGCCTGGAAAGCTTCGCCCGTGCGAGTCGCGAGGGCGGCAGCGCGGCGCTGGCGCTGACCAGTTCGGTGCAGCAACTATCGGAGCGCACCGTCGATCTCGAGCGCAGCGCCCGCCAGTATCTGGTGCTCGAGGATCCGCTGCTGCGCGAGCGCTTCCGGGCCGCACAGCACGAGGCGCTCGCTGCCCTCCTGCGGCTCGAAACCGCGCTGCCCGGCATCGCCCCCCTGGCGGACGAATGGCGCCTGCAGGCCGACATCACCGCCGCAGCGCTCGGCGCGCCGGTGGTCGCCATCGCAGCGGCGGCCGCGCCGGCCGCCTTTCCCGCGGCGGGCCTGGCCACCGCGCCGCTCACCCGGCTGGCGCAGATCAACGATCTCCTCGCGCGGCAGGTGCGGGACGACATCGCGCGCCACAACCGCGACATGCTCGACGCGCTCGATCGCAGCCGCGACACCCTCGCCGGGCGCATCCTCGCCGCGGTCGCCGCCGCCTTCGCCCTTGCCGCCCTCACCGGCTGGTGGCTGCTGCGCCCGCTGCAGCGCATCGAACGCGCGATCGGCGACCTCGGCGACAGCCGCTTTCACACCCCTGTCGTCGTCCACGGCCCGGCCGACCTGCGCCAGCTCGGCTGCCGCCTCGACTGGCTGCGCCTTCGCCTCGCCGAGCTGGAGGCGAACCGCAACCGCGTGTTGCGCCACGTCTCGCACGAGCTCAAGACGCCGCTCACCTCGCTGCGCGAGGGCGTCGCCCTGCTCGCCGACGGCGTGCTCGGCCGACTCAACGCCGAGCAGCGCGAAGTGACCGCCATCCTCGACCACAACGCGCGCGCACTGCAGGAACGCATCGAGCAGCTGCTGCACTACAACGCCACCCAGTTCGACGCTCGCCGCCTGAGCCTGCACCCCGTCGCCCTGCTGCCGCTGCTGCGCGAGGTCGCCACCGAACTGCAGCTGCAGGCGCAGGCGCGCGGCGTGCGACTCGAGGTGACGGGCGACGCCCCGATCGTCGCCGTCGACCCGGGCAAGCTGCGCATCGCCTTCTCCAACCTGGTCGCCAACGCCATCGCCTTCAGCCCCGCCGGCGGCGCGGTCCGGCTCGTGCTGACCGCGCGGGACGACGACAACGACGTCGTGGTGGACTGTATCGACGACGGCCCTGGCGTCGCCCCGGACGAAGCCGAGCGGATCTTCGAGCCCTTCTTCCAGGGCAGCCGCCCGGCCGAGCGCGCGGCCAAGGGCAGCGGCCTCGGTCTCGCCATCGTGCGCGAGTTCGTCAAGGCGCATGGCGGCAAAGCCTACCTCGTGCCGAGCGCGCGCGGCGCCCACTTCCGGATCGAGCTCTCCCATGCCGCATGACCTGCGCCGGCGTGCCGCGCGGCGGGCGGCACTGATCGCCACCCTCGCCTTGCTGGCCGGCTGCGCCACGCCGCTGTTCGGGCCGCCCCCCGGCACCGTCACGCCCCCGCCCGCCGCCGCCCGCGAAGCCGCGCCGGTGCCGCCCGCCGCCGCCGCGCAACGCAAGCTCGAGCGCGCCCTGCACGCGCTCCAGCAACGCCCGTCCAACCTCGCCCGCGCCCGCAACCAGCTCAAGAGCCTGCTCGCAAGTCGCGACGCGGACGCACAGGCGCTGCACCCCTACGCCCACGCCCTGCTCGAGCAGCTCGACGAACGCCGCCGCCTCGGCGCCCTCAACGACCGCCTGACGCAGCAGCTCGAGCGCAGCAGCCGCGAGCTCAAGGAGAGCGAGCTGCGCAACGACGAGCTGGAACGCAAGCTCGAAGCGCTCGCCGAGATCGAGCACAGCCTCTCACCGCGTGGCGGCGCCGGCGCCCAGCCGCCCGGGAGCGGGCCGCAGTGAGGGCGCAGCGCCCCGTCGGTGACACCGGCCCGCACCTGCTGCTGGTCGATGACGACACCGACCTGCTGCGCCTGCTGTCGATTCGGCTCGGCGCGAGCGGCTACCGCATCACCGCGGCGGAAGGCGTCGAGGCAGCGCGCACGCGGCTCGGCATCACGCGCTTCGATCTGGTGCTGAGCGACGTGCGCCTGCCCGACGGCGACGGTCTCGCCCTGTTCGACGACATTCGCCGCCAGCACCCTGCGCTGCCAGTGATCCTGCTCACCGCCCATGGCAGCATTCCCGACGCGGTCGAAGCCACCACGCGCGGCGTCGCCGGCTATCTCACCAAACCCTTCGACAGCCAGGCCCTGCTCGAGCGCATCGCCCAGGTGCTGCAGCAGAGCGCACCTCCTCGCCCCGCCGACAGCGCCGACGCGGACGCCGACGCCGACTGGCGCGACGGCCTCATCAGCCGCAGCACGCGCATGCACGCCCTGCTCGACGAAGCCCGCCTGATCGCCGCCTCCGACGCCAGCGTGCTCATCCGCGGCGAAAGCGGCACCGGCAAGGAGCTGCTCGCGCGCGCCATCCACCGCGCCAGCCCGCGCGCGACGGCCCCCTTCGTCGCCATCAACTGCGGCGCGATCCCGGAGGCGCTGCTCGAATCCGAACTCTTCGGCCACCTGCGCGGCGCCTTCACCGGCGCCACCGCCAACCATACCGGCCTGATCCAGGCCGCCAACGGCGGCACGCTGTTCCTCGACGAGATCGGCGACATGCCGCCCGCGCTGCAGATCAAGCTGCTGCGCGTGCTGCAGGAGCGGGCGGTGCGTCCGGTCGGCGCCACGCGCGCCGAAGCGGTCGACCTGCGCATCCTGTCCGCCACCCATCGCGACCTCGACGCCGCGCTCGCCGCCGGGCAGTTCCGCGAGGACCTGTACTACCGCATCAACGTCGTCGGCCTCGATCTCCCCACGCTCGCCGAGCGGCGCGAGGACATCCCGCTGCTCGCCGAACACTTCCTGCGCGGCCTCGCGCGCAAGTACGACAAACCGCTCGCCGGCTTCGCCCCCGAGGCCCTCGCCGCGCTCGCCACCGCCAGCTGGCCGGGCAACGTGCGCCAACTGCAGAATGTCGTCGAACAGGTGTGCGCGCTGGCGACGACGCCGCTGATTCCACGCGCGCTGGTCGATCGCGCGCTGCGCGTGAAACCGCTGGAAGCGCTCAGCTACGCCGAAGCCAAGCAGCGCTTCGAACGAAACTACCTGATACAGCTCCTGAAACTCACCGCCGGTAACGTGTCGGACGCAGCCCGGCTGGCCGAACGCAACCGTACCGAGTTCTACCGCCTGCTGCAGCGACACAGCCTGGCGCCCGAACTGTTCCGGGGCGACGAGGCTGCGATCGACGAACGACAAGTCCAAAGGAGCGCCAGGAGCACGCCATGATCAGACGCCAGACGATTGCCGCCATCATCACCACCACCGCGCTTGCCTACTCCATCTGCACCCCGGCACAGGCCGCGAGCCTGCTCGGCACGACGAAGACGGGCGCGGCCCGCAACGGCGCGCCCGCCGACGGCAACAAGCGCACGGCGCTGGTGCTGACGCATCCACGGGCGGCCGCACGCCGCTGAGCCGCGCACGGCTCTGCGCCGGCCGCTTCGCAACGACCGCCATAGCGGGCTGCAGCGCCAATTGACAGCTATCCGCATGAGGCAGAAACTCGCGCCTCATGGCTGTACATAAAAACACTACCCCACCCCTGCCGGGCCCGCCCCCAGCCGGTCCGCCCGCGGCGCGCGGCCGCGGGGCGGCGCTGCGCCCGGATGGCCGCTTCCTCGACCACCAGCGCGCCCCCGTGGACGACGGCTGGCCTGCAGACCCGGACGCCGACGAGCAGCGCATCGCCACCGAGCTGCGCATCGACGCCGCAAAGAGCGTCATCAGCTACAACCGCTCGCCCGACATCCCCTTCGACCGCTCGATCAACCCCTACCGCGGCTGCGAGCACGGCTGCGCCTACTGTTTCGCGCGCCCGAGCCACGCCTATCTCGACCTCTCCCCCGGGCTCGACTTCGAAACGAAGCTGTTCTGGAAACCCGACGCCGCTGCGCTGCTGCGGCAGGAACTCGCCCGCCCCGCTTACCGCTGCGCGCCGATCGCGCTCGGCGTCAACACCGACGCCTGGCAGCCGGTGGAGCGCCACACCGGCCTCACGCGGCAGATCCTCGAAGTGCTCGCCGAGACCCGCCACCCGGTAAGCGTGATCACCAAGTCCGCCCTCATCGAGCGCGACCTCGACCTGCTCGCCGAGCTCGCGCGCGACAACCTGGTCGAGGCCATGGTCTCGGTCACCACGCTCGACGACGCGCTCGCCCGCCGCCTCGAGCCCCGCGCCGCCCGCCCCGCGCGGCGGCTGGAGACGATCCGCCGCCTGCACGAGGCCGGCGTGCCGGTCGGCGTGCTGTTCGCGCCGCTGATTCCGGCGCTCAACGATCACGAGCTGGAAGCGGTGGTGGAAGCCGCGCGCGCGGCGGGTGCCGGCAGCGCGGGCTATGTCGTGCTGCGCCTGCCGCACGAGCTGAAGACGCTGTTCGTCGACTGGCTGGAGCGCCACGCGCCGGGCCGCGCGCAGCACGTCATGAGCCTCGTCGCGCAGCTGCGCGGCGGGCGCGAGAACGACCCCCGCTTCGGCCACCGCATGCGCGGCGAGGGCGTGCTCGCCGAGCTCTACCGCCAGCGCATGCGCCTGGTCAAGACCCGCCTCGGCCTGACGCAGACGCGCCGCGAACTGAACTGCGCCGCGTTCCGCCCGCCGCGCAGCGACGGGCCGCAGCTCGCGCTGTTCTGAAGGCGCGCCCGCTAGTCTGCGGCCCCCCCGGCCAGCGCAACCCGCTGCGCGAGCGAAGCTCGGCGGGGGTCAGCCCGGTGGCGTCAACGTGGCGCTGTTTGCCTGCGCCGCGCATCGGAGCGCGGGCGGAGGCACGGACCGGCGTCCGGTCACTCAGGCGGTGCCGCCCACCGTCAGCCCGTCCACCCGCAGCGTCGGCTGGCCGACGCCCACCGGCACGCTCTGGCCGTCCTTGCCGCAGGTGCCGACACCGGGGTCGAGCGCCATGTCGTTGCCGATCAGGCTGACGCGGGTGAGCACGTCCGGGCCGTTGCCGATCAGGGTCGCGCCCTTGACCGGGCGGGTGACCTTGCCGTTCTCGATCAGGTAGGCCTCGGCGGTGGAGAAGACGAACTTGCCCGAGGTGATGTCCACCTGGCCGCCGCCGAAATTCACCGCGTAGAGGCCCTTCTTCACCGACTTGATGATCTCCTCCGGATCCTTGTCGCCGTTCAGCATGTAGGTGTTGGTCATGCGCGGCAGCGGCAGGTGGGCGAAGGACTCGCGCCGGCCGTTGCCGGTCGGCGCCATCCCCATCAGCCGTGCGTTCATCATGTCCTGCATGTAGCCGGTGAGGATGCCGTCCTCGATCAGCACGGTGCGCTCGGTCGGGTTGCCCTCGTCGTCGATGGTGAGCGAGCCGCGGCGGTCGGGCAGCGTCCCGTCATCGACCACGGTGACCCCCTTCGCCGCCACCTGCTGGCCCATGCGTCCGGAGAAGGCCGAACTGCCCTTGCGGTTGAAGTCGCCCTCGAGGCCGTGGCCGATCGCCTCGTGCAGCAGGATGCCGGGCCAGCCGGCGCCGAGCACCACCGCCATCGTGCCGGCCGGCGCCGGCCCGGCGCCGAGGTTGACGCGTGCCTGATGCACCGCGGCACGCGCATACTCGTGCAGGCGCTCGTCGCTGAAATAGCCGTAATCGTAGCGCCCGCCACCGCCGGCGCTGCCCTGCTCGCGGCGGCCTTCCTCTTCCATGATCACCGTGATCGACACCCGCACCAGCGGGCGCACGTCGGCCGCCATGTGGCCGTCGCTGCGCGCCACCATGACGACCTCCCACGAGCCGGCGATGTGGGCCATGACCTGGGTGACGCGCGGATCCTCGGCGCGGGCGAAGCCCTCCAGGCGCTCAAGCAGCTTCACCTTGGCGGTGTCGTCGAGCGAGTCGAGCGGATCGTCCGCCCGATACAGGCGGCTGCGCGCCTTGTGCGGCGCAATCGCCACCGCCCGCCGCGCGCCGGCGTCGGCAATCGCACGCGTGGCGGTCGCGGCGCCGAGCAGGGCATCGAGCGAGATGTCGTCGGAGTAGGCGAAGGCGGTCTTCTCGCCGCTGATCGCGCGCACGCCGACGCCCTGCTCGATGTCGAAACTGCCCGACTTGACGATGCCTTCCTCCAGGCTCCAGGCCTCGGAGCGCTGGTACTGGAAGTACAGGTCGGCGTAGTCGATGTTGTGCCGCATCAGCTTGCGGAAGGTCTTCTCCAGTTCCGCCTCGCCCAGATCAAAGGGCGCGAGCAGGTAGCGGTCGGCAACGGTGAGGGGGGTTCGAGTCTTGCTCATGGGCTGTCCAGTCAGGCGTTGCCGGGTTGGACCCGGCGCCCGCGAAAACGATCTGCAAAACCACCGATCGTGCACACGACCGGTCGGTGGCGGGGAATCTTGCGCGCCTCGCGCTCAGGCCAGGCGGCGGTGGCGCAGTGCCGGCAGGCTCTCGCGCACGGCGGCGATGCGGGCCGGATCGAGGTCGGCCATCACCACGCCGGGCCCCTCCTCGCGGCAGGCGAGGATCTCGCCCCAGGGGTCGACGATCATCGTGTGACCCCAGGTCACCCGCCCGCTCGGGTGGCGTCCGCCCTGCGCCGGCGCCATCAGGTAGCACTGGTTCTCGATCGCGCGCGCGCGCAGCAGCACGTCCCAGTGCGCACGGCCGGTGGTGTGGGTGAAGGCGGCCGGCAGCACGATCAGGTTCACCGCCCCCATCGCGCGAAAGAGCTCGGGGAAGCGCAGGTCGTAGCACACCGACAGCCCGCAGCGCCCGGCCGGCGAGTCGAAGCAGGTCACGCTGCCACCCGGCTCGATCGTCGCCCCCTCGTCGTAGCGCTCGCTGCCGCGCTGGAAGCCGAACAGGTGGATCTTGTCGTAGCGCGCCACCCGGCGGCCCTCGCCGTCGAACACCAGCGTGCTGTTGCGCACCTTGTCCTCGGCGTCGGCCACCAGCGGCACCGTGCCGCCGATCAGCCACACCCCGTGGCGGCGCGCGGTCTCGGCGAGGAAGGCCTGCAGCGGGCCGCTGCCCTCGGCCTCGCGCAGACGCACCTTGGCCTGCTCGTCGGCCGTGATCAGCGGGAAATATTCCGGCAGCGCCACCAGCTGTGCGCCGCCCGCCGCCGCCTCGGCCACCAGCCCGGCAACGGTCTCGAGATTGCGTTCGACATCCGGGCCGGACACGGTCTGGATCGCCGCGATGCGGGTCAGTCCCGCCGGCACGGCAGGGGCAAGCGAGGCACTCTGGGGTGTAGTCATGCGGATCGTCGCGCTGTGTTGATGGACTGAAGCTTCGGGGACTGAAGCTTCGGGGACTGAAGCCGGACAGCGACGGAAGCTGGCGCCGCCACCAGCTTGCCGCGCAATCCGGGGCAATCGGGCGCAGCGCCGCCCACGCCTGCAGTCTGCCACGGGGCTGCGCTCATTCGGCCTGCGCCGGCGCGGGCACGCTGCCGCGCTTGCTCACCTGCGGATCGGCCCAGGTGCCGGTGACGTCGTACTCGTAGGCGAAGAGCTTCTCGATCGGGTCGCTGAGCACCTTCTGCGCGAGGTAGGTCGCCACCCCGACCGCCGGATTCAGCAGCCCGGCCGCGGCGCCGATCGCCACCGACTCGGCCAGCGTCGGCTGCACCGACACGCGCAGCTCCTGCGTTTCCGCCTCGACGTCGGCCGAGCCGCTCATCCGCACCCGCGCTGCCGGGCCGCGGATCTCGAGATCCTCGGTGCGCATCACGCCGGCGGCGACTTCGATGCTACCGGAAATGCGGTCGAAGGCGAATCCTTCGGAGAACACGTCGCGAAAGTCGAGCGTGATGCGCCGCGGCAGCGACTGCAGGCTGAGGATGCCGAGCAGGCGGCCGACCCCCGGCTCGAGCTTGTTGAACTGCCCGGCGCCGGCCTCCAGCTTCAGGCTGCCGTCGAGCGTGGCGTAGTCGATGCGCGTCGGCGCACCAGCCCACGCGAGCTGGCCGGAGAGCGTCGCTGCGCCGCCGCGCACCACGTCGGCGTAGCCGAGGCGGCGCGAGAAGCGCCCGACATCCGCCGTCTCGAGACGGAAGTCGAGCTTCGTCTGCTGGCGCCCGGCGGCCTGCCACTGGCCGCTGCCGCCAAGGCGGCCGTCGGCGTTCTCCAGCGCCAGGCGCTCGAGCTGCCACAGGCCGGCGCGGTTGCGGGCGAACACCTCGAGCCGGCCGAGGTCGAGCCCGCGCAGCTGGAAGCGCTCGGCCACCACGTCGAGCGCCGGCAGCTGGCGCGGCGGCGCCTCGTCGCGCCCATCGGCGGCCTCGGCCGTGTCCTCGTCACCGCCCAGGCTCAGGCGCTTGAAGCGCGCGAGCAGGGCGCCGCTGCCCGCGTCGCGCCAGTCGAACTCGCCTTCGGCGAGGTCGCTGTCGAGGCGCGCCTTCCAGCCCCCGGGGTCGGCGAGCGCGCGCAGATTCACCGCCTTCAGGGTCTGGCCGAAGGCGCGCACGACACCGGCCTGCATCGCCACCCCGGCCAGCGGGAGGGGCACCTCAGCGTCGCGCTCGCCACCGACGTCGAGCGCGCGCCGCCAGGCGTCCACGTCCAGGCGCTCGAGCGTGGCCGCCACCATCACGCCGCGCTCGGCCATGCGGACCGCCTCACCGGCCTCGCGCCCCAGCGCCAGCCCGCCGCGCCCGGCAAGCCAGCCCTGGCTGCCGCGCTCGAGGCTTGCCCGCAGGCGGTCCGCCAGCTGCACCTCGAGGCGGGCCGGCGCGCCCGCCCCCGGATGCTCGACCACGACGCGCAGCGGCCAGCGCTCCGCGCCCCCCTTGTTCAGCGGCTCGGGCAGGCTGGAGACGACGCCGGTGAGATCCGAGCCGAACTCCACCCGCGTCGCTCCGCGCGCAATGCGGATGCCAGCGGTCCACGCCGCCGTGCCCGACAGGTGGGCGAGCAGCGGCCAGTCGTAGCCGGCGCCGAGCGCGGCGACGCCGAGCGCGCCGCCGGCCTCGAAACTCACCCCCCCGTCCGCCGCCGTGCGCGCCGTCACCCGCAGCGGCGCGCCGAAGAGCTCGCCGCGGACCTCCGGAATCGACAGCTCGTCGGCAGTGAAGCGGATCCGCCCGGCCGCGGCCTCCACCGGCGGCAGCGCGTCGACCAGCCACAAGCGGTTGCCGGCGAGGCGGTATTCGCCTTCCACCGTGGTGTCGGCAATGTGGCGCAGCGGCATCGCCAGGCGCAGCGCCAGCGTCCCCTTGCCCTCCGCACGCATGCCGTCGGTGAAGCCGCCGATGCGCGCCGCGACCGGGCTGGCGGACACGAAGCGCAGGAAGTCGGCGGTCGGCCCCACGGCGCGGCCGGTGATGGTCATGAGCTCGCTCGGCTTGACGTCGAGGTCCGGCACCTCGGCGACGACGCCCTCGAGCGCCACGCCGAAGATGCGCCCGCGCTCGGCCGCGATGCGCATGCCCGGCCCCTCGAAGCGCACCTCGCCGTGGATGCCCTCGATCGACGGCCAGCCCGACGCGTAGTCGAGCACCCCGTCCGCGACCCGGATCGTGACCAGGAACTGGCCGCTGCCGTCGCGGAACGGAAAGTCCGCGAGCCGACCGCGCAGGCGCAGACGCGCCTCGGGCACGGCCGCATTGCGGATCGCGCTGCGCACCCAGTCCTGCGTGCTGCGACCGACCACGCGCGGCAGGTAGCGCCACACTGCCGTGCCCTCGGCGCGCGTCAGGCGCGCCTGCAGGTCGATCTCGCCGGCGCCGCCGGGCTCCGGCCAGTAGCGTCCCGAGGCCGTGCCGGCGGCATCGGCGTTCTCGAACTCGGCGCCGTCGAGGGCGATCTCCAGCCGGCCCTCGCGCCTCGACCAGCCACCGTCGGCGCGCAGCGCAGCGAAGGCGAGGCGGGTCGATTCGAACACCGCGGGCAGATCGAGGTGCACCTCGCGGCCGTCGAGGCGGAAGCGCCCGCCGCGCTCGTTGCCGTCGACCGAGCCCGACAGCCCGCCCAGGCCGGGCAGGCCCTCGCGCGCGAGCAGGCCGATACCGTCGAACTGCGCCGCCAGCGACCAGGCGCCCGGCGCCGCGGCCGTGCCGTCCCAGTCGAGACGCAGCGCCTCCAGCCGGCCCGTGGGGGCGAAGCCGGCGAGCCGGGCGCGCGCCTCGTCCGCCAGCGGCAGGAAGGCCGCGAGGCGCGCGAGCGCGCCGAAATCGAGCCGGTTGGCGCGCACGCTGCCGCCGCCGGCCTGTCCGAGCTGCAAGGCAACATCGGTCGACGCCAGCGCCAGGCCATCGCCCGTCTGCAGCGTCAGGCCGCGCGTGCCGAACTCGAGGCCGTCCGCCGTGCGCGCCGCGCTCAGGCGCCCGTCGAGGCGGACTAGGTCGAGTTCGGGCAGCGCCTCGCCGAGCCGGGTGCGCACCGCCTCGAGGGCGACATCGGCGGTCAGCGACAGCGCGCGTGCGCCCTCCGCCCCGCGCCCGGCGTCGGCCTCGATCCACAGGCGCACGCTGCCCGCGCCCTGCAGCGGCAGCGGGTAATCGAGCCACGGCCGCCAGCCGCCGAGATCGCCATGCTCGAGCGCGACGTAGAGGCGGCCGGCGGACGCCAGCGGCGCATCCGCGGCGAAGCGGCGCAGCTCGCCGCGCACCTCCAGCGCCGATGCCAGTGCCTGCGGCGGCCGCGCGCGCAGGGCAAAGCGATGCGGGCCCAGGCGCCGGTCGAAGCGGAACTCGACCTGCTCCAGGCGCAGTTCCGGTGCGCCGCGCTGGCGGTCGGTCCAGCTCAGATGCGCGTCATGGACGACGATCTGGCCCTGCGCCAGCAGCCAGTCGAGGGCGCCACCGCCCACCTCGCCCCCCTCCTCCGTGCTCTCGTCGACCGGCAGGCCGGCGACCAGCAGCCGGCCATCGGCTTCGCGCGACAGGGCGAGCTGCGGCGCGCTGATCTCGAGGCGGTGGAAGTGGGGCTTCAGGCGCAGCACGGACGACCACGCGAGCGTCGCGTCCACCCGCGGCAGCAGCAGCGCCGGCCGGCCCTGTGCGTCGGCGACGGCGAGCTGCGCCAGCTGCAGGCGCGGCCGCCAGCCCGCCCAGTCGCCCTCGATCGAGGCGATCGACACCGGCACGCCGAGCGCCGCGCTCGCCGCCGCCGCGATCTCGCTGCGGAAGTCGCCCACGGCGGGCATCACCACGTGGCGCACCGCCAGCATCAGGCCGCCGGCGACGAACCAGAGCACGACCAGCGCGCGCAGTGCCCACCCCGCTGCGCGACGCAGCCGCACGCGACGCGCGCTCGGCGCGGGCGACGGCGGGGCGTCATCGGAGGCGAAGGGGGATCGGCGGTCGCTCATGCGCGGTCGGACCGGCAATGCGTGCCGGAATTCGGGACGGGCAGCCGGCGGGCAGCGCGAGGCGTCACGCCGGGCTGAAACATTCCGCCGGCAAGCGGGCGACCGGCGGCGCGGATAAAATGCATCCTGAAACCGCCCGGGGCAGACACGACATGCCGGAAGGGCCTGCATTCTACCAACGATCGCCACCCCGGCGCGGGAGTCGCCACCCATGTCCTCCACCCCAACCGCATCGCCCGCAGGCCTGCCGCCCGCCGTCGAGCACGCCCGCGGCCTCTCGCGCTACCTGTCCCGCATGCTCGACAGCCAGGCCTGGCTTGCGCCGCAGCTCGAAGCCGGCCTCGGCGAGGTGCTCGACGCCGAGGCGATGCGCGCCTTCCTCGCCACGCGCGCGGCCGCGCCCGGCGGCACCGAGGCCGCGCTGCGCCCGGCCCTGCGCCAGCTGCGCTGCTGGGTGCTGTGCCACCTGATCGTGCGCGACCTCGACCGCCGCGCCGATCTCGCCGAAGTCACCGAGACGATGACGGTGCTCGCCGAGGTGGCGATCCGCCACGCCCACGACGTGCTGCGCGAGGCCCTGGTGCAGCGCTACGGCCTGCCCCTGTCGGCGACCGGCTGGGAGCAGGAGCTGCTCGTGATCGGCATGGGCAAGCTCGGCGGACGCGAGCTCAACGTCTCCTCCGACATCGACCTGATCTTCATCTACCCGGAGGACGGCGACACCGGCGGCACCAAGGTGATCAGCAACTTCGAGTTCTTCGAGCGCCTGGGCAAGCAGCTCATCCAGGCCCTGGCCGACGTCACCGAGCACGGCCAGGTCTTCCGCGTCGACATGCGCCTGCGCCCGAACGGCGACTCCGGCCCGCTGGTGGGCAGCTTCGACATGCTCGAGAACTACTTCATCACGCAGGGCCGGGAGTGGGAGCGCTACGCCTGGATCAAGGCGAGGGTGATGCTGGGCGCGCGCTGGCCGGAGCTCGAGCAGCTCGCACGCCCGTTCGTGTTCCGCAAGTACCTCGACTTCGGCGCAATCAACGCGATGCGCGAGCTGCACGCG
>JANJTU010000286.1 GCA_024710965.1 Thauera sp. | reverse complement strand
TGGAAGTCGGCCAGACGCTTCAACTGGCCCTGCTTTTCTTCCTCGGTCGAGCGCGCGAGCTCGATCTCCTGCTGGGCCTGACCCTTCGGGTTGAGGAAGGTGTTCACGCCGATGATCGGGTAGGAGCCGTCGTGCTTCTTGTGCTCATAGTAGAGCGACTCCTCCTGGATCTTGCCGCGCTGGTAGCCGGTTTCCATCGCACCGAGCACGCCGCCGCGGGAAGCGATGGCCTCGAACTCCTTGAGCACGGCTTCTTCGACGAGGTCAGTGAGTTCCTCGATGATGAAGGCGCCCTGATTGGGGTTCTCGTTCTTCGCGAGGCCCCACTCACGGTTGATGATGAGCTGGATCGCCATCGCGCGGCGCACGCTCTCTTCGGTCGGCGTCGTGATCGCCTCGTCGTAGGCGTTGGTGTGCAAGCTGTTGCAGTTGTCGTAGATCGCGATCAGCGCCTGCAAGGTCGTGCGGATGTCGTTGAAGTCCATCTCCTGCGCGTGCAGCGAACGGCCGGAGGTCTGCACGTGGTACTTCAGCTTCTGGCTGCGCTCGTTCGCGCCGTACTTGTTCTTCATCGCCACGGCCCAGATGCGGCGGGCGACGCGGCCGATCACCGAGTATTCCGGGTCCATGCCGTTGGAGAAGAAGAAGGACAGGTTGGGCGCGAAGTCGTCGATGTGCATGCCGCGCGCCAGGTAGGACTCGACATAGGTGAAGCCGTTGGCAAGGGTGAAGGCGAGCTGGCTGATCGGGTTCGCGCCGGCCTCGGCGATGTGATAGCCGGAGATCGACACCGAGTAGAAGTTCTGCACCTTGTGGTGCACGAAGTACTCCTGGATGTCGCCCATCATCTTGAGCGCGAACTCGGTGCTGAAAATGCACGTGTTCTGGCCCTGGTCTTCCTTCAGGATGTCGGCCTGCACCGTGCCGCGCACGGTCGACAGCGTCCATTCGCGGATCTTCTCGTACTCGTCCGCGGTCGGTTCGCGCTTGTTGTCGGCCTTGAACTTGGCCACCTGCTGCTCGATCGCGGTGTTGAAGAAGAAGGCGAGGATGATCGGCGCCGGGCCGTTGATCGTCATCGACACCGAGGTGGTCGGGGCGCACAGGTCGAAACCGTCGTACAGCACCTTCATGTCGTCGAGCGTGGCGATGGAGACGCCGGAGTTGCCGATCTTGCCGTAGATGTCCGGCCGCAGGTCGGGGTCGCAACCGTACAGCGTCACGGAGTCGAAGGCGGTCGACAGGCGGTGCGCCGGCATGCCCTCGGAGACCTTCTTGAAGCGGCGGTTGGTGCGGAAGGCGTCGCCCTCGCCCGCGAACATGCGGGTGGGGTCCTCGCCCTCGCGCTTGAAGGCGAACACCCCCGCGGTGAACGGGAAGGAGCCGGGAACGTTCTCCTTCATCAGGAACTTGAGCGTCTCGCCCTCGTCGTCGAAGCCCGGCAGCGCCACCTTGCGGATCTTGCTGCCCGACAGTGACTGATGGGTGAGCTGGGTGCGGATCTCCTTGTCGCGGATCTTCACCACGTACTCGTCGGCAGCGTAGAGCGCCTTGGTCGTCGGCCACTGCTCGAGCAGCTTCTTCGCCGCCGGGGTCAGCTCACCGTCCTTCCAGTCGATCAGCTCGGCGAAGCTGGCACCGACCTGCGCGTCGCCCTTGCCGCACTGTTCGAACAGGCCCTTGGCGATCTTCAGCGACTGGCGCTCGCGCGCGATGCGCGCCTGCTGCTCGACATGCTTGTGGTAGCCGCGCACCGCGTCGGCGATCTCGGCGAGGTAGCGGATGCGCTCGGCCGGGACGATGGCGCGGCCCTCGGACGAGGCCTTGACCTTCACCGCCGGCAGCTTGCCCGGCTTGGCCTTCAGCCCCTTGGCGACGAGCGCCGGGAACATCGCCTGGTACAGCGCGGTGACACCATCGTCGTTGAAGCGCGCCGCCATGGTGCCGAACACCGGCATCTCGTCCGTGGGCGTGGCGAACAGCTCGCGGTTCCTCTGGTACTGCTTGCGCACGTCGCGCAGCGCATCGAGCGCGCCCTTGCGGTCGAACTTGTTGATGGCGACGAAGTCGGCGAAGTCGAGCATGTCGATCTTCTCCAGCTGGCTCGCCGCGCCGAACTCGGGCGTCATCACGTACAGCGACAGGTCGACGAAGGGCACGATCGCGGCATTGCCCTGGCCGATGCCCGAGGTCTCGACGATGACGAGGTCGAAGCCGGCGAGCTTGCACGCGGCGATCACCTCCGGCAGCGCTGCCGAGACCTCGGAGCCGGTGTCGCGGGTGGCGAGCGAGCGCATGAAGATGTTGTCGTGCTCGATCGCGTTCATGCGGATGCGGTCGCCGAGGAGGGCGCCGCCGGTACGCTTGCGCGAGGGGTCGATGGAGACGATGGCGAGCTTGAGCCTGTCTTCCTGATCGAGGCGGAAGCGGCGCACGAGCTCGTCGGTGAGCGAGGACTTGCCGGCGCCGCCGGTGCCGGTGATGCCGAGCGTCGGCACCTTGGTCTTGGCCGCAGCCTCGACGATGGCCTTCTTGACCTCGTCGCCGTAGCCGCCGTTCTCGAGTGCGGTGATGATCCGCGCGAGGTCACGCAACTGAGCCCGGCGGTCGCCGGCGGCAAGCGCCTTCAGCACTTCGTCGGCCTTCTGCGGCGCGGCCGGGGT
>JANJTU010000263.1 GCA_024710965.1 Thauera sp. | reverse complement strand
GGTTGTCGTCCCAGCACAGGATCAGCTTGCCCAGCTGCAGGTGGCCGGCGAGCGAGATCATCTCCTGGCCGATGCCTTCCTGCAGGCAGCCGTCGCCGACGAAGGCCCAGGTGTAGTGATTGACCAGGTCGGGGCCGAACTTCGCGTTCAGGTAGGCCTCGGCCACCGCCATGCCGAAGGCGTTGGCGATGCCCTGGCCGAGCGGGCCGGTGGTGACCTCGATGCCGGCGGCGGGGTCGAACTCGGGGTGGCCGGCGCAGTGCGAGCCGAGCTCGCGGAAGGACTTCAGCTGCTCGAGGCCGATCCGGTCGTAGCCGGTGAGGTACAGCAGCGAATACAGCAGCATCGAGCCGTGGCCGTTGGAGAGCACGAAGCGGTCGCGGTCGGGCCAGGTCGGGTCGGCGGGGTTGAACTTCAGGTGGCGGGTGAACAGCGCGGTGGCGATCTCGGCCATGCCGAGCGGCACGCCCTGGTGGCCCTCGGTGGCATGGACGATGGTGTCGATGGAGAGGAAGCGGATCGCGTCGGCGAGTTGCCGGGGTTCGACGGATTGCATGGCAAGCGTTCTCCCTTGCCGCCGCGGCGCGGGCGGCAATCGTGGATGAGGGGAAATTAGGGAAAGGGGGCGGGCGCCGTCGCGGCGCGCCGGCTTCAGCGGCTGCCGTTCAGCGCGTAGTAGCTGCGGATCACCTGGCTGTCGTCGGCGCGGCCGTCGCCGCGCCCGGAGCTGGCAAGGAAGAGCTGGTGCGCGAGCGCGGCGATCGGCAGGGCCGCCCCGGCGTCGCGCCCGGTCTCGAGCACGATGCCCAGATCCTTGACGAAGATGTCGACCGCGCTGCTGACTTCGGGCTCGGCCTGCAGCATGCGCGGGCCGCGGTCCTTCAGCATCCAGCTCGAGGCCGCCGAGCCGCCCATGATCTCGAGCAGCACGGCGAGATCGACGCCCATCTTGGCCGCCAGCGCGAAGGCTTCGGCGACCACCGCGATATGCACGCCGCACAAGAGCTGATTGACCGTCTTGACCGTGGCGCCCTGGCCGGCGCGCTCGCCGACGTGGAAGATGCGCTGGCCGATGGCGCCGAACACCGGCGCGAGCTCGTCGAAGGTGGCACGCGCGCAGGCGGCCATGATCGTCAGCGAGGCCGCGCTGGCGCCGGCGGTGCCGCCCGACACCGGCGCATCGACGAAGCGGCGGCCGGCGGCGGTGACCCGCGCGGCGATGTTCTCGACCGCCGCCGGCGGGCAGGTCGCCATCAGGCAGACGATGCCGCCCGCGTCCAGCGCGTCCAGCGCGCCGTCGGCGAACAGCACCTGCTCGGCCTGGACGGCGTTGACCACCATCAGGATCAGCACCTCGGCGCCGCGGGCGGCGGCGGCCGCATCGGCGGCGGGCTCGGCGCCGGCCGCGGCGAGCGCGGCCAGCGCGGCGGGGTTGAGGTCGATGCCGTGCACGCGGTGGCCGGCGCCGAGCAGGTTCTTCGCCATCGGCAGCCCCATCGCGCCGAGCCCGGCGAAAGCAATCGTGTTCATTGGAGCGTCCTTTTCAAGGCGACGGCCCCTGCTTCCGCAGGGGCCGCACCGGATCAGTAGAGGGTGAAGGCGGGCACGAAGGAGATCAGCGCCAGCACCGTGATCGCGACGAGGTAGAAGGGCCACAGCTCGCGCACGACCGCACCCACTTTCTCGCGCGAGATCGCCGCCGCGATGAACAGCGTGGTGCCCACCGGCGGGGTGAAGAGACCGATGCTCAGATTGACCGCCATCATGATGCCGAGCTGGATCAGGTCGAGCCCGATCGCGTTGCCGATGGCGACGAAGGTCGGGCCGAGCAGCAGGATCGCGGCCGGCAGGTCGAGGAACATGCCCACCGTGACCATGATCAGGTTCAGCATCAGGATCACCATCCACGGCGACTTCAGCGTCTCCGCCGTCCACTCGGCGACCGCGGTCGGCACCGCCTCGACGGTCAGCACATAGCCCACCAGGTTCGAGGCCGCGATCACCAGCATCACCACGCCGGTCGTCACCGCGGTATGCACCAGCGCCGCGTAGAGCCGACCCAGGGTCAGATCCCGATACACCAGCATGCTCACGATGAGGCCGTAGAACACCGCCAGCACGCTGACCTCGGTCGGCGTGGCGATGCCGGCGCGCAGCAGGATCACGATGAAGGCCGGCATGGCGAGGGCGGGGGCCGCCGACACGGTGGCGCGGAGCACGCCCTTCAGCGTGACCTCGTCGGCCAGGCGCTTGAAACCGCGCAGCCGTCCCGACAGGTAGCAGGTCAGCATGAAGCCGGCGCACAGCAGCAGTCCGGGCAGGATCCCCGCCAGGAAGAGCGCGGCGATCGACTGGTTCGACACCGCGGCGAACAGGATCAGCGGGATCGAAGGCGGAATCAGGCCGGCGATGGTCGCCGACGAAGCCGTGGCCGCAGCGGCGAACGCCCCCGGGTAGCCTTCGCGCTTCTGCCACGGGATCAGCATCGAGCCGAGCGCCGAGGCTTCGGCCACCGCCGAGCCGGAGACGCCGCCGAACACCGTCGAGCCCACCACCGTGACCTGGCCGAGGCCGCCGTGGAAGCGGCCGACCAGCATGGTGGCGAAGTGGATCAGGCGCTTGCCCAGCGTGCCGCCCATCATCAGGTTGCCCGACAGCATGAAGAACGGGATCGCCAGCAGCGGGAAGCTCTGCGTCGGCTGGAAGATCTTCACCACCGCCGCCACGCTGGGCATGCCGCCGACGCTGATCGCCGCCAGGCCGGAGCTGATCACCAGCGCGTAGCCGACCGGCAGGGCCAGCACCAGCAGGGCCCCGAACACGAGAATCATCATCAGGGTCATACGTCCTCCTCGAGGTGGTGGGCGCGCACGGCGAGCGGGTCGGTCGCGAGCAGCAGGCGGCCCAGCGTGGTCAGCGCGGTGAGGCCCAGCCCGACGAAGCCGACGATCAGGGCCAGGTAGGCCCAGCGCGCGGTAATGCCGGTGACCGGGAATTCCTCGGTGCCGGTGATCTCGATGACGTCGAGCCCGACCCAGGCAAGGTAGAAGAAGGTCGCGGCGATCAGCAGCTGATGACCGATCAGGAGCACGCGGTTGCCACCGCGGCCGAGCAGGCCCTGGATCGCGGTGACGGCGATGTGCTGGCCGCGCTGGGCGGCGAGCACGACGCCGCCCATGACCAGCCACGGGAACAGGATGTTGGGCATCTCGGTCGGCCAGCCCATGCCCTGGTTGGTGAGGTAGCGAACGATCACTTCGGCCATCAGCGCAACGAACATGACGACCAGGGCGCCGATCGCAACCGCCGTGCCGGCGGCCACGATCGCATCGTCCGTCCACTTCACCACCGTGGCCAGGACGCCGGTCGGCGCCGCAGCGCTGGAGGTGGTGGGGGTGGCCATCATTGCTTGCCCGCTTCGGAGACGATCAGCTTGACCAGGTCGGGGTACTGGGCCGCCCACTTGTCATAGACCGGCTTGGTCTTGGCGACGAAGGGGGCCTGCTCGACCTCGTTGATCTGCACCCCGGCGGCGCTCAGCTTGGTGCGCAGCTCGGCGTCGGCGGCGAGCGACATCTCGCGGTTGAGCTTGCCGGCTTCGACCGCGGCTTCCTTGACCGCCTGCTGGTCGGCCTTGGACAGGCCGGCCCAGATCATCTTGCTTGCGAGCAGCGGGGTGGTCTCGTACTTGTGGCCGGTGAGCGAGATGTACTTCTGCACCTCGTGCAGCTTGGAGGAGTAGATGTTCATCAGTGGGTTCTCCTGGCCGTCGAACACGCCCTGCTGCAGCGCGATGTAGAGCTCGGAGAAGGCCAGCGGCCCGGGGTTGGCGCCGAGCGACTTGAAGATGTCGAGCGTCATCGTGTCGGGCGGGGTGCGCAGCTTGATGCCTTGCAGGTCTTCCGGCTTGGCGATCGGGCGCTTGTTGTTGCTGGTGTGGCGGATGCCGTTGTCCCAGAGCGCGAGCACCACCAGGCCCTTGCCGTTGGCCGCTTCGTCGAGCTTGGCACCGACCGGGCCGTCGACCACCTTGTAGGCGTGGTTCAGGTCGCGGAACAGGAAGGGCAGGCCGATCAGGTTGAACTCGGGCACGACACCGGCGGTGCTGCCCTGCGAGTTGGCGCTGAAGGCGAGCGTGCCGAGGCGCATGTTGGTCAGCGACTCGACGTCGTCGCCGAACTGGGCGCTGCCACCCACCTCGACCTTGACGCGACCGTTGGTCTTCTGTTCGACGAGCTCGGCGAACTTCTGTGACGCGACCGCCTTCGGGTTGCCCGGTGCGGCGTTGTGGGACAGACGCAGAACCTGCTGGGCCCAGCTCGTGGAGGAGGTCAGTGCGAGCGTCGCGGCAATCGCGATCAGGGTCTTTTTCATGGGTTTCTCCTACCGTTTCCTATTGATGTGACATCGATGCTGCAGCTGTGCAGCTGTTGTCCGTTTGCGCGGGCGCGCCTGCAGGTGCGCCCGCACTGCACTGTGACGGGGTGATCCGATCAGCCGTGGATGAGCATGCCGCCATTGACGTCGATGACGGCGCCGGTGATGTAGGACGACAGCTCCGACGCCAGGAAGAGGTAGGCGCCGGCGACTTCCTCGGCGTTACCGAGGCGATTCATGGGGATGCTGGCGGCGATCGTGGCCTTCTGCTCGTCGCTCAGCTTGCCCGAGCTGATATCGGTCTGGATGAGGCCGGGCGTGACGCAGTTGACGCGGATGTTGTCCGGGCCGAATTCGCGCGCCATCGCCTTGGCCAGGCCGAGCACGCCGGCCTTGGCCGCCGAGTAGTGCGGGCCGCCGAGGATGCCGCCGCCGCGCTGGGCCGACACCGAGGACATGCAGGCGATCGAGCCGCCGCCCTGCTTCTTCATGTGCGGGATCACCGCCTGCGACAGGTAGAGCACGCCGCGCAAGTTTACGTCGAGGATGCGGTCCCAGCTTGCCGGGTCGATCTCGAGCGTCTTGACCGGCTGGGTGATGCCGGCGTTGTTGATCAGCACGTCGATATGGCCGAACTCGGCGACGGCGCGCTCGGCCGCCTTCAGGCAGGCGTCCTTGTCGGTCACGTTGCAGGCGTAGCCCCGATGCGCCGGGCCGAGGGACGCGGCCGCTTCGACGGCGGCAGCCTCGTCCAGGTCGAGGATGACCACCTTTGCGCCGTGCCTGGCGAAGAGTCGTGCGGTGGCGAGACCGATGCCGCGCGCCGAGGCCGCACCGGAGATCATGGCCACCTTGCCGTCGAGAAGAAGGGAGTTGTTCATGCGGAAATTCCTTTCATAGGCGCCCCGATGGGCGCAGTTATCCAGCTTTCGATACCCTCGTAGCCGCTGCGCTGCCCTCGTGCGCAGCCGCTTCATCGCGCCTCAGCGCAGCCAGTTCTTGATCGTTGCCGACATCGCTTCGGCGGAGATGCCGTAGCGGTCGTGCAGCGTGGGCAGCGCGCCGGCGTCGAGGAAGGCGTCGGGCAGCGCGATCTGGCGGAAGGGCGGGGTGACGCCGGCGGTCAGCAGCGCGGTGGCCACCGCCTCGCCGAGGCCGCCGACCGTGGTGTGGTTCTCGGCCACCACCACGAGGCGGCCGGAGCGGCCCGCCTCGCGCAGGATGGTCGCGGTGTCGAGCGGCTTGATCGTCGGCACGTGCAGCACGCCGACGTCGACCTTGTCGGCCGCCAGCGCCTTCGCCACTTCGAGCGCGCGCATGGTCAGGATGCCGGAGGAGATCACCAGCACGTCGCGGCCGTCGCGCAGCAGCTTGGCCTTGCCGAGCTCGAACTTGTAGTCGTACTCGTCGAGCACCAGCGGCACGTTGCCGCGCAGCAGGCGCATGTACACCGGGCCGGCGTGGGCGGCGATCTGCGGCACCGCCTGCTCGATGTCGAGGGCATCGCAGGGGTCGATGATGGTCATGCCGGGGACGCCGCGCATCAGCGCGATGTCTTCGGTCGCCTGGTGGCTGGGGCCGTAGCCGGTGGTGAGCCCGGGCAGCGCGCAGCACATCTTGACGTTGAGGTTCTCCTCGGCGATCACCTGATGGACGAAGTCGAACGCACGCCGGGTGCCGAACACCGCGTAGGTGGTGGCGAAGGGCACGAAGCCTTCCTTGGCCATGCCGCCGGCGGAGGCCATCAGCAGCTGCTCGGCCATGCCCATCTGAAAGAAGCGCTCGGGGTGGGCCTGGGCGAAGAGGTGGAGGTCGGTGTACTTGGCGAGGTCGGCGGTGAGGCCGACGACGTCGGTGCGCTGCGCGGCCAGTTCGACCAGGGCCTTGCCGAAAGGCGCGGCCTTCACGCGCTGGCCTTCGGAGGCGATCGAGGCGATCATCGCCGACGTGGTCAGGCGCGGCTTGTTGACGGGGGGGGTGCTCATCGGGCGGCTCCGTGGGCTTGGTCGAGGATGTCGATGGCCTGCTGCCATTCGGGCGGATCGACGCGGATGAAGTGGTTCTTCTCGCGCGTCTCGAGGAAGGGCACGCCCTTGCCCATCAGGGTGTCGAACAGGATCACGCGCGGCTTGGGCTCGGCCAGATTGCGCGCGGTGTCGAAGGCGGCGATCACCGCGGTGAGGTCGTTGCCGTCGACGCGCTGCACGTGCCAGCCGAAGGCGGCCCACTTGTCGGCCAGCGGCTCGAAGCCCATCACCTTGGTGGAGGGGCCGTCGGCCTGCTGGTTGTTGATGTCGACCAGGCAGATCAGGTTGCCCAGGCCGTGGTGGGCGGCGCCCATCGCCGCTTCCCAGGTCGAGCCCTCGTCGAG
>JANJTU010000262.1 GCA_024710965.1 Thauera sp. | reverse complement strand
GGGCGGGCGGTCGGCGCGGTCGGCGCGGTCGGCGCGGTCGGCGCGGTCGGCGCGGTCGGCGCGGGCGAGCGGGCGGCCGTCGCGGTCGAGGATGGCGACGCCGATCACGTCATCCTCGTTCAGCAGCGCGCGCGCGAGCCGCTGCAGGGCTTCGGCGTTGCCGGAGAACGCCGGGTACTCGCTCGCCGCCGCCAGTTGCCGGGCGTAGGCGCGGCCGCGTGCGCTCAGGCCCTCGTCGAGGTCGGACAGGCGCTGCCCGGTGTAGGTCACCGTCATCAGGGCGGCGAGCGCCAGCATCGGCGCAACGGCGACGAACATGACGCGGGCACGGATCCCCCAGCTCGACATCATGGCGAGCCGCCCTCCTCGCGGCGCAGCGCGGCGGCGAGCTCGTCGGCCGGTGGCAGGGCGAGCCCGAGTGCGCGTGCCACGGTGTCGTTGACCGCCACTTCGAAGTGGGCGGGCCGCGCAACCGGGGGCAGGGCGGCGCCACGCAGCACCTGGAGCACCGCCTCGCCCGCCTCGCTGCCGATCTGGGCGGGCGTGCTGTAGAGGCCGAGGAGGGCGCCGGCGCGGACGTAGGCGGCGGAAAAGCCGACCACCGGCGAACGCAGGCGATAGGCGGTGAGCAGCACGTTCTGCACCGTGTAGCTGTTGAACACGGCGGTGTCGGGCGTGGCAATGAGCACCGCGGGTTGGTCCAGCACCCGCTGCAGGGCGGGGTAGAGCTCGTCCTCGCTGGCGATCGTGGCGCTTGCGACCTGCAGCTGCGCGCGGGTGGCGGCCTCGGCAATGCGGGCGACCCGGGCTTCGCTGCGCGGCCCGCCGATGAGCGCAACGCGTCGCCAGTCGGGCAGGGCCAGGCGCAGCAGCGCGATCTGCCGCGCCGCCGGCTGGTCGAGCAGGATTGCCGACACGGCGCCGCCCCTCTGCCGTGCGGGCAGTGCATCGAATGCGGCCGAGGGCAGCAGGATGTGGAGGACCGGCACGGTGCCGTCGAGCTGTGCGACGGACTGGGCCGCCTGGGTGCCGACGGTGACGACAACCTTCGTTCCGCGCGTGAGCGCGGCGGCGGGTGCGTCCGGCGGCAGGACCTCGAAGGTGGCGGCGGGGCTGGCGGCGGCGAGCGTGGCGCGCAGCGCGCGGATCGTCTCGCCGTAAGCGCCATCGATGGTGGCGCTGATCACCACCACGCGCTGCGCCAGCGCTGCGGGCACGATGCCGGTGGTCAGCAGCAGTGACAGGGCGAGACGGCGCAGCGCGCGGCGGATCATCGCGGGCGGCGGACGGCCGTTCGCAGCGGCCCGCCGGGCTGGCTGGGGGAGGCGGCAGGGCGGGGGCGGGACATGGCGGGCGCGACGATCAGGCGGCTGGACGAGGCGCCGGGAATTGTCCACGCTTTCGCCGCCGCCCGATAGGGGGACGGCGCCCGTGCTATGCTTCGCGCATTGCGGCGGGACGGCCCGCGATCTGGCCGGAGCAGGAAGTGACCAAGATTCTGATCATTGAAGATCATGCCCTGGTGCGGGAGGCGATGGCACAGAGCCTGTCGCGCCTGGGGGCGGACGTCGTGTGCGTCGAGGCCGGCAATGCCGACGAGGCGCTGGCTGCGCTCACGGCCGACGGCAGCATCGACCTCGCGGTGATCGACCTGATGCTGCCAGAGACGAACGGTTTCTCACTGCTGGCGGTACTGGCGAAGCGCTTTCCCGACATCCCGGCGATCGTGGTGTCGGCGATGGATGACGAGGTCTCGGTGCGGCGCGCGATCAAGGCGGGCGCTTCGGGCTTCGTGTCCAAGGCCAGTTCCGGCGCGGCCCTGCTCGAGGCCGTGCAGGTGGTGCTGGGCGGCGGCGTGCATATGCCGGTGGGGCGCGCAGCGGCACCGCGGGCTACCGATGATGGCGTACCGGCGAGCGAGCGCTTCGGCCTTACCGCCGCGCAGGCGCGCGTGCTCGAACTGCTCGCCGACGGCAAGAGCAACCGTGAAATCGCCGCGCTGCTCGGTCTGTCCGAGGGCACGGTGAAGGTGCACATGTCGGCGATCTTCCGCGCGCTGGGGGTGTCGAGCCGCGCCCAGGTGCTGGTCGCCATCGCACGCCACGGCACCCGCCTCTGAAGGTGGGCTCAGTGCGAGCGCCGGGCGGCGTTCGCCAGGCGCAGGGGCATGTCCGCCGGGGGCAGGCGTTCGACGTCGTCGATCTCCTCCTCGTCGAACGCCGCTTCCGAGAAGTCGATCTCCAGCACTTCGAGCACCTGGCGGGCGACGGCGCGGCAGGCGTTGGCGAGCGGCGTGGGCAACTGCTCCGGCACCTGCTTCTGCAGCAGCAGCTTGGATGAGGACAGGGCGTTGACCGGGCGCAGGATGCGATGGCGGTGGGCGCCCATCAGCAGGGCCACGGTACGGTCCGCCGCATCGCGCTGCCAGGCGTTCGTCGGCCACTGCGTCGGCACGGCGTAGGCGCGCGGGAACATCTCGAGATCACGCACCACGGTGCGGATGTCCTCGTGCGATTCGCGAAATGGGAGCAGCACGATGTCGGACAGCGCGTACAGCTTGCGGTCCATCTCGGTGCGGTTGCCGCCGCCGTCGATGACGCCGATCCAGTCGTCCAGCGTGCGCAGCTTGTCCGCCACCTTGCTCAGCGCGTCGCGGGTGCGCGCGTCGGCTGTGACGTAACGCCGGCCGACGGGCTGGAGCGGTTCGCGGGAGGTGTCGGTGAGCACGCAGGCAGCACGCTGGCCGAGCAGGCCGAGGCCCTGGCACAGCATGTGGGAAAGCGTGGTCTTGCCGGTTCCGCCCTTGTTGCCGATGACGCAAATGATCTCTGCCATGAATCGTCCGTCCTCTCCTTGCGGCCACGGTCGGTCGCACGATGGGGATTATCGGCGCGACGATCGTGCTGCAAGGCCCGGAAAAGCGGCCGTTCGCCATGCCATTTCCGCGCTTCAGCGCGCCGGGCGCTGCGCCGGTATGCGGTATAGGTAGAGTCGGGTGCCCCGCCGGTCGCCGACCGCGGCGACGAAGTCCGGCTCCCGCGCCGGTAGCGGAAAGCTGTTGCTGATCAATAGGCTGCCCGCCCGCATCTCGGCGCTGGCCTTGCCCCACACGGCGCCCATCGGCACTGGCGACAGAAAGGCATAGACGACGTCGTAGTCCGTCCACGAAGGTGTGAACAGATCGCCGCGGCGCCAGGTGAGGTTGGGCAGGCGGGCACCGAGGATGCGCCCGATCAGCCAGGGCGCGGGGGCGAGCTCGATGCCGGCGAAACGGCAGTCAGGCCGCAGGCGGGCCAGTGGGCGCAGCAGCGAGCCGGTGCCGGCGCCGATGTCGAGCACGCTGACGGGGGTGGACGGCAGCAACTGCGCCACCGCCGCCGCAGTCTCGGCGTTGCTGAGATAGAGCGGCACCTGGGTGCGGAAAGTGGTCCAGTAGATCAGCAGCAGGATAACGAAGGCGCCGAGGTAGAGGCCCGGCGGCAGGCCGAGGCCGCGCAACGTGACCGCGAGCGGCAGGAAAACGAGGTGGATCGGCAGCCACCACCGTGCGCTGCGCATCGCTGCGGCCGTCCCCGTCGCGATCGCGGCCTGGGCGGCCACCAGTGACCCCAGATCATTCAATAGGCCGTGGCGGGCGAGGGCGTAGGCGCCGATCCCGCCGACGAGTTGGGCAAGCAGGGCTTTCAGGGCGGGAGGCATAGTTTCGGAGAGGCGGGCAACCCGCGCGATCTTAGCGGTCCGCAACGCCCGGGGCACGCGCTTCGCGCCGATGCCGGCGCGGGCACGGGAACCGGCGGCGTGTGGCAACGCGCGTTCGGGCAGTCGCCGCGTGCAGCTGGCCGGAATGAGCAGGGCTGCTCCCGTGTCCGCCTGCCTCGCCTCTGGCGGCGGCCACTTCCAGCCCGCTCGTGGTGCGTCGTCGAAGCGTTTCTGTGCCGGATGCAAAAAGTGTTTGACAGGGGGAGGGGTGGCCTCTATAGTGCGGGGCTTGCCGCGTGGAGGGATACCCAAGCGGTCAACGGGATCAGACTGTAAATCTGACGGCTCAGCCTTCGAAGGTTCGAATCCTTCTCCCTCCACCAGAAACATTGATTGTCGTGCCGTGATTGTTGTGTGCGGTCGGCGTAGCGGTTGTAGTGAATCGGCTGCAGGGTCTGCAGTGTGGTAAGTGCGGGTGTAGCTCAATGGTAGAGCAGAAGCCTTCCAAGCTTACGACGAGGGTTCGATTCCCTTCACCCGCTCCAGATGTGCTGTTTTCGGCGCCCATGTAGCTCAGTGGTAGAGCACTCCCTTGGTAAGGGAGAGGCCACGTGTTCAATCCACGTCATGGGCACCACTCATTTTCTGCCTGGCCTGGCGCGGCGGCCAATGTGATTGGCTGCCGCACTGGTTTTTCTGGTTCTGATTTTAAGGATGGCGATATGGCTAAGGGTAAGTTTGAGCGGACGAAGCCGCACGTGAACGTTGGCACGATCGGCCACGTTGACCATGGCAAGACCACGCTGACGGCGGCGATCACGACGATTCTGTCGAAGAAGTTCGGTGGCGAGGCGAAGGCCTACGACCAGATCGACGCGGCGCCCGAAGAGAAGGCGCGCGGGATCACGATCAACACCGCGCACGTCGAGTACGAGACCGCCACGCGCCACTACGCGCACGTGGATTGCCCGGGTCACGCCGAC
>JANJTU010000257.1 GCA_024710965.1 Thauera sp. | reverse complement strand
CCCCCCCCCCCCCCCCCCCCGCACTCGGCGCCGCGGGGGGGCGGGGGGGTGGGCCGGGGGGGCCGCGGGGCGGGGTCGCGCCCGCCCCCCGCCCCCGCCGCTCGAGGTCACCGCCAGCTTCAGCATCCTTGGCGACTTCGTCCGCCAGGTGGGCGGCGAGCGCGTGACGGTGCGCACCCTGGTCGGCCCGGACGAGGATGCGCACGCCTTCCAGCCCCGGCCGTCGGACGCCCGCGCCATCGGCGCCTCGGCCGTGGTGGTGACGAACGGGCTCGGCTTCGATGACTGGGTGGCCCGCCTCGCGCGCTCCGGCGGCTACAAGGGCAAGGTGGTGGCCGCGAGCGAGGGCATCGCCACGCTGGCGATGGCCGACGACGACGGCCACGGCCACCAGCACGCGGTCGACCCGCACGCCTGGCAGGACGTCGGCAACGCCGTGCGCTACGTCGACAACATCGCCGCCGCGCTCGCCGCGGCCGACCCGGCAGGCGCCGCGAGCTATCGCGCCAACGCCGAGCGCTACCGCGGCCGGCTGAAGGCGCTCGACGCCGAGATCCGTGCCGCCTTCGCCGCCATCCCCGCCGAGCGGCGCAAGGTGGTCAGCTCGCACGACGCCTTCGCCTATTTCGGCCGCGCCTACGGCGTGCGCTTCGTCGCCCCGGTCGGTGTCTCGAACAACGCCGAGCCGACCGCGCAGGGCGTCGCCCGCCTGATCCGGCAGTTGAAGGCGGAGAAGGCGCCTGCCGTGTTCATCGAGAACATCGCCGACCCGCGCCTGATCGAGCGCATCCGCACCGAGGGCGGTGCGCGCATCGGCGGCACCCTGTACTCCGACGCCCTGTCGGCGGCCGACGGCCCGGCCGCCGACTACATCGCGATGATGCGCCACAACCTCGGCACGATGCGCGAGGCGCTCGGCTCCGCCCCCTGAAGCCCCGCCGCGGGCGCGCTCCGTGCCCATGTAACATGCTGAAGCGATGTCGGAGGCGGACCCGCGAACGGGCCACCTATAATGGATTCAGCGCCTCCTCGAGGCGCTGACATCAATGACAGGTTCAGTTCCCGCAGGGCCGCCCAAGGAGAAAAAAATGAAACGTCTTCAGCGCCTCATCGCCCTCGTCATCGCCCTCTGTTTCGCCAATGCGACGATGATCCAGACTGCCCACGCCGGGCTGATCTCGACCGAACAGGTCGCCCGCAGCGCCGCCACCGAGCAGGCCACCTCGGGCCATGCGCGGCTGTCCGCTGCGCTCGCGCGCGCCGATGTCCAGGCCGAGATGGAGCGCCAGGGCGTGGATGCCGCGCTCGCGCAGGAGCGCATCGCCGCCCTCACCGACGACGAAGCGGCCCGCCTTGCCGACCAGATCGACTCCGCGCCGGCCGGCGGCATCATCGGCGCGATCCTGCTCGTGTTCTTCGTGCTGCTGCTGACCGACATCCTCGGCCTGACCAAGGTGTTCCCGTTCACGCGCTCGGTGCGTTGATGCCAAGGAGTGCCGCGCACCAGGCACCGGCGAGACGCTGGCAGCGCCTCGCCGGTGCCGTGCTGGCACTGGTCGCTGCCGCACTCGCCGGCTGCGCGGTGCAGACGGCACAGCTGCGCAGCGCGCCGCCGGCCGACCTGCCGCCCCGGGTCGAACTCGTCGACACGCCCTTCTTCCCCGACGACAGCCACTTCTGCGGCCCGGCGGCACTCGCCACCAGCCTGTCGGCGGTGGGCCTGCCGACCCGGCCCGAAGCCCTCGTCGGCCAGGTCTTCCTGCCCGGCCGCGAAGGCTCGCTGCAGATCGAGATGCTCGCCGGCGCCCGTCGCCAGGGCGCGGTGGCGACGATGATCCCGGGCACGCTGGAAGCGCTGATGCGCGAGACGGCGGCCGGCAATCCGGTGGTGGTGCTGCAGAATCTCGGCCTGTCCTGGGCGCCGTCCTGGCACTACGCCGTGGTCGTCGGCTATGACCTCGAGGCCGGGCATTTCCTGCTGCGCTCGGGGCCGATGAAGCGCCAGGAGCTTGCCTTCCGCACCTTCGAACACACCTGGGCGCGCAGCGAGCGCTGGGCCTTCGTCGCCCTGCCGCCGGACCGACTGCCGCCGAGCGCGTCCGAGGCCGAAGCCACGCGCGCCCTCATCGCCTTCGAGCGCAACGCCGGGGCGGGCGCCGCGGTCACCGCGTATCGCACCGGGCTCGCACGCTGGCCCGGCAACCTGACGCTGGCGATGGGGCTGGGCAACGCGCTTTACGCCGCGGGCGACAAGCGGGGCGCGGAAGCCGCCTTCCGCGGCGCCGCGGAACGCCACCAGTCGGCCGCGGCATACAACAACCGGGCCCGCGTCCTGCTCGAACTCGGTCGCAGGAGCGAGGCGCGCCAGGCCGCGGAGCACGGCCTCGCCGTCGCCGGGCCGCTGCAGGAGACGCTGCGCGAAACCCTGCGCGCCATCGACATGCCTGCGGCGCGCTGACGGACCGCTCGCCGCTTCAGCCGAACAGGCTGTGCAGCATCTTCGCGCACAGCGCCATCAGCACGCCGGCGAAGATCTTCTTCAGCGTCGGCACCGGCAGCCGGTGCGCCAGGCGCGCGCCGAGCGGCGCGATCCGCGTGCTCACCAGCGACACCAGCACCAGCGCCGGCAGGTAGATGTAGCCCAGGGTCAGCGGCGGCGTGCCCGGCGCGCCCCAGCCCTTGACGACGTAGCCGACGGTGCCGGCGAGCGCGATCGGCAGGCCGATCGCCGCCGAGGTGCCGATCGCATGCTGCACCCTGACGTTGCACCAGGTCATGAACGGCACCGACAGCGAGCCGCCACCGATCGCCACCAGCGCCGACACGCCGCCGATGCCCAGGCCGGCTGCGCTCATGCCGAGCGCGCCGGGCAGGCTGCGGCTGGGCTTGGGCTTGATGTTGAGCAGCATCTGCAGCGCCACGTAGGCCATGAAGACGACGAAGAACAGCGCCAGCGGCACGGTGTCGACGCGCGCGGCGATGAAGGTGGCGCCGAAGGTGCCGAGCAGGATGCCGGGCGTGATCGCGCGCACGACCTCCCAGCGCACCGCGCCATGGGCGTGGTGCGCGCGCAGGCTGGACACCGAGGTCATGACGATCGCCGCCATCGAGGTGCCGAGCGCCATGTGCACCACCTGCTCGCGCGGAAACTCCTGCGCCATGAAGATGGTGGTCAGCATCGGCACCATGATGCCGCCGCCGCCCACGCCGAGCAGGCCTGCGAAGAACCCCACCGCCGCCCCGAGCAGCGGATACGTCAGCCACCAGAAATCGAAACCCATCGTCCCATCAATCGTCGTGTTCGGACCACTCCGCGCCGGCCACGCATCGGCGGCTGGCGCGCGAAGCGCGCGCCCCAAGAAGAAAGGCGCAGCTCGCGCTGCGCCTTTCGAATGGCCCCCCGCCTGTGCCGTCTCCGCCGGGCATCCTGAACCTTGGGTTCAGGGAGGTCGCGTCCCTTCCGCTTCAGGCTCACCCGGCTAGGGGCGTGCACACCGGCGGCATCGATGGTCGGCAACCGAGTCTTTCGACTATTGGTTCAAGGAGTCTACGGCTTCGACGAACACTGCAGGGGATTGACTTTTTCCGCCTCGGGCCGGCCTAGAACAACTTCTCCTGCTGGGCCAGCACCCCGTCGAGGCGTGCTTTCATGAGACCGATTCTACGCTTCATGCCCTGCATGTCAAACCCGTCGCCGCGCTGGTGGCGAAGAAATTCGTGGGCGATGTTGAGCGCCGTCATTACCGCGAGTTTCTCGCCCGATGCATGCGTTTTCGCCGCAAGATCGATGAACTTGTCGTCGAGGTAGGCGACCGCCGCGAGGAGCTCGTCACGCTTGTCGGGGGCGCAGGCGACCCGGTATTCCTTTCCCAGCAGCACCACGTCCAGATGATCCATCGACACGTTTTCAGGCCTCCGGCAGTTTGTCCAGCAGCGCCTCGAGCTTGTCGGCTGCGCGCCTGAGCTTGTCCGAGAGCTGACGATTTTCGGCTTCGAGCTGCGCGAGCCGCCCACGCAGGCCGACGTTGTCGGCCTTGAGGCGGTCGTGCACGCTGATCAGTTGCTCGAGCTGGGCCTCGAGTTGCGCGAGTTCGGTATCCATGGGGCCGATGGTAGAGAGCAGCTGGCGAGGGGTCAATCAGCGCTGGACCTGGGTGACGTCGCGCACCGCGCCTGTGTCGGCCGAAGTCGTCAGCGCGGCGTAAGCCTGCAGAGCCGCCGACACCACGCGCTCGCGCTGGACGGGTTTCCACGCCGCGCTGCCCTTCGCTTCCATCGCCGCGCGTCGGGCGGCGAGCTCGGCATCGCTGATCGCGAGGTGGATGCGACGGTTGGGGATGTCGATCTCGATCGTGTCGCCGTCCTCGACCAGCGCGATCGCGCCGCCGCAGGCCGCTTCCGGCGAGGCGTGGCCGATCGACAGGCCGGAGGTGCCGCCCGAGAAGCGGCCGTCGGTGAGCAGCGCGCATTGCGCGCCGAGGCCACGGCTCTTCAGGTAGGAGGTCGGGTACAGCATCTCCTGCATGCCGGGGCCGCCCTTCGGCCCTTCGTAGCGGATGACGACGACGTCACCGGCCTGCACGACCTCGCCGAGAATGGCCTCGACCGCGCCCTCCTGACTCTCGTACACGCGCGCCTTGCCGGTGAACTGCCAGATCGACTCGTCGACGCCGGCGGTCTTGACGATGCAGCCCTTCTCGGCGATGTTGCCGTAGAGCACGGCCAGGCCGCCGTCGGCGCTGAAGGCGTTGGCCTTGTCGCGGATCACGCCGGCGGTGCGATCCATGTCGAGCTCGTTCCAGCGTCGGTTCTGCGAAAACGCCACCTGCGTCGGCACGCCGCCGGGCGCGGCGCGGAAGAAGTCGAACACCGCCTTGTCGTGCGCCTGCATGATGTCCCAGCGCGACAGCGCCTCGCCCATCGTCTTGCTGTGCACGGTCGGCAGGTCGCGGTGCAGCAGGCCGGCGCGGTCGAGCTCGCCGAGAATGCCCATGATGCCGCCGGCGCGATGCACGTCCTCGATGTGCACGTCGGCCACCGCCGGCGCGACCTTGCACAGGCAGGGCACGCGCCGGCTGATGCGGTCGATGTCCTTCATCGTGAAGTCGACGCCGGCCTCGCGCGCGGCCGCGAGCAGGTGGAGCACGGTGTTGGTCGAGCCGCCCATCGACACGTCCAGACTCATCGCGTTCTCGAAGGCCTTGAAGCTGGCGATCGAGCGCGGCAGCACCGAGGCGTCGTCCTGCTCGTACCAGCGCCGGGCCAGATCGACGATGCTGCGCCCGGCCTGACGGAACAGCTTCTCGCGGTCGGCATGGGTGGCGAGCGTGGTGCCGTTGCCGGGCAGCGACAGGCCGAGCGCCTCGGTCAGGCAGTTCATCGAGTTGGCGGTGAACATGCCGGAACAGGAGCCGCAGGTCGGGCAGGCGGAGCGCTCGATGGCGTCGACCTCTTCGTCCGAGCAGCTCTTGTCGGCGGCCTTGACCATCGCGTCGACGAGGTCGAGCGAGATGACCTTGGCCTCCCACTTGACCTTGCCCGCCTCCATCGGCCCGCCGGAGACGAAGATCGCCGGGATGTTCAGGCGCAGCGCGGCCATCAGCATGCCCGGGGTGATCTTGTCGCAGTTCGAGATGCACACCAGCGCGTCGGCGGTGTGGGCATTGACCATGTACTCGACGCTGTCGGCGATCAGTTCGCGCGAGGGCAGCGAATAGAGCATGCCGCCGTGGCCCATGGCGATGCCGTC
>JANJTU010000201.1 GCA_024710965.1 Thauera sp. | reverse complement strand
AGCGTGCGCTATCTCAACGTCGTCTATCCGTTGCACATCGGCGTGATGCCGGACGGTGCGGGTCTGCCGGGCGCGCTCGTGGCGCGGGTGCTGTGGACGCTGCTCGCCCTGGCACTCACCGGGCTCGCCGTGACCGGCACCGTGCAGCACCTCCGGAACAAAGCGAAAGCACCCACGACCGCTCGGAGACCGTTCGAGTGCCAGCAAGGGCAGCCGCAATGAAAGCAATCCTTCACGGGAACAGTGCAGCACTTCCGCAACATCGCGAAAACACCAAAGACCGCTCGGAGACAGGCCGAATGTCAGCAAAGATCACCGCAATGAAAGCAATCGTGCCCGCCGCGCTCGCGGCTTCGCTCGCCGGCACCGCTTTCGCTCAATCGAACGTGACCGTCTTCGGCGTCGTGGATCTGGCCGTGACCCGCGGTTCGGGGAGCATTTCGAACCAAACCGGACTGACCAGCGGCCAACTTGCCGCCTCCAGGCTGGCGTTCAAGGGCACTGAGGACCTTGGCAACGGCCTCAAGGCCGGATTCTGGCTGGAGGCTGGCATCAACGCCGACACCGGCACTGGTCAAGCCACCAACACGAACAACCAGGTCACCGGTAGTGCGGGCGGCGGGGGCCTGACGTTCAATCGCCGTTCTCACCTCAGCCTGGGCGGCGACTGGGGCGAGATTCGCCTCGGCCGCGACTTCCTGCCGCAATACTGGAACATTGCCCACTACGACCCATTGGACCTCAGCGGCACCGGAACCAGCCAGGTGTTGAACTCCTCGATCGGCGGCCCAACCCTGGTCCGCGCCTCCAACAGCGTCTCGTACCTCTACGGCCATGGCTTCAATGCCGCCGCGATCGGATACGGGCCCGGGGGATTCAGTGGCTCCGGCTTCCAGTTCCAAGCCACGTACTACCTCGGTGAGAATCCCAGTGGCACAGAAACCTCCAAGGATGGCCGCGGCTATGGCCTCCGCGCCCTCTACTCCACCGGCAACCTGACGATGTCGGGCGCAGTCGGCCGGACCCGCTACGCAGCGGGCGATACCCGCCAGAACAATGCGGGCGCGAGCTACAACTTCGGCATGGTCGAGGTCATGGGCATGTACGAATGGGACCGCAACGGCCCGCTCAAGGCCCGGGGCTGGCTGGCGGGCGTACGAATCCCCGCCGGCGTCGGCAACATCCGGCTTGCGTACTCGCGTTACGGCAGCGATGCGCCAGGCAGCCCGACGGCCAAGAAGTGGGCAGCGGGTTATGTCCATCCCTTGTCGAAGCGCACTGCCTTGTATACGGCCGTCGCTCACGTGAGCAACGAGGGCCCGTCGGCCTCGGCCCTGAACGGTGCCGTGACGGCCCCGGGCAAGTCCTCCACCGGGTTCGACGTCGGGATCAAGCACAGCTTCTAGTCTGAAGCTCGCCTCATCAATGAGTGTCTTTCGTAGTCGTTTCACTTGTTCCAACAAAGAGAGGATAGGAGATAGCAATGAAGACTTTCGGCAAGCTTGCCCTCGCGGCGAGCATGATTGCGGGCCTGGGCGCATCGACCCTGGCACAGGCACATGGCATCTGGTTCGCGCAGCGCTCGAGCCAGCTCGCGCTGATTTACGGCGTCGGGGGTGAAGACTCGGACATGGTGAAGCGTCTGCCCAAGGTGAAGACCGTCACCGCTTACGATCAGGACGGCAAGGAGGTGCCGACGCAGTTCGGGCCCAACGGGCCGCTGGTCGTGGTGAACACCGACAGCAAGCCGGCGATGGTTGCCGCGATCCTGGACAATGGCCTGTGGAGCAAGACGCCCGAAGGCAAGTGGCACAACAAGGGCAAGGACGAGGTGCCCGATGCGATCAAGAGCGAGCACACCGTCAAGTACACGGTGCACCTGCGCCGCCTCGATGTGGTGCCGCCCGTGCTGCCCGCCCACAAGCTGCAGATCGTGCCGCTCGCCAAGCAGATGCCCGACAAGATGGGCGAAGCGCTGACGGTCCGCGTGCTGTATGAAGGCAAACCCGTGCAGGGCGCAAGCGTGGTGACCGAGTACGTCACCGACCCCGACTCCCCGCCGCTGAAGACCGGCGCCGACGGCACCGCGACGATCAAGCTGCGCAACCAGGGCCTCAACGTCATCGCTGCAATACTGCCCACGCCGCCTGCGAATCCCGCGAAAACGGACGGCGACGAGCACCTGGCGACGCTGTCCTTCATCCTGCCGAACCTGCCCGAGTAATCCTCGGTCTGCTGCCCCGCGCGGCGGTGCACGCCGCCGCGCGGGGCGCACGGAGCCGAACGCGAGTTCAGCTCGTGGACAGCCCTGTTCGGGGCAGGCTTCCTGCCCCGGCGGAGGAGATTGAAGATGAACACGCTCTTTCTTTGGTTCATTGCCACGCTCGCGATTCTCGTGCTCGCCTGGACCGTGGTCCGCGGCCGGCTGCGCAGCCGCCATCAGGAGCAGACGCCCGCCGCGGGGCTGAAGCTGCGAGTGCGGCGCATCGTGGACGAGACCGCCGACATCAAGTCGTTCGAGCTCGTCAGCGCCGACGGCGCTGCGCTCCCCGCCTGGAGCGCCGGCGCGCACATCGACGTGCGGATCGATGACAAGACCGTGCGCCAGTACTCGCTGTGCGGCACGCCCGGCACGCGCGACGCGTACCTCATCGCGGTCAAGAAGGCGCCCGACTCGCGCGGCGGCTCGCGGACAATGCACGGGCGCGTAAGGGTCGGCGACACGCTCGACGTCAGCGGTCCGCGCAACCACTTCGCGCTCGTCGACGGAGCCCGCCACTACCTGCTCCTCGCTGCCGGCATCGGGATCACGCCGCTCCTCGCGATGGCACAGGAGCTGCAGACTCGCGGCGCCTCGTACGAACTGCACTACTTCACGCGATCGAGCGCGGCGACCGCGTTCCGTGAGCTGCTCTCGTCCGAACCATACGCCGGCAAAGTGACATTCCACAATACCGGCGCCGACCGGTCGCGCGAGGTGCTGCGGCCACTCCTCGACAAATGTCCGCCAGGCCACCACCTCTACATGTGCGGCCCGCGCGGCTTCACGAATCTGATCGGCGAGCTCACGGCCGGGATCTGGTCGCCCGAGGCGATCCACGTCGAGTACTTCAGCGCCGACTCGGCCGCCTTGGCGGCGCCGGGCCGCGCCTTCGAAGTCAAGCTGCAGCGCTCTGGGCGCACGATTCCAGTCCCGGCTGGCAGCAGCATCGTCGACGCCCTGTGCGCCCACGGCATCGACGTCGCCACCTCGTGCCGCGAGGGTGTCTGCGGCACCTGCCTGACCGGCGTCATCTCCGGCACCCCGGACCATCGCGACGCCTTCCTCAGCGCCAAGGAGCGCAAGGCCGGCGACAAGATCATGATCTGCGTCTCGCGGGCGAAGTCGGAGCAACTCGTCCTCGACCTCTGATCGGGCGCTGTCGACCTTACCGCCACCTTTTCAACATTGGCTGCAAGGAGCAGTACGGCAAGAGGAGCAAGGCAGACGCCGAGCTTCAGCGCACGAGACCGCTTTCATTGCCGCCACTTTCGCACGTTCGATCCGCGACTCCTTGCTTCCCTCACACCACAACGACCAGCCCATGAACAGGTATTCCCACTGCCCCCGCCGGCCGTCGGCGCTCTCCCCCGCCCCCAAGACCGCCCACATTACAGAGACAACTCCGGAGAACCGGGCCGCTACCGCCATGGGCTTCTCCTCTCTCACGCGTACGGGCATCGCGCTGGCGGTGCTCGGCGCGGCCGGCGGCGCCTGCGCCGCCACCTCGCAGGATGCGCTCATGGCGGAGTTCAAACGGCTCGCCGAGCGCGTCGAGAAGCTCGAGCAGCGCAACGCCGAGCTGGAGGCGAAGCTCGCCGGCCCAGCGGCGGACGCCGCGCTGGCCGGTCGCGTCGCCGCCCTCGAGGAGCAGAACAAGGCGCTCGAGGCCGGCCTCACGAGCGATCGGCTGAGCGAGCGCGAGCCGGAGCTTGTCACCCGCCTCAAGGCGGTCGAAACGCTCGCCCAGTCGGCAAGCGACCGCGCCGGCGTGCTCGATGCGCTCGAAGGCATCGAGGTCGGCGCCAGCGTGGTCGCGGTGGCGCAGCGGGTCAATGCCGGCGCGCGCACCAACGACAATGCCGAGAGCCAGCTCAACTGGCGCGGCGATCTGGAAGTGACGCTTCCTGGCGGCGACATCGGGCGCGCGAGCGGCCAGTTCTTCGCCCACGTGCGCCTCGGCCAGGGCGAGAGCTTCACCCGGCTGCGCCCGACCTTCACCGGCGCGCTCAATTCCACCGCCTTCCAGCTCTCGGATCCGGACGGCGAACGCAACGCCGCCAACGCCACGGCGCTGCTCGCC
>JANJTU010000188.1 GCA_024710965.1 Thauera sp. | reverse complement strand
GCCGGCGGCGAAGCCGCCGAACACGACCGAGTGGATCGCGCCGATGCGCGCGCAGGCGAGCATGGCGAACGCGGCCTCGGCGATCATCGGCATGTAGATCAGCACGCGGTCGCCGCGCTGGACGCCGAGCTCCTGGTAGATCGCCGCCATGCGCTCGACCTCGCGCTGCAGCTCGGCGAAGGAATACACCTTCTCCTCATTGGTCTCGGTCGAGATGTAGACCAGTGCGCGGTCGTCCGGGCGGGCCGCGGCGTGGCGATCCACCGCGTTGTAGCAGAGGTTGGTCTCGCCGCCCTTGAACCACTTGACGAAGGGCGGCTTGGAAAAATCGCAGATCTGCTCGGCCGGCTTGTGCCAGTGCACGAGCTCGGCCTGCTCGGCCCAGAACCCGTCGCGATCTTCGATGGAACGGCGGTGAAACTGCTGGTAAACGGTCATTGCATACTCTCCCTTCTAGATTCCCTGCATTGCAAATGACGTGATGCACGCGCCGCCGCGCCGGGACAGCGCAACGCCACTGCGACCACTACGTCCCACCGACGGAGGTCTGTGCTGCCTCTCCGTCGTCACTGCCGGCCCCCGCCCCTTTTTGGAATAGTTGGAGCTGCCCGAGCGGGAGACCGCAGTGAAGGCGTGATTCTACCAATTCGAAGAGCGGCATCAGCGCGCCGATGATGTTGCGCAGCTGCAGATCGACGTCGGCCACCGCGCCGGTGCGCAACTGGCGAAGGGCGGCGTCGATGCTGACATGGCGGGCGAGCTCGCGCTCGATGCAGGCGGGATCGACCTCGCCGCGCTCGGCCACGACGCGGTTGCCGCCCGCCGCCCGCCCCGCGATCGCGCGCGCGCGCGCGAGGCCGAGCAGCTCGCTCACCGCACGCTTGCCGTCGACGGCCGAACTGGCGACGCCGATCGTCAGCGTGACGCGGATGCGCTCCTCGCGGTAGGCCATCAGCAGCTTCTCGACGCTGCCGCGCAGGCGCAGCGCAAAGGCACAGCTCGACACCAGATCGAGCCCGGGCGACAGCAGCGCGAACTGCGAGGCGGAATGCTGCGACAGCGTGTCTTCGGCGCGGATCCGGCCGGCGAGCAGTTTCGACAGCTTGCGGATGATCAGGCCGACAACGTGCTCGCCATGCTGCGCGGCGAGCGCGTCGTACTGATCGACCTCGATCACGAGCGCGGCGATCTCGGACTGGTAGCGCCGCGCCTGCGCGATCGACTGCGCGCCGTGATGGTCGAGATAGGCGCCGCTCGCCAGGCCGGTCGCGGGGTCGATCGGGCTCTGCCGCGCGAGCGCGGCGCGGCTCTGCGCGAGTTCGCTCTGCGCCTTCGCCAGGCGCAGGAGCGCGGTCAGGGTCGCCAGCAGCTCGACGCTGCCTGCGCCCTTCGAGATGAAGCCGTTGGCGCCGAGGCCCAGCGCCCGCTCGCGCGCGGCCTCGTCCTCGTCGCCGGAGATGATCACCACCGGCAGCTCGCGCACGCGCGCCAGCTTCGAGGCACGGATGCGCTCCAGCAGGCCGTAGCCGTCCAGCCGCGGCATCGCGATGTCGCTCAGCACGAGGTCGATGCCGGGGTCGACCAGCAGCGCTTCCCAGCCCGCCTCGCCGTCGGGCTCCTCGCGGATCTCGAAGCGGCCGCGCACATGCTTGACGATCGACGCGCGCACCATGCGCGAATCGTCGACCACCAGCACACGGGGCAGCTTGTCGTCATCCGTCATCACTGCCCCCGTCGCTTCCATGCCGTTTCGTCAGGCGCCGATCCGCACCACGGTGCGCCCCTTGACCTGGCCGGCGATGAAGGCCCCGAACGCCCCGGGCAGCGCGTCGAACTCGATCGTGCGCGTCACCGCGGCGAGGTGACGCGGCTTGAGGTCGGTGGCGAGCCGGTCCCACACGCGCTGCCGGGTCGGAAAGCCGATGTAGCCCGAATCGACGCCGAGCAGGCTCACCCCGCGCAGGATGAAGGGGAACACGGTCGTGTTCAGGTTGAAGCTGGCCGCATTGCCGATGCTCGCCACCGTGCCCGCCTGCTTCATCGTCGCCAGCACCCAGTGCAGGATCGGGCCGCCGACGTTGTCCACCGCCCCCGCCCACTGCGCGGCCTCGAGCGGGCGCACCTTGTCGAGCTCGATCTCGCTGCGCAGCTTGATCTCGGCCGCGCCGAGCATCTTCAGGTAGTCGGCCTCGGCCGCCTTGCCGGTGAGCGCGACGACGTGGTAGCCGAGCCGGGCGAGCATGTCGATCGCCAGCCCGCCCACGCCGCCGGTGGCGCCGGTGACGATGACCGGGCCGTTGGCCGGCGCAAGGCCGTTGTCTTCCATGCGCACGACGGCGAGCGCCGCGGTGAAGCCGGCGGTGCCGAGCGCCATCGCCTCGAACAGATCCAGCCCGGCCGGCAGCGGCACCACCCAGGCGGCCGGCACGCGTGCGTACTCCGCGTAGCCGCCGTGATGCGCGACGCCGATGTCGAAGCTGGTGGCGATGACCTGGTCGCCCGGCGCGAAGCGCGCGTCGGCGCTGTCGACCACCTCGCCGGCGAGGTCGATGCCGCCCACGCAGGGAAAGCGGCGGATGATCTTGCCCGCGCCGGTGGCGGCGAGCGCGTCCTTGTAGTTGATGCTCGAGTAATGGACGCGGATCGTCACCTCGCCCGCATCGAGCTGCTCGGGCATCAGCGTCGTCATGCGGCCGGCGACTTTCCGGTTCTCGTCCTGCTCGATCAGGTAGGCCTGGAAGGGGGCCATGCGGACATTCTCCTCGTCTCGGAATGGCGCGGCCAATGCACCGCGAATGCGCCCGATTATAGCCACATCGCAGCGCAATCCCGCTCGGACACGGGCTTGCCCGTGCGCCAGTGCTCTTCAGTTCGCGCCCGCCGCAACCGATAATGCACACAAAGGATCCTTCGGCGAGACATCATGAATCTGCTGCCCCATCCGCTGGACTCGGTGCATGCATATGTCGAGCACTTCTCGCGCGAGCCGCTGCCGGTGCTACGGCACACCGTGCGCGAACTTGAGGCCCTGCGCGCCAACCTCGACCGCGTCAGCAGCAAGCAGATCACCCGCGTGGTGCTCGGCGATCCGCTGATGACGATGCGCCTGCTCACCCACGTCGAACGCCACCGACGCCAGTCGCAGAACCATGACATCACCACGATCGAGCGCGCCATCATGATGCTCGGCGTGGAGCCCTTCTTCAGCATCTTCCACGACATGCCGACGGTGGAGGGCGTGCTCCGGGCCCATCCGCGCGCGCTCGTGGGCGTGCTCAAGGTGATCGCCCGCGCCCGCCGCGCCGCCGACCTCGCCCGCGACTGGGCGATCGCGCGCCACGACCTCGACGTGCAGGAGATCACCGTCGCTGCGCTGCTGCGCGAGGCGGCCGAGATCCTGTGCTGGCTGCACGCGCCCGGGCTCACCGGCCAGGTCGTCGCGCTGCAGGACGCCGACCGCAGCCTGCGCAGCGCCGACACCCAGCGGCGGGTGTTCGGCGTCACCGCCGCCGAGATCCAGCTCGGCCTCATCCGCGCCTGGCACTTGCCGCTGCTGCTGGTGGAGCTTCTCGACGAAAGCCTGCGCGACACGCCGCGGGTGCGCACGATCCAGCTCGCGGCCGCCTTCTCCCGCCATGTCGCCCGCGGCTGGGACGACCCCGCCCTGCCCGACGACATCGCGGCGATCGAGGCCCTGCTCCACATCGGGCGCGAAGCGCTGCTGCAGCGCCTGGACGTGCCGGAGGATTTCCGCGCGCGCTTCCTGCCCGAGCCTGCCGCCGAGTGAGCCGTCGAGTGAGGCGCCGAATGAACGCCCGAATGAGCCGCCGCGCCGCACCCACACGGGTCCGGCCCACGCAGCCCCGTTCGGCCTAGCCCGCCGCGCGCGTTTCGAGCTCCTCCCAGCGCAGCAGCGCCGCTTCGATCTCGTCTTCCAGCGCCGCCAGCCTCGCCTTGATCTGCGCCACCTCCTGCGGCGCCTGCTGATACAGCGCGGGGTCGGCCATGCGCGCGTGCAGCGCGGCCTGCTCCGCTTCGAGGGCGGCAATGCGGTCGGGCAAGGCCTCGAGCTCACGCTTGTCGTTGAAGGACAGCTTGGCCGGCTTGTTCGGCGCGCCGCCCGGCTTCGGCTCGGCCGCCTTCGCCGCCGGCGCCGCGGCGCGGCGGGCGGTGTCGCGCCCCGCCTCCGCCGCCTCGGCGCGCGCCGCCTGCACGCGCTGCCAGTCGGCGTAGCCGCCGGCGTATTCGCCCCAGCGGCCGTCGCCCTCGGCGGCGATGACCTGGGTGACGACGTTGTCGAGGAAGGCGCGGTCGTGGCTGACGAGGAACAGGGTGCCGTCGTAGCCGGCGAGCAGCTCCTCGAGCAGGTCGAGGGTCTCGATGTCGAGGTCGTTGGTCGGCTCGTCGAGCACCATGACGTTGGCCGGACGCGCGAACAGGCGCGCCAGCAGCAGACGGTTGCGCTCGCCGCCGGAGAGCGACTTGACCGGCGAGCGCGCACGCTGCGGCGCGAACAGGAAGTCGCCGAGATAGCCGATGACGTGCTTGCGTTCGCCGCCGATCTCGACATAGTCCGAGCCCGGGCTGATGACCTCGGTGAGCGGCAGCTCGGGGGCGAGCTGCGCGCGCAGCTGGTCGAAGTAGGCCACCGCCTGCCGCGTGCCGCGCCGCACCGTGCCCTCGTCGGGCTCGATCGTGCCGAGGATGAGCTTGAGCAGCGTGGTCTTGCCCGCGCCATTGGGGCCGATCAGGCCGATACGGTCGCCACGCAGGATGCGGGTGGAGAAGTCGCGCACGATGACGCGATCGCCGTAGCGTTTGGTGACGTGCGTGAGTTCGGCCACCATCTGCCCGCTCTTCTCGCCACGGTCCACCGCGAGGCTGACGTTGCCGAGGCGGTCGCGCCGCGCCGCGCGCTCGCGGCGCAGGGCCTCGAGCCGGCGCACCCGGCCCTCATTGCGCGTGCGCCGCGCCTCCACCCCCTTGCGGATCCAGACCTCCTCCTGGGCGAGGAACTTGTCGAAGCGCGCCGCGGCCTTGGCCTCGGCCTCGAGCTCCTCGGCCTTGCGCCGCTGGTAGTCGGCGAAGCGCCCCGGATAGCTGGCGAGGTGGCCGCGATCGAGCTCGATGATGCGGGTGGCGACGTTGTCGAGGAAGACGCGGTCATGGGTGATGACGATGACCGCACCACGGAACTCGCGGATCAGGCTTTCCAGCCACAGGATGCCGTCGAGGTCGAGGTGGTTGGTGGGTTCGTCGAGCAGCAGCAGGTCGGGCTCGGCGACCAGCGCGCGCGCCAGCGACACCCGCTTCACGCCGCCGCCCGACAGGCTGGAAACCTTGGCCTCGGCCGCCAGGCCGAGGCGGGCGATCATGTGCTCGACACGCTGGTTCAGGCGCCAGCCCTCTACCGCCTCGACTGCATGTTGCAGCGCATCAAGCCGGGCCAGCGCCGCGGGCGTGGCAGATTCGGCCACCGCGAGCATCGCTGCGTGATAATCGACCAGCAGCCGCGCCGCCTCGCCGAGGCCGTCGGCGACGGTGGCGAAGACGTCACGCTCGAGCTCGAAGTCGGGCTCCTGCGGCACGTAGGCGGTGACCAGCCCAGCCTGCCGCCACACCGTGCCGTCGTCGAGCGTGGCGTGGCCGGCGAGCGCGCGCAGCAGGCTGGATTTGCCCGACCCATTACGGCCGATGAGGGCGACGCGCTCGCCGGGTTCGAGCTGGAAACCGACGCGGTCGAGGAGATCGACGTGGCCGAAGGCGAGGCAGGCGTTTTCGACGGACAGCAGGGGCATGGGAGGTGCGCGGCGGCGAGACCGGCCAGGAGCGTAAAACCCGGATTTTAGCCGTCCGGTCGCATCCGGGGCGGAATACCGGATAATGCGGTGCACAAAAGCCGCCTCGCGGCACCTTACAACTCGCAGGAAACCCGACCGATGGAAAGACTTCTCGAACGCTTCGGCGCGCCCGAGCAGGATCAGGTGGCCCTGTGGGTGGCGCTCGTGGACCGGCTACGTCCGCGCCGTGCCACCCAGGCGGACATCGCCGCCGAGAACCTGCACGCCCTGACGCAACTGCTGGCCCACCGCCCCGATCTGCTGCAGCACCTGCGCGCCTCCTTCCGGCGCCTGTTCAAGGAACGCAAGCAGGTGTCGCTCTACGTTTCGTCGGGCCTGCTGCCGTCCACCGGCTTCTTCTCCGAGACCTCGCGCCGCATCGCCGGCCGCCTGCTGCCCGAGGTCATCGACACCGACTATCTGAAGGACCTGCTGTCGGCGCTCTTCCACCGCGCCGACGACGAGGTGTGGGTAAACGCCGTCGCCGACGAGGTGTGGCTGGCACTGCTCGCCGTGCTCGTCGGCGACGAGACGCCGATGGCGGAGGAAGACGCCAGCGCCCTGCCGCCCGCCGTTGCCGAGATCCTCGAGGCGCTGCGGGTCCTGTCCTACCACGTCTCGGCGATCGGCCTCGACCCCGAACTGGTGCGCATCGACCCCAGCCTGGAAGAGTACGAGTCGCCCTTCCTCGCCCAGAACGCGGAACTGCTCGCCTACATCGAACATTACACGACCTGGTGGACCACGCCGGGGGCGCTGATCGGTGACGACAAGCACCTCGCCGTCATGCTGCACCAGTGCGACGAGGTGCTGCAGCGCGTGCGCCGGCGCGCGACCAAGATCGGCACCAGCCTCACCCTCACGTTCAAGCTCGAACGCCTGCGCCAGCACCTCGAGCGTGTCGGCGAACTCGTCCGCCTGCTCAATACCCTGCGCGAGCGCCGGGTCGCGGCCGACATCGCAGCGCAGGTGGTGACGCTGTTCAAGGCCCTCGTGCGCGCCGAATGCCGCAAGAACAAGCTCGCCGACTACTGGGGACAGAACGTCGAGCTGCTGTCGCTGCGCATGACCGAGAGCGCGAGCAAGACCGGCGAAAAGTACATCACGAGCACCCGCAGCGAGTATTTCGGCATGCTCGCCTCGGCCGCGCTGGGCGGCCTGATCATCGCCTTCATGACCGGCATGAAGATCCTGCTCGGCGAGCAGCAGATGGCGCCGCTCAACGCCGCGCTCGCCTTCTGCCTGAACTACGGCCTCGGCTTCGTACTGATCCACATCCTCGGCGGCACGGTCGCCACCAAACAGCCGGCAATGACGGCCAACGCCATCGCCGCCTCGATCGGCGAGGCACGCGGCAAGACGCGCGACCTGGAGGCGCTGGCCGACCTCGTCGCGCGCACGATACGCAGCCAGATCGCGGCGATCCTGGGCAACATCGGCATCGCCATCCCGGTCGCCGTGCTCGTCGGCCTCGCCATCCAGAGCAGCACCGGCGCCCACTTCGTCTCGCCTGCGCGGGCCGCGCGGATGCTGGAAGAGGTCGATCCACGCGGCGGCGCCCTGTTCTTTGCCGCCATCGCCGGCGTGTGCCTGTTCCTGTCGGGCCTGATCGCGGCCTATTACGACAACCTCTCGGCCTACAATCGCGTGCCGCAGCGCCTGCTCCAACTGCGCGGGCCGCGCCGGCTGCTGGGCGCGGCCCGCATGCAGCGCATCGCGACCTACGTCGAGAACAATCTCGGCGCCCTCGCCGGCAACTTCTTCTTCGGCTTCCTGCTCGGTGGCACCACCGCGCTCGGCGTGCTGTTCGGCCTGCCGCTGGACATCCGCCACATTGCCTTCTCCTCCGCCAACATCGGCTACGCCGCCACCGCGCTCGACTTCGCCCTGCCCTGGCAGGCCGCCGCCCTGGCGTTCGGCGGCGTGCTGGCGATCGGCATCGTGAACCTGGCGGTCAGCTTCACCCTGACGCTGACGGTGGCGATGCGCGCACGCCGCATCAGCTTCGCCCAGGGCCGCAGCTTCGCGGCGCTGCTGCTGCGGCGCTTCCTCCGCCGCCCACAGCACTTCCTGCTGCCCCCCTTGCGCAACGCGCCCGCCACCCCGCCTACCTCCACCGACAAGACAGCAGTCGCCGACGCCCGGCCCGCAACGCCGCCCGACACCATCAGGCCGGCGGACGAGCCGGCGTCAACACTTGGTCCGGTGCCGCCAAACCGCTAGAATGCGCGGCCTGAGTCTCGTCATAGTTCAATGGATAGAACGGGCGCCTCCTAAGCGCCAGATCCAGGTTCGATTCCTGGTGACGGGACCA
>JANJTU010000012.1 GCA_024710965.1 Thauera sp. | reverse complement strand
GTTGATGATCGGGCTGAAGCGGTCCACCGCGGTGCTGCCGAGGTTGGTCACGGTGAAGCTGCCGCGCTGGTAGGCACCGCCGCCGAGCGTGCCGGCGCGCGCGCCCTCGGCCAGGCGCCTGGTTTCCGCCGCCAGTTGCGTCAGCGTCAGCGTGTCGGCATGGCGGATCACCGGCACCATCAGCCCATCGTCGAGTGCGACGGCGACGCCGAGGTTGATGTCGTCCACCAGCTCGACTTCCTTCTCGCGCAGCAGCGCGTTCAGGCGCGGGTGGGCGCGCAGCGCCTGCGCCACCGCGTGCAGCACGAAGGCGTTGACGCTGAGCTTGTCGCCGGCGGCGGCGCGCTCGGCGCGCAGGGCTTTGACGCGGCTGAGGTCCACATCCACCGAATGCGCCACCCGCGGCGCCTGCCAGCCCTGCGCCATGTTGCGTGCGATCGCGCCGCGCAGGCCGGTCAGCGGCACGGTGCGGCGTTCGGCCGGGGCCGTGGACGATGGGGGTGTGGCATGGGCCGCCACGCTCGCGCTCATCGCTCAGCCCTCCAGCTGCGCCAGCACCGCGCCGCGGCCGAAGGTGTCCTGCTCGGCCACGTTGAGCCTGGCGATGCGGCCGGCGGCGGGGGCGAAGATCTCGTGGCTGGTCTTCACCAGCTCGGCCACGGCCAGCACCTGGCCGGCGGCCACGCTGTCGCCTTCCTTCACCTGCCATTCCTGCAGCAGGGCTTCGGTGCCTTCATCGACGTCGGCCCACACCGCGTCGTCGAGGATGATGTCGGTCATGTTGTGTCTCCTGGTTCCGGGGGTTGCTGCTCAAGCGAGCTTGAAAGTCATCAGGCCGCGCACGCTGGCGACGATGTTGTCCACCTGGGGAATGGCGAACGTCTCGAGCGGGCGGCTGAAGGGGATCGGCACGTCGGGCACGGCGAGGCGGCGCACCGGGGCCTTGAGGCGGAGGCGGTCGAGGTTCTCGGCCACCAGCGCGGCGATCTCGCCGGAGAGGCCGTAGCTGAGGTAGTCCTCGTCGGCCACCAGCAGGCGGCCGGTCTTCGCCACCGAATCGAGCACGCTTGCGCGGTCGAGCGGCACCAGGGTGCGCAGGTCGAGCACCTCGGCGGAGATGCCTTCCGCGGCGAGCTGGTCCGCGGCCAGCACCGCCTTCTGCACCATCTGCGACAGGGTCACGATGGTGACGTCGCGGCCCTCGCGCACCACCCGCGCCTGGCCGAAGGGGATGGTGTATTGCTCCTCGGGGACCGCGTTGGTGCTGCCCTCCAAGTAGGACATCCAGGACAGGCCCATGATGCCCTTGTGGTAGAGGAAGACGACCGGGTTGTCGTCGCGGATCGCGGTGGTCATCAGGCCCTTGGCGTCATAGGCGTTGGACGGCACGACGACCTTGAGGCCGGGGACGTGGGCGAAGATCGAGTACAGGCACTGCGAGTGCTGGGCGGCGTCGTTGTAGCCGCCGCCGATGCCGGTGGTGATCACCAGCGGGTACTTGCAGGCGCCGCCCGACATGTAGTGGTTCTTGGCGATGTGGTTGTAGATCTGGTCGAAGCAGACGCCGAAGAAATCGACGAACATCAGCTCCGAGATCGGGCGCAGGCCTTCGGCGGCGGCGCCGAGCGCGGCGCCCATGAAGCCGGTCTCCGAGATTGGCGTGTCCATGACGCGCTCGGGGCCGAACTGCTCGAGCAGGCCGGTGGTGGCGCTGAAGATGCCGCCGTACTTGCCGACGTCCTCGCCCATGACGAAGACGCGGGGGTCGCGCGCCATCTCCTGCGCGGTCGCTTCCGAGATCGCCTGCGCCATCGTCAGGCGGCGGGTGGTGGTGGGGGTGACGGTGGGGGTGCTCATCGTGCTCTCCTCGTGCTCATGCGGCGAAGACGTGCAGCAGCGCGTCCTGCGGTTCCGGGTAGGGGCTGTTGCGGCCGAAGTCGTAGGCGGCCTGCACCCGCGCCGAGACGCGCGTGCGCAGTGCGGCCTCGGCCGCGTCGTCGATCAGGCCGCGCGCGCGCAGCAGGGTGGCGAGCGCCGGGATCGGGTCGTGCTGGCGCAGCGCCTTCGCTTCGCCCTTGGGGCGGTAGGTCTCGGGGTCGCCCTGGAAGTGGCCGAAGTAGCGGTCGGTCTTGACCTCGATCAGGGTCGGCCCCTCGCCGCGCCGGGCGCGCGCCACGGCTTCGCCGGCGGCCTCGAACACCGCGAGCGCATCGTTCTGTTCGACCAGCACGCCGGGCATGCCGTAGCCGGCGGCGCGGTCGGCGTTGGAGGCGATCGCAGTGGAGGCGGACTTCTCCACCGAGATGCCGTACTTGTTGTCCTCGACCACGAACACCACCGGCAGCTTCCACAGCGCGGCGAGGTTGAGCGCCTCGTGGAAGGCGCCCTGGTTGGCCGCGCCTTCACCGAAGAAGGCGACCGCCACCGCGTCGGTGCCGCGCTTCTTCGCCGCCAGCGCGGCGCCGCAGGCCTGCGGCGCGCCGGCGCCGACGATGCCGCTGCAGGAGAACTTCACCGCCGGGTCGAACAGGTGCATGTGGCCGCCCTTGCCGCGGCCCAGGCCGGTGGCCTTGCCGTACATCTCGGCGGTCATCGCGTTCAGGTCGACGTCCTTGGCGATGGCGAAGTGGTGCGGGCGGTGGGCGCCGACCACGCTGTCGTCGCGGCGCAGGTGGGCGCACACGCCCACCGCCACCGGCTCCTGGCCGGCGGCCAGGTGCATCTCGCCCGGCACCGGGCCGGCGCCGATGTCGAAGGCCAGCCCCTTCTGGATCTTCGGCGGGAGCTTGGCCTCGAGATAGACCCTGGCCATGGTCTCCTCGTACTCCCGGATCTCGATCATCTTTTCGTACATCCACAGCAGTTGTTCGGCTGTCGCTTCCATGGCTGCAAACCTCCTCGTCGATGGGGTGGAATCCCGGCGCCGCCTGCCGGCTGCGACGCCGTGCGGCGCGCTGCGCCCGGCGGCGGCGCTCGACAGCCCTATCGCAAGAGCGGTGCCAGCTCGCAGCGGATGGCCGGAGCGTGGCTGCTTTGAACTGCAAGTCACTGATTTGGAAGTTGATCCGATCTCGCTGCGGCGACTGGAGCGGCCTCCTGCGGTTGTCGCCGCACTGTCGCAGGGGCTGCGACAGCTGTCGCAGCCGGCGCGACAGCGCGACAGGCGAAAGCCCGCTCCGCTGCCGCCGGCGCGGCCGCAGGGCGTGGCCGATGTCGCCCCTTCGGCGCCACCCGGCCGCCGCGCCGCATCGGCTGCGAAGCCGCGCCGGGCCTCGCGGTGCGCGTCCAGCTCGATGACGATGGCAAGCTCGCGGCGGCGCCGCGGCGGCGCCGCTGGCATCGGCGTTGCTATGAGCCCTGCCGATGCGCCGCGCCGCCGCTGGCGCGCGCATCGACGACAAACTCATAACGACCGGAGACAACCCGATGCACGCACGCCACACTCCCGCCCGGCGTTCCGCCGCGCGCCCGCTCGCCACGCGCCACCTGCTCGCCGCCGCCGCCGGCCTCGCCCTCGCCGGCAGCGCCGCGGCCGAGATCGCGGTCTTCGACAAGGACGGCTACCGCTTCAGCGTCGACGGCTGGGTGATCCTCAACGCCAGCTCCACGCGCGGCGACGAGGACGCCAACGATGCCTTCCGCATCACCTCGGGCGACTCGCCGAACCTGATCGGCTTCAACTTCGCCGTGCCCGAGACCGACGGCCTGAAGCTGTCGAGCCGGCTGGGGCTGCGCATCAACCCGCATTCGGGCGAGGGCAACTTCAAGAACCGCGGCAACGTCGCCGACACCGCGTCGAAGGCGATCGACCCGCGCGAGATCTGGGCGCGCTTCGAGGGCGACTTCGGCCAGGTCACCATCGGCAAGCACTACAGCATCTTCCAGGGGCGGCCGATCCTGGCCGACGCCTCGGTGCTCGCCGGCGGCTTCTTCGCCTACGACAACGCCAACACCGGCGGCGCGCTCGGCGCCGGCTCGCTGCATTCGGGCTACCTCTACGCCAACTTCAACAGCGGCCTGCGCTACGACTCGCCGCAGGCGCATGCGCTCAAGCTCGCCGTCGGCCTCTACGACCCGAGCCAGATGGGCAACGTCTTCCTCCCCGCCGCCGGGCTGGCGAGCAAGACCACGCTGCCGCGCATCGAGGCCGAACTGGCCTGGGAGGGCGAGTTCGATGGCGGCAGCTACACGCTCTATGCCGACGCGGTGCATCAGCGCGCGGAGAACTGTCGCCTGCCCGACGGCAGCAGCTGTGTCGGCGGCGATGCGGTGAACGGCCGCGGCGCCTCGCTCGGCGGCGAACTGAAGCTGGGCGCCTTCGGCTTCTTCGCCTCGGCCTTCACCGGCAAGGGCCTGGGCTCGGCGCTGATGTTCGACTACGACGCGCTCGACGCCGAAGGCCGCGAGCGCGAGAGCAAGGGCTACTGGGTGCAGGCCACCGCGCAGCTCGCCCCCGCGACCACGGTGCGCCTGAGCCACGGCCGCACCCGCATCGACGACACCGCCGCCACGCCCGGCCACGAGGCGAAGGGCACGCTCGCCGGGCTCTACCACGGTCTCAACCGCTTCGTGACCGTGTACGGCGAGCTCGGCCGCTCCGAGTTCGACTTCAACCCCGCCTTCGGCCGCGCCACCGACACCGACTATGTCACCGTCGGCGCCCGCTTCATGTGGTGAGAGCCGCCTCCGCCCGCGCCCACCCCTTCCATCCGAGGACAGGATCATGAACCTTTCGCGCATCGCACGGCCGCTGCTGGCGGCGCTCGCCGCCACCCTGGTGCACGCCGCGCCCGCCACCGCCGCCAGCGGTCCGGGCTACGACGACCCGGCCAACTGGCCGCAGTACCACCGCAGCTTCAACGCCTGGCGCTTCAGCCCGCTCGACGCCATCCACAAGGACAACGTCCAGCGCCTGAAGGTGGCCTGGATCCACCAGCCGGGCAACCTCACCCACGGCCTGCAGGCCACCCCGATCGTCATCGACGGCGTGCTCTACTACATCTCCGCCAACAACAACGTGTGGGCGGTCGATGCCGCCAGCGGCAAGACGCTGTGGCACTACGCGCCCAGGCTCAGCCCGCTGGCCAAGCAGGTCTTCTACCCGGCGGCGAGCCGCGGCGTGACGGTGGGCCGCGGCAAGGTCTTCGTCGGCACGCTCGACGGCCGCTTCCTCGCCCTCGACCAGAAGACTGGCGAGGAGCTGTGGTCCACCCAGCTCACCGACCAGAAGACGCAGTACGGCGCGCTGTTCTCGGCGCCGCCACAGCTCGCCGGCAAGGTCCTGTTCGGTGGCACCACCGGCGGCGACCAGCCGATCATGGGCAAGATCTACGCGGTCGATGCCGACAGCGGCAAGCCGCTGTGGACCTTCGACATCCTCAAGGACGACCCCGCGAGCTGGCCGGGCGACAGCCGCCAGCGCGGCGGCGGCAGCGCCTGGATGCCGGGCACCTACGACCCGCGCACCGACACGATCTACATCGGCACCTCCAACGCCGCGCCCGACTACTACAACGCCGAGCGCAAGGGCGACAACAAGCACACCGCCAGCCTGCTCGCGCTCGACCCGCAGACGGGCCAGCTGAAGTGGGCGCGGCAGGAGGTGCCGCACGACTCCTGGGACTTCGACTCCGCCTACGAGGCGCTGATGGTGCAGAAGGACGGCAAGGACGTCATCGTGCACCTGAACAAGGGCGGCTTCGTCTTCGTCATGGACAAGGACGACGGCGGCCTGCACGACGTCTGGCAGTTCGCCGAGCACGTGAACTGGGTCAAGGGCATCGACCCGAAGAGCGGCGCGCTGATCGACCCGGTGTATCCGGAAGAAGGCAAGCGCAAGCTGTTCTGCCCCAACCTGCTCGGCGCGCGCAGCTGGAACCACGGCGCCTACAACCCCGGCACCGGGCTGTGGTACTCGCACGCGATGGAAGTGTGCAACGAGGTCGTGGCGGGCAAGGACGACCCCGCCGACCTCGTCGCCCTGTCCGCGCTGTCGCTCGGCATCGAGGAGATCAAGCTCGTGCCCCCGCCCGAGGGCCAGCCGCACGGCCGCCTCGACGCGCGCGACCCGCTCACCGGCAAGCTGAAGTGGAGCATCCGCTACGAGCTGCCGCCGCTCTCGAGCGTGCTCACCACCGCCGGCGGCCTGGTGTTCACCGGCGACATGGAAGGGCTGATCCACGCCTACGACGCCGACAGCGGCGCCGAGCTGTGGCGCTTCAACGCCGGCTCGGGCCTGCGCGGCGGGCCGGTGAGCTACGCGGTGGACGGCCGTCAGTACCTCGTCTTCCCGACCGGGCTGGGCTCGCACGCGCCGGGCTTCCTCGCCGGCGCCTTCCCGCGCATCAAGGAGCTGCCCGGCGGCGCGGCGCTGATCGCGTTCACGCTGGAGTGAGCACGCGTCGCGCGGCGGTCGCAAGGCGCGCGTCTGGCCCCCGTGGCGGGCGCGCGCCAGGCGGGCGCCGCCGCCATCGACCCGCGCGGGGCACGGCAATGGCGCCGCCGCCCCGCCTGCAAGAGGAGGAGAACATCATGCCTTTCACCGCCACGCGCACCGTGCCCCCGGCGCTCCGCCGCCGTCCGCCGGCCACGCCCGGCCTGATCCTGCCGCTGCTGCTCGCCGGCCTTGCCTTCGACTGCGCGGCCGCCGCGCCCCCGGGCGGGGACGCGGGCGCACGGGCCGCCGCGGTTTCGGCCGCGCCGGCCGCGTCGGCGGCGCCTTTCGACCTCGCCGACGAGGCCCGCATCGGCGCCGGGCGCAAGCGCTTCAACAAGACCTGTGCCGGCTACTGCCACGGCCATGAAGGCGTCGGCGGGCGCGCGCCGGACTTCAAGGGGCGCAGCGACCTCGCGCCGCAGCTGCTGTTCGACACCATCTCGCACGGGCGCGAGGGCGCGGACGTGATGCCGCCCTGGGGCGAGGCCTTCAGCGCCGAGCAGATCTGGGAGCTGGTCGCCTACCTGCTGCACCTCGGCCAGCAGCGTTGAGCGGCCGGCCTGGGTGTCGAGCGCGATGAAGCGCCGGATCGCGGGCGCGATCCGTCCTTGGCAGGGGCGGCAGGGGCGGCCGCGAGCACGGGCGGCCGGGGACCCATCGCTGCGACGAGTGCGCCCTTCCCGGGCCGGCCGGCGCTTGTGCCGCCGCCCGTGCCGGCGCGCCGCCGGCGACAGCCCGGCTCACAGGGCGGTGAGCGGCGCAGGCGCCGCTGCCGGCGGCAGCGTGAAGCGAAAGCAGGCGCCCTGGCCCGGCGCCGCCTCGGCCCAGATGCGCCCGCCGTGCTTGGCGACGATGCGCTGGACGATGGTCAGGCCGATGCCGGTGCCGGGGAACTCGGCCTCGGTGTGCAGGCGGTGGAAAGCCTGGAACAGCTCGCCGGCGAGCGCCATGTCGAAGCCGGCGCCGTTGTCGCGCACGACATAGGTCGTGGCGCTGCCGGGCGCGGGTTCGGCGAAGAACTCGATGCGCGCGCCGGCGGTCTTGCCGGTGTATTTCCACGCGTTGCCGAGCAGGTTCTCGAGCGCGATGCGCAGCAGGCCCGGGTCGCCCTCGGCCTCGAGCGACTCGTCCACGACCAGTTCCACGTCCGCGCGCGGGGCCGAGGTGTTGCGCAGGCTGGCGAGGACCTCGGCGGCGATGCGGCCGAGCGCCACCGGCCGGCGCTGCAGCTCGGCGCGCGACACGCGGGAGAGCCGGAGCAGGTCCTCGATCAGCACGTGCATGCGGCGCGCCGAGTTGCGCAGGCGTTCGGTGTAGCTCAGGGCCTGGCCCGCGAGCGGCGGCTGGACCTGGCTCAGCAGCAGGTCGGCGTAGCCCTGCAGGGCGCGCAGCGGCGCGCGCAGGTCGTGCGAGACCGAGTGCGAGAAGGCCTCGAGCTCCTCGTTCGCCGCCTGCAGGCTCTGCGTGCGCTCGCGCACGCGGCGCTCGAGGTCGCGGTAGAGCTCGAGGTTCTCGAATGCGAGCGCGGTCGAGTCGGCCAGGGCCTGGATCAGCTCGACCTCCTCGGCGCTGGCCTCGTAGGGGCGCGCCCAGTAGTTGCCGATGGCGCCGATCGGGGCGTCGGCGCGGATCGGCACCATGACCAGGCTCTTGACGAAGGTCGGCCGGTAGGCGTCGGCGGGGATGCGCGGGTCGGCGTAGATGTCGGGCACGACCGCGGCGCGCTTTTCCAGCATCGCCCAGCCGCTGATGCAGGCGCGCAGCGGGAAGCGCCGCCCCTGCCAGAGCGGGCCGATCGCATCCTCGGCGACGTAGTGGCAGAGGTCGCCGTCGCGCAGCACGAAGGTGGCGCCGTCGGCGCCGTTGAGCTGGCGTGCGGCAGTCTTGACGATGTCGACGATGGCCTCGACGCTGCGCGCGAGCGAGAGCTGCTTGATCACTTCCACCAGCAGCGCGTGGGCGCGGTTCAGCCGCCCGAGCTGGCCGCTGCGCAGCGTCGCCTGCACGCCCTGCAGCGCGGGGGCGAGGCGCCAGAGCTGGTCCTTCGACACGTAGTCGTGGGCGCCGAGCTCGAGGCACTGCGCGATCCAGCGCGGGTCGGTGCTGCCGCTGACGAAGACGAAGGGCAGCGCCGGGTTGCGCTCGTGCGCCAGGCGCAATGCCTCCTGGCCGTCGAGGCCGGGCACGCGGCTGTCGGAGAGGACGAGGTCGAACTCGTCCTGGGTGAGCGCGTCGACGAAGGCCTGGCGCGAGGTGGCCACGGTCCACGCCGGCGCCGCGGTGCGGCGGGCGGCTTCGCGCTGGATCAGTTCGATGTCGTTGGGATCGTCTTCGAGATGGAGGATGCGCAGGGTTTTCATGAGGTTTTTTCTCTTTTTATCGCGAGGGGGGAAGCGGTGGTGTTCGCCCCGCCGCTCAGGACAGCGGCAGCGGCTTGCCGAACAGGGCGGCGCACTGCTCGGCCGCGACCGGGCGGCTCATCAGGTAGCCCTGGCCGAGGTCGCAGCCGGCGGCGGTGAGCAGCGCGCACTGGTCGCCGGTTTCGACGCCTTCGGCGACCACCTCGAGCTTGAGCTGGTGGCCCATGGCGATGATGGCGCGCGAGATGGCCTGGTCGTCGGCGTCGGTGACGATGTCGCGCACGAAGGACTGGTCCACCTTCAGCCGATTGACGGGGAAGCGCTTCAGGTAGCTCAGGCTGGAGTAGCCGGTGCCGAAGTCGTCGATCGAGATCTTCAGGCCGCGCTGCCGCAGCTGGGTCATGAGCGCGACGCTGCCCTGCGGGTCGCGCATGCCCGCCGACTCGGTGAGCTCGAGCTCGAGGCGGTCGGCGCGGGTGCCGCACTGGGCGAGGATGCGGTCGATGTCGGTCAGCAGCGTGCTGGCGGCGAACTGGCTCGCGGACAGGTTCACCGCCACCACCGGGGCGGTGACGCCGTCGCGCTCCCACTGCGCCAGCTGCCGGCACACCTCGCGCAGCGTCCAGTTGCCGAGCGCGTTCATCAGGCCGGTGACTTCGGCGAGCGGGATGAAGCGCGCCGGCGACAGCCAGGCCAGGCGCGGGTGGTGCCAGCGGATCAGCGACTCGAGGCCGACAATCTCGCCCGAGCGCAGGTCCACCTGGGGCTGGTAGTGCAGCACGAGCTGGTCGTCGGCGGCGAGTGCCTCGCGCAGCTCGGCTTCGAGCTGGAGCCGTTCGCGGGCCTGGTCGGACTGCGCCGGCGTGTAGAAGGCATAGTTGCGCGTCGCGTCGGCCTCGATGCCGAGCAGCGCGGCCTCGGCCGCGCGCAGCAGCTGGCGTGCGTCGGCGGCGTCGTCGGGCAGCAGGGCAACGCCGGCGCGCGCCGGGATCACGCGCTGGCGGCCGTCGACGGCGAGCGGGGCGGCCAGCGCGTCGAGCACGTGCGGAACGAAGCGCTCCAGCTCGCCGCGGTCGAGTGTCGTGGCGAGCGCGAGGCGGCTGTCGGAGATGCGCGCCAGCAGCGGCTCGTCGCCGGCCACGGCGGCCATGCGGCCGACGAGCGCGGTGCAGATCGCAGCGATCGCCTCTTCGCCGTCGCTGTCGGCGATCTCCTCCAGCCGCTGCAGCGCGATCATCAGCATCGCCATCACCATGGGCTCGTCCGCGGCGCGCTGGCGGCAGCGCGCCGCGAGCGCGTCGACGAAGCGCGTGCGGTTGGGCAGGCCGGTGGCGGGGTCGTAGTTGCCGAGGTAGTGGGCCTGGTCCTCGGCCTGCCGCTGCGCGGTGATGTCGAGCCCGCTCAGCACCAGGCGTTCGCGCCGCCCGGGGCTGGCCAGCGCGCCGGCACTCCAGACCACGCTGCGGCCGGCGACGGTGCTCATCGGCCAGCTGCTGCCGGCCACCGCGTCCGGCCATTCGAGCGCCGCCCGCACCCGCTCGCGCGTGGCATCGACGCTCTGCGGCGCCGGGAAGACGTCCCAGAACGCCTGCCCGGCAAGGCTGGCCGGGGCGCAGCCGCTCAGGCGCGAGGCCATCGGGTTGGCGCTGACGATGGCACCCATGGCGTCGAGGACGACGATGGCCGCCTGCGCCGCGTCCAGCGTCGCCCGCATCAGCTCGCGCTGGGCCGCGAGCTCGGCATCGAGCTGCCGGTGCGCCTGCCGCCGGTCGCGGTCCTCGAGCGCGCGCCGGATCGCGCTCGGCAGGCGCGCCATGCGGTCCTTGAGGACGAAGTCGGTGGCGCCCAGGCGCAGGGTGTTGACCGCGAGATCGTCGCCGAGCGAGCCGGTGACGAAGATCAGCGGCACGTCCGGCGCGAGCCGGTTGCGGATCTCGAGCCCTTCCAGGCCGCTGAAGCGCGGGATGCGGTAGTCGGTGAGGATGAGATCGGGCGCGAACTGTTCCAGCGCGTCGACGTATGCCTCGCGGGTGGACACGAGCCGGATGTCGGCGGCGAGGCCGGCCAGGCTCAGCGTGGCATGGACGAGCTCGGCGTCGTCCGGGCTGTCCTCCAGATGCAGGATGCGCAGGTCGTTCATCGGTGCTCTCCCACGATGGTCGGCCGGGGGCTCGTCCTGGCGGGCCGACCGCTCAGTGCGGAACCATCGAGGTCGCGGTGGGGCCGACCCCGCTTTCCTGGTATTCGGCGTCGCCGTCCTTCGCCCAGACGTAGTGCGGCACGCCGGCGGGCGACACATAGACCGCCCCGGCCGGCACGGCGACGACCCGGCTGGCGTCGAAGCGGTCGCCGAAGCCGACGTGGATCGTGCCCGACAGCACCGTGCTGTGGCGCTCGTCCGGGTGCGTGTGCGGCGGGATGCGGCCGTCCGCGGCGAGGCGCACGCGCAGGATGTAGGGCCCGGGCCGGTCCTCGGCGCCGAGCAGCCACGCCGCCTGCAGCGCCGGAATGTTCGGCGGTCCGCCCCAGCGCTGGGCCTCGGGCCGGATCGGTACCGGCGCGTCGTGCTGGGCCGGCGCCGGCGCGACGACGCCGGCGGCGAGGGCAAGCAGGGCGAGAAAGCGTTTCATGGTCGTCTCCGTCCGGCCGTGCGCCGGGGGTGGACCGACCCAGTATAGGCAGTGCGCTGCCGTGCCGGCTCGCGTTGGGCGCCGTGCCGTCGGGCAGCGGCTGTCATCCGTCGGCAACCGGGGCGGGCGACGATGAGGGGGCGGCGGTCGGCGAGGCCGGGAATTCTGGAGCCTGCGGCGTCGTTGCCTATGATTGGGAGGGCATGACCGCTATCATGACTCTAATTGCCCAGAATGGGCAATGGAGCAAGGTCCGGCCGGGGACGCAGGCTGTGCGCGCCCGGCGTAACACCAATGGACAAGGAGGCCTTATGGCGAAGAAGAGGATGACAACAGGTGGGTGGGCGGACGGTCTCGCGGGCGAGTTCGTGCCGCCGCTCGATGCGCGCGACACGTGGGGCACGCCGTGGGCGCGCCAGCTCGAGCTCGCGCGCGCATGGCAGGAGGCGGGCGGCGGGGGCGATGGCGAAGCGTGCCAGTGGCGCGACCCGGTGAGTGACCCGCTGGGCGAGGGCGCGTCGCTGACGATGCAGACGATCGTGCGCCTGAACACGCTCAACGTGTCCCTGCGCGAGCGCCTGCTGCAGATCACGAACGAGGCATCGAACATCGCCATCGCGGAGATGGCGCTGCGCGAACAGGCGGCCGGCGCCACCCGCACGGGCGGGCCGCCCGGCGCGGTGCCTGCGCTCGATGCCGCCCAGGCGCGCAAGCTGGTCGAGCTGTCGCGTGCCTGGTTCGAGCTCGTCGCCGCGGCCCAGGCAGGAATGAGCGCGCTGACGGGCCTGTCGCCGCGCGGCGCGGCGGCAGCCGCGAGCGCGCGCGCGGCAAGGGACGCCCGACCGTTCGTGGACCGCCGGCAGTGCGTGATCGACATCGCATTTGCCGACCGGCGCAAGGCCGGATGACGCGCGGGCGGGCCGCTGCGGTGGCCCGCCCTGTCGCCTCCAGCGCATGAGCGCCCCGCGTGCGGCCGGCGTGTGGTCGCCGGCCCGGGGCGAAATCGTGCGCAGCACAGAGCATGAAGCCAACAAAGCCAACAAGGAGAGACGCATGAGCACCCGACAATCCCGCGGGCCGCGCCCCGCAGCCCGATCCGGTGCGGAAGCACCGGACATGACCGAACTGGGGCGCGACCTCGCAGCATCCTGGGAACAGGCGATGATGTCCGGCCTGGCCTGCTACGAGAGCTGGCTCAAGATCGTCAGCAGCCCCTTCAATGGCGCGTTCGGGTTCGATGGAGCGCGCCTCCTGGGCGCGGGGGCCGATGGTGAGCGGCGCGCGAGCGGGCTGCCGTGGGTGCCGCAGTTCGACACCAAGGTGATCCCGTTCCGCCGCGCCACCGATCCGCCCGGCGCCGAAGGCTCGCGCATCACGATGCGCATGGCGATGCCGGCCGTGTTCGG
>JANJTU010000363.1 GCA_024710965.1 Thauera sp. | reverse complement strand
TCGGCGTCGTGCGCCATGCGGAAGGCCAGCCGCGCGTCGTCCTCGTCGAGCTCGAGGATCACCGGCGCGGAGAAGCCACGCAGCAACGAGGGCACCGGTTCGGCGTCGAGCCCGGTGAAGCGGAAGGACTGGCATGCCGCGGTGAGCGGCAGCACGCGCGTGGTGGCGCTGCCCTGGGCCTCGCCCTCGAGCCGCAGCGGGCGGTCCTGCCCGTCCGCGCCGATGAGGCCGACCGCCACCGGGATCACCAGCGGCAGCTTGTCGGCCTGGCCCGGCGTCGGCGGCGTGTGCTGCTCGAGGGTCAGCGTGAATACGCCTGCGGCGGCGTCCCAGGCGGTGCTCGCGCGCAGCCGCGGCGTGCCCGCCTGGCTGTACCAGCGCATGAACTGGTCGAGGTCGAAACCGTTGTTCGCTTCCGACATCGCCTCGACGAAGTCGTCGCAGGTCACGGCCTGGCCGTCGTGGTAGCTGAAGTACAGATCCATGCCGTTGCGGAAGGCCTCCGGCCCGAGCAGCGTGTGCAGCATGCGGATGACTTCGGCGCCCTTCTCGTACACCGTGGCGGTGTAGAAGTTGTTGATCTCCTGGTAGCTGTCGGGGCGGATCGGGTGCGCCATCGGCCCGGCGTCCTCGGGGAACTGCGCCGCGCGCAGCACGCGCACGTCGTCGATGCGCTTGACCGCGCGCGCCGACGCCGCCCCTTCCGGCCCGGCCGCCTCGTTTGCCATGCGCGCCAGCATGTCGGCGGAGAACTGCTGGTCGCGGAAGACGGTGAGGCCTTCCTTCAGCGTGAGCTGGAACCAGTCGCGGCAGGTGACGCGGTTGCCGGTCCAGTTGTGGAAATACTCGTGCGCGACGACGCTCTCGACGTGCGCGTAGTCGACGTCGGTGGCGGTGTCGGGCTTGGCGAGCACGAACTTGGTGTTGAAGATGTTGAGGCCCTTGTTCTCCATCGCCCCCATGTTGAAGTCGGCGACGGCGACGATCATGAAGCGGTCGAGGTCCAGCTCCAGGCCGAAGGTCTCCTCGTCCCAGCGCAGCGAGTGGACGAGGGAGTCCATCGCGTGCTCGCAGCGGTCGAGGTTGCCCGCCTCCACCCACACCTGCAGCAGCACCTCGCGGCCGGACATCGTCGTCACCGTGCGCTCGAGCGCGACCAGATCGGCGGCGACCAGGGCGAAAAGGTAGGACGGCTTCGGGAACGGGTCTTCCCACTTCGCCCAGTGGCGGCCGCCGGGCAGCTCGCCCTGGCCGACCAGGTTGCCATTCGACAGCAGCACCGGGCAGGCGGCGCGGTCCGCTTCGAGCGTGACCGTGTAGCGCGCCATGACGTCGGGGCGGTCGGGGAAATAGGTGATGCGGCGAAAGCCCTCCGCCTCGCACTGCGTGAAGAAGCCGCCGTTCGACAGGTAGAGGCCCGACAGTGCGGTGTTGGCGCGCGGCGCGATGCGCGTCCGCAGCTCGACCAGGGCGCGCTCGCCGGCGAGCTCGAGCGCGAGGCCGTCGGGCAGCTCCGCGAGCGTGCCGGCAGCGGGCGCCGCGCCGTCGACGGTGAGCGCCAGGCGCTCGAGCGCCTCACCCCACAGGCGCAGCGGGCCGGGCGCAGCGCCGCGGTTGCGCACGCAGGCCATGCGGCTCGTCACCACGGTGGCGTCGGGGTCGAGCGCGAAGTGCAGGTCGATGCGCTCGACCGTCCAGGGCAGCGGCCGGTAATCGGCGCGCTGAATCGTCGGGGCGTGTTCGGTTTTCATTCTTTCTCCGTTGCCCGCCGGTTGGTGCGGGGCAAAACGCGAGTCTACGCCGCCCCGCGCCGTTCGCCCAGCCGCAGCGCGGACACCCCCGGCACTCAGGCCGGAGTGCGGTCGGCGACGAGCACGTCGCAGGCGGACTGGGCGAGGACGTGCTTGGTCACGCTGCCGAGCAGCAGCTCGCCGAGCATGCCCTGGCCACGCTTGCCGATCACGATCAGGTCGCAGTCCTGCTCCTGCTCCTGCTCGAGGATCTGCATGCTGGCCTCGCCGTGCAGGACGATGCGGCGCACGCGGTCCGGGTCCACGCCCGCGCTGGCAACGAGCTCGTTCATGCGCCTGGTGGCCTCGCGCTTGGCGCTGACGCGCAGGCTCGACAGCGCGCTCTCCTCGACGCCCGCGTAGCGCAGCTTGCCCTCGAACGGGACCTCGAAAGCGTGCAGCAGCACCAGCTCGGCCGCGGGCGCGACCAGCTGCACAAGCTGCAGGGCCGCGCGCGAACGCGGCGAGAAGTCCACCGGCACCAGCGCCCGCCGATAGCGCTCATGCGCGATCTGCTTGACCACGAGCAGCGGGCGCACGGTCGTGCGCAGCACGCGCTCGGTGGTGGCGCCGAGCAGCAGCTCGCGCATGAAGCCGGCGCCACGGGCGCCGAGCACGATCAGGCCGGCGTCGATGGCATCGGCATGACTGGCGATCTCGGTCAGCACCGTTCCCACGGTCAGGTGCACCTCGGCGGCCATGCCGTAGCGCTCGGCCATCTCCGCCGCCAGCGCCTGCACCTCGTCGCGCACCTCGTCGAGCAGGCGCTGCTGCAGCTCGCCCGCACCGGGAGCGAGCAGCTGGCGAAGCTCGTCGAGCGCGCCGACGCTGACGACGTGCTGCAGCGCCAGGCGGGCGCCCGCCTCCTGCGCCATCAGCGCGGCGCGGCCGACGGCGTGGCGAGCGGGGGCGGAGAGGTCGGTGGCGGCGAGGATCGTGTGCAGGCGGCTCATCGGGCATGTTCCTTGTCGAAGGCGATCTCGGCGGCGAAGACGCGCGCCGAGTAGTCGGCGGCGTCGTCGAAGGGGTTGAGCACGCGCGCTACGCCAGCGGCGTCGAGCGCACGGGCATGGAGGTCGTCGCGCACGACGCCGGCGACCTTGCCGCGGAAGCCCGCCTGTTCGAGTGCGTGCAGGAAGGCGCGGTTCGATTCCCAGCGCGGAAAGGTGCTGACCGCCCAGGTCGCCTGCGCCAGCGGCAGCGATTCGAGGAAGTCCGGATCCTCGCCATCGCCGAAGCGCACCGGCAGCTTGCGCCGGCGCAGCGCACGCACGGTCTCGGGGTCGAAATCGACGCCGAGGACGTCGATCCCGGCCTGCTGGAGCTGCTGCAACAGCCGCGCGCCGTAGCGGCCGAGGCCGAACACGATGACGTCGGGCTGGCCGGCGGGGCGCCCCTGGCGCTCCACCGCGAGCTCGCGGAACGGGCGCTTGCGCTCGAAGACGTCGAGCCAGGGCGCGAGGCGCTCGTACAGGGGGTGCGAGAACAGGATCATGTAGGTCGAGATCATGATCGTCACCAGGCCGACCAGGGTGGTCAGCCCGAGCGCCTCGACGCCGACGTGGCCGAGCGTGATCCCCATCGCGACGAAGACGATGGAGAACTCGCTGATCTGCGCCACCGTCAGGCCGGCGAGAAAGCCGGTGCGCTTGCGGTAGCCCATGTAGCCCATGATCGCCATGACGATCAGCGGATTGCCGATGAGCACGAACGCCGACAGCACCACCGCCGGCCAGATCTCGCCGCCGAGGGTGGAGAAGTCGAGCTTGGCGCCGAGATCGATGAAGAAGAACAGCAGCATGAAGTCGCGGATGCTGGTGAGGCGCGCGTTCATCGCCTCGCGGTAGGTCGTGGAGGCGAGCGAGAAGCCGGCCAGGAAGGCGCCCGCCTCCTTGCTGAAGCCGGCGCCCTCGCCGAGCGCGGCGAGCCCGGTGCCCCAGGCGATGGCGAAGATCAGCAGCAGCTCCTGCGAACGCGCCATCGCGCCCACGATGCGCGGCAGCACGTAGCGCATCAGCAGGTACATCAGCGCCGCCGCGCCGGTGAGGCGCAGCAGCAACGACACGGCAACCTCGGCGAAGGCGGCCTCGCCCGCGCCACGCAGCGCGCTCATCGCCATCATCGCCAGCACCACGGCGACGTCCTGCACGATGAGGAAGCCGACCGCGATGCGGCCGTGCAGGGAGTCGAGCTCGCGCTTGTCCGACAGCAGCTTGACGATGATGATCGTGCTGGAGAAGGTCAGGGCGACGGCGACGTAGAGCGCCTCCATCGGCGCCTTGCCCATCAGCAGGATCAGGACGAAGCCGAACACGATCGTGAACGCGAGCTGGCCGAGCCCGGTGGCGAGCGCCACGGCGCCGATGTTGCGGATGTGGTGCAGGTCGAGCTTGAGGCCGACGACGAAGAGCAGCACGGTGACGCCGATCTCGGCGAGCAGGCTGATCTGATCCTGCGCCCGGACGAGGCCGAACACCGCCGGCCCGACCAGGATGCCGACGATGATGTAGGCGATCAGCACCGGCTGGCGCAGGCGCACGGCGACCGCCCCCGCCACCGCGGAGATGATCAGCAGCAGGGCGAATTCGGCATAGGGGCCGTGCGCGAGCACTTCTGTCATCAGCCCTCCGGTGCGGCGGGCGGCGGCGACACGAGGCGGCGCACCAGCGCCTTCTCGGTCTCGACAATCAGCAGCACGCCGACGCCGAAACCGAGGATGCGCAGCCAGGCCTCCAGCGTCAAGGCCTCGGTGCCGAACAGGTGCTGCATCGCCGGCAGGTAGGTAAACAGCGCCTGGCAGGCGAATAGCAGCACGATCGCGCCGAGCACGTAGCGGTTGCCGCAGAAGCCGTCGCGGTTGAGCACCGGGCCGGCGAGGCTGCGCATGTTGAAGAGGTAGAACACCTCACCCACCAGCACCGCGTTCACCGCCGCCGTGCGCGCCGCCGCCAGGCTGGCGCCCTGCGCCTGCTCCCACAGGAACATGCCGATGCCGCCGGCCACCAGCAGCAGGCCGACGAAGACCACGCGCCAGACGAGAAAGCGCGTCAGCAGCGGCTCACGCGGATCGCGCGGCGGCCGGCGCATGATGTCGCGTTCGGGCGCCTCGAAGGCGAGCGCGAGCGCAAGCGTGACCGCGGTGATCATGTTCACCCACAGGATCTGCGCCGGCGTGATCGGCATCGTCATGCCAAACAGGACGGCGAAGAAGACGATGCCGGCCTGGCCGATGTTGGTCGGCAGGATGTAGGCGACCGCCTTCTTCAGGTTGTCGTAGACGGTGCGCCCCTCCTCCACCGCCGCGGCGACGGAGGCGAAGTTGTCGTCGGCGAGCACCATCTCGGCGGCCTCCTTCGCCGCCTCGGTGCCCTTGTGCCCCATCGCCACGCCGACGTCAGCGCGCTTGAGCGCGGGGGCGTCGTTGACCCCGTCGCCGGTCATCGCCACCACCTCGCCGCGCGCCTGCAGCGCCTCCACCAGGCGCAGCTTGTGCTCGGGGCTGGCGCGGGCAAAGATCTCGGTATCGGACACGATCGCGGCGAGCGCGGCATCATCCATGGCCTCGATCTCGGCCCCGGTGACCACCGTCACCTCGCGTGCAAGCCCCAGCTGCTGGCCGATCGCCTTCGCCGTGGCGGCGTGGTCACCGGTGATCATCTTGACCCGGATGCCGGCCGCGCGGCAGTTCGCCACCGCACGCACCGCCTCCTCGCGCGGCGGGTCGGTGATGCCGAGCACGGCGAGCAGCGTGAAGCCGCCGCGCTCGACATCGGCGAAGGTCAGGTCGCGGCTGCGGCTGTCCTCGCAGCGCTCGGCCACGGCGAGCAGGCGCATGCCCCGCGCGGCGGCGGCGTCCATCACCTGCTGCCAGGCCTCGGCGTCGAACGGGCGCGCCTCGCCATCGAGCGCGCGACAGATCGCGCACAGCGACAGCACGCGCTCGGGCGCGCCCTTGAGCATCACGCGGGCACGGCCCTCGTGGTCGTGATGCAGTGTGGCCATGAAGCGATGTTCGGATTCGAAGGGGATCACGTCGTCACGCGGCAGGGCCTGGCGCTGCAGGCGCGGCTCGATGCCGGCCTTGTGCGCGAAGGTCAGCAGCGCGCCCTCGGTGGGGTCGCCCACGACGCGCCAGTCATCGCCGTGCGCGCTGAGTTCGGCGTCGTTGCACAGCAGCGCGACGCGGCCGATGGCGGTGAGGAGCGGCGCATCCGCCGGCGCAAGGTCGTGCCCGTCGCGCTCGACGCCGCCATGCGGCGCGTAGCCGACGCCCGAGACGTCGAGCACGCCGTCGACGGTGAGCACGCGCTGGACCGTCATTTCGTTGCGGGTGAGGGTGCCGGTCTTATCCGAGCAGATCACGGTGACCGAACCGAGCGCCTCCACCGCCGGCAGCCGGCGGATGATGGCGCGCCGGCGCGCCATGCGCTGCACGCCGATGGCGAGCGTGATCGTCATGATCGCCGGCAGCCCCTCGGGAATCGCCGCCACGGCGAGGCCGACCGCGGCGAGGAACATCTCGCCCGCGCCATAGCCACGCAGCAGCGTGCCGAAGGCGAAGGCGGCCACCGCGACGCCGAGGATGACCCAGGTCAGCATCCGGCTGAAACCGGCCATCTGCCGCAGCAACGGCGTGGTCATGGTCTCGACCGCGGTGAGCATCGCACTGATGCGGCCGATCTCGGTGCGGCTGCCGGTGGCGACGACGACGCCCGTACCCTGGCCGTAGGCGACGAGCGTGCCCGAATACGCCATCGAGCGGCGGTCGCCAAGCGCGGCCTCGGCCTCGACCGCGCCGGTCGCCTTCTCCACCGCGACCGACTCGCCGGTGAGCGCCGCCTCCTCGATGCGCAGGTTGCGCACCTCGATCAGGCGCAGGTCGGCCGGCACCTTGTCGCCCGAGGCGAGGAAGACGATGTCGCCTGGCACGAGCTGTCCGGCATCGATCTCCTGCCGGCGCCCGTCGCGCAGCACCTGGGCGCGCAGCGACAGCATGTCGCGGATCGCATCGAGCGCGCGCTCGGCCTTGCCCTCCTGGACGAAGCCGATCACGGCGTTGATGACGACGACGCCGAAGATCACGCCGGCATCGATGAGGTGGCCGAGCAGCAGCGTGATGACGCCGGCCACGAGCAGGACGTGGATGAGCACGTTGTGGAACTGGAGCAGGAAGCGCAGCAGCGGCCCGCGCCGGTTCGGCGGCGGCAGGGCGTTGGGACCATGCTCGGCGAGTCGTGCCCGCACCTCGTCGGCGCCAAGCCCTTCGCGGCGGCGCGCCCCGAGCTGGGCCAGGCTGTCATCGACCGACAGCGCATGGTGGGCGGGCGGGCGGGAGATTCGCTCGGCTGCAGCGGGTCCGTTGCGGGTCGTCATGGGCTCGGGCGAGGCGATCGGGCAGCCTCGGCAGGCGCCCGCGTCTGCGGGGTGATGATGGATGCAATGCTAGCATCCTTGCCCCGGCTCCGTTCCCGGGCCGGCCCGAATCAGCGCTTGGCGGCGGGCGGCAAGAGCACGATGCAGGTCCGCGCGAGGCGGTCGTGGAGGAACTGCCGGTCGCGATCGACCAGCGCCCACAGCAGGCCGACCCCGCCCAGCAGCACGGAGGGCCAGGCGAGCGCATAGCGCAGCCAGCAGCGCGCGGTGCCGAGCTTGCGGCCGTCGGCCGCATCGACCAGCTTCAGCCGCCAGGTCTGCATGGCCAGGGTCTGGCCCTGGCGGCGCCAGTACCAGACGAAGTACAGCCCGAGCACGGCGAAGATGTGCAGCCAGGCGAACCAGCCCGGCGGGGCGAGCCCGAAGCCGACGCCGAGGATCAGGTAGGGCACGAGAAAGGTCAGCGCGAGCACGCCGAGCAGCAGCATCGATTCGTACAGCATCGACGCCAGGCGGCGGCGAAGGCCGGCGGGCTCGACCACCGGGCGGCTGCCGGGCGTTGCCGCCGCGGCCTGGTTCGGGAGGTCGGGGCGTGCCCCGGAGGCCGCCCGAGGCTGGCGCGCCGCAGCGGGCCCGCTCGTCTTGCGCGTCATGGAATTATCCGGAAAGAATCGCGCCGGAACGGGCGCGAGGTTTGCTGCCGGGATCCGGCTCGGGCGTGCTGCCCTGCTGCTGGCAAAGTCCGAGCGGGAGGGCTCCGCACACATGGCCTGCAGCCTTGACCAAACCGCGGACGGCCGGTAACGTTCTGCGTTTCTTCAAACCCCTAGTCGAGCGAGTTCGCGATGGTGCTTACCGGAGCCGAAATTGTAATCAGGTGCCTGCAGGAAGAAAAGGTCGAGTACGTATTCGGCTATCCTGGCGGCGCCGTGCTGTACATCTATGACGCTCTGTTCCAGCAGGAAGAAGTCCGTCACGTGCTGGTGCGCCACGAACAGGCCGCGGTCCATGCCGCCGACGGCTTCGCCCGCAGCACCGAGAAGGTCGGCGTCGCGCTGGTGACCTCCGGCCCCGGTGCCACCAATGCCGTCACCGGCATCGCCACCGCCTACTGCGACTCGATCCCGATGGTGATCATCTCCGGCCAGGTGCCGACCGCCGCGATCGGGCAGGACGCCTTCCAGGAAGTCGACACCGTGGGCATCACCCGCCCGTGCGTGAAGCACAACTTCCTCGTCAAGGACGTGCGCGACATCGCGCCGACGATCAAGAAGGCCTTCTACCTGGCGAAGACCGGCCGCCCGGGCCCAGTGCTGGTCGACATCCCGAAGGACATCACCGTCCACAAGTGCGAGTTCGAGTATCCGCAGGAAATCTCGATGCGCTCGTACAATCCGGTGGTCAAGGGCCACCAGGGCCAGATCAAGAAGGCCGTCCAGCTACTGCTCGAAGCCAAGCGGCCGATGATCTACACCGGCGGCGGCATCGTGCTCGCCAACGCGGCCGAACAGATCACCAAGCTCACCCGCCTGCTCGGCTACCCGATCACGAACACGCTGATGGGCCTCGGCGGCTACCCGGCAAGCGACCGCCAGTACCTCGGCATGCCCGGCATGCATGGCACCTACGAAGCCAACATGTCGATGCATTACTGTGACGTGCTCCTGGCGGTGGGTGCCCGCTTCGACGACCGCGTCATCGGCAACCCGGCCAACTTCGCCGAGGAACCGCGCAAGATCATCCACATCGACATCGACCCGTCGTCGATCTCGAAGCGCGTTCGCGTCGACGTGCCGATCGTCGGCGACGTCAAGGAAGTGCTGGAGGAGATGATCCGCCAGCTCGAGTCCGGTGCCGCGCGCCCGAACCCGGACGCACTCGCCGCCTGGTGGAAGCAGGTCGAGGAGTGGCGCAGCCGCAACTGCATGGTCTACAAGAACTCGGACGAGATCATCAAGCCGCAGTTCGTCGTGCAGAAGCTGTGGGAAGTCACCGGCGGCGAGGCCTTCGTCACCTCCGACGTCGGCCAGCACCAGATGTGGGCCGCGCAATACTACCGCTTCGACCAGCCGCGCCGCTGGCTGAACTCCGGCGGCCTGGGCACGATGGGCGTCGGCCTGCCGTATGCGATGGGCGCCCAGTTCGCCCACCCTGACGCGCCGGTGGCCTGCATCACCGGCGAGGCCTCGATCCAGATGTGCATCCAGGAACTGTCCACCTGCAAGCAGTTCCGCCTGCCGATCAAGATCTGCAACCTCAACAACCGCTACCTGGGCATGGTGCGCCAGTGGCAGCAACTCTTCCACGGCGGCCGCTACTCCGAGTCGTACATGGATTCGCTGCCCGATTTCGCCAAGCTGGCCGAAGCCTACGGTCACGTCGGCATCCGTGTCGACCGCCCGGCCGACGTCGAAGGGGCGCTGCGCGAGGCCTTCACCACGCACAAGAACGAGCTCGTGTTCCTCGACTTCCAGGTCGACCCGACCGAGAACGTCTATCCGATGGTGCAGGGCGGCAAGGGTCTCACCGAGATGATCCTCTCCGCCGAAGACCTGTAATCGCCCACCAGCTGAATCCGGGACCGAACTCATCATGCGTCACGTCATTTCCCTCCTGATCGAAAACGAATCCGGCGCGCTGTCGCGCGTGTCGGGCCTCTTCTCGGCGCGCGGCTACAACATCGAATCGCTCACCGTGGCGCCGACCGAAGACGCCTCGATGTCGCGCATGACGATCGTCACCACCGGCTCCGACGACATCATCGAGCAGATCACCAAGCAGCTGAACAAGCTCGTCGAGGTGGTGAAGGTGGTCGACATCTCCGAAGCCGCGCACATCGAGCGCGAGCTGATGCTGATCAAGGTCCGCGCCAGCGGCAAGGACCGCGAGGAGGTCAAGCGCACCGCGGACATCTTCCGCGCCCGCATCATCGACGTCACCGACGCCTCCTACGTCGTCGAGCTGACCGGCAACCAGTCCAAGCTGGACGCCTTCATCGGTGCGATCGACCCGGCGCTGATCCTCGAAACCGTGCGCTCGGGCGTGTGCGGCATCGGCCGCGGCGACCGCGTGCTCAAGCTCTGACCCCGGTCCCGCACCGGCGGTCGCGGGGTGCCCGCATGCGCCCCTCAACACCTCCGACCACTCCCGACCCAGAAAGCAAAAAAGGAAAGACATGAAGGTTTATTACGACAAGGACGCCGACCTCTCCCTGATCAAGGGCAAGAAGGTCACCATCGTCGGCTACGGCTCGCAGGGCCACGCCCACGCCCAGAACCTGTCCGACTCCGGCGTCAAGGTCACGGTCGCCCTGCGCAAGGGCGGCGCCTCCTGGGACAAGGCCAAGGCCGCCGGCCTGAAGGTCGAGGAGATCGCCAAGGCCGTC
>JANJTU010000356.1 GCA_024710965.1 Thauera sp. | reverse complement strand
AGCGCCGTGCAGTCCGGCGAGATGATCGGCGCCGACACGCTGATGCGCGCCGCCGAGCGCGTGCTGGTCGGCAACGTGAACGCCGACACCACCGACGAGCGCGAGCGCGACCGGCGCATCATCGCCGAGCACGACCTGGGCCATTTCCTCGTCGACTTCGAGTACGAGCGCGAGCGCACCGGCGGCAACTGGGCGCAGATCCTCGCCGACATGAAGACGATCAAGATTTCGCTCAAGGCCATCCCGCGCAACAACGCGCTCGGCTTCGTCTTCCACAAGCGCGGCCCCAACCTGCTCAAGACCAAGGGCGACATCGAGCACGACGTGCGCGTGCTGCTGGGCGGCATGGCCAACGAGGAGCTGTTCTTCGGCGAGGACGGCACCACCAACGGCGCGCACAACGACATCACCCGCGTCACCCAGCTGCTGCACCATGCCGTGGGCGAGATGGGCATGTACCGCAGGACGCGGCTCAACTTCGGCGCGCTCGCCAGCGAGGGCCAGGGCGGCCGCGCCCTCGACGAGGAGACGCGCAGCATCATGGAGGCGCAGAGCGAGCGCCTGTACGGTGAAACCAAGGCCGTGCTCGCGCGGCTCAAGCCGCTCACCGAGCACCTGGTGGGCAAGCTCCTCGCAGCCGGCGAGATGAGCCTGAGCGAGGCGCTGGCCGAGATCCGCAGCTTCGAGGCGGCGCAGGCGGCGCTCGCCGGGGGCGGCGCATTCGCCGCAGCCGGCGTGGAGCACGGGCAGGGTCCGGTGACATCCGCTTGAGCGGGCGCTGCGCCCGTGCGCGGGTGAGCACCACCCGCCTGCCGCCGCCCGTCGCCGCGCTCAGCGCGCCTGCAGGCTGTCCTCGGGCGCGCCCCACGCCAGCCAGCCGCCGTCCGCCGCGAGCGTGGTGCCGGTGACGAAGCTGGCGCGCTGCGAAGCGAGAAAGGCGATCACCTCGGCGATTTCCTCCGGCGCCGCCATGCGCCCCATCGGCGTGCGCGCGAGCAGGCTGCGGCTGTTCAGCGCGCCTTTCGCTTCGAGCTCGGCCACCAGCGCGGTGCGCACGTAGCCGGGGGCGACCGCGTTCACGCGCAGGCCCTGGCGCGCCCATTCGCAGGCCATCGAGCGCGTCATCGCCGCGATGCCGGCCTTCGCCGCGCCGTAGGCGTTGCGCTGCGGAATGCCGGCGAAGCCGGCGATCGAGGACAGGTTGACGATGCTGCCGCGGCGCTGCGCCAGCATCACCCGCGCCACCGCCTGGCTGACGAGGAAGGTGCCGCGCAGATGTACCGCGAGCACGCGGTCGAAGGCCTCGAGCTGCTGGTCCACGGTGGCCGCCGCCTGTTCGGCCACGCCGGCGTTGTTCACCAGCACGTCGATGCGGCCGTAGCGCTCGATCACGGCGGCGGTCATCGCCGTCACCTCGTCCGGCGCGGCGACGTTGGCACCGATGCCCACGTGCGCCGGACCGAGTTCGGCTGCGCGCGCCTGCGCCGCCTCGGCGCGCAGGTCGACCACCACCACGTGCTCGACGTCCTCGGCGAGGCGACGGGCGGTGGCCCAGCCGATGCCGTCGGCGGCACCGGTGACGAGGGCGACCTTCCCGTTCCGTGGGGCGGCCATGCTTCAGCGCTCCCGCAGGCTGGGCAGGTCGAGCAGGCGGATCAGGCGCGTCTCCTGCGCGGTGATCAGGTGCTCGGAGGCGGCGAGGTACTCCGGGAAATCCGGGTGGGTGTCGCGCGCGCGGCAGCGCTGCTCGTAGTCGGCCAGGCTCTCGTAGGCCCACAGGTGCACGAACTGGTTCTGCGCGCCGACGACGCTGGTGTAGAAGCCGAGCGGGTGGCCGAGGGTCTCGAGCAGGATCGGCATCGCCAGGCGGTCGAAGACCTCGACGAACTCGTTCATCTTGCGCAGGCGGATGGTGTAGATGCGGTGATCGACCAGCGGCTTGTCGAGCGGTTTCAGCAGCGGGTCAAGCAGCATGGCGGACGTCCTCCGTGGGTTCGACCTGCGTGACGGGGGGCTGCAGCGCGCCGGCGACGTGGCGGCCGGTGATGTAGCCGAAGGTCATGATCGGGCCGAGCGTGATGCCGGCGCCGGGGTAGTTGCCGCCCATGATGCTGGCGCGGTCGTTGCCCACCGAGAACAGGCCGGGAATCGGCCGGTCGGCGTGGTCCAGCACTTCGCCGACGACGCTGGTGCGGAGGCCGTCGAAGGTGCCCAGATCGCCCATGATCACCTTCACCGCGTAATAGGGGCCCTTGCCGATCGGCGCCACGCAGGGGTTGGGCTTGTTGTCGGGGTCGGCGAGGTAGCGGTTGAAGGCGGTGCTGCCACGGCCGAACTGGCGGTCCTCGCCCTTGGCCGCGCCCTGGTTGTAGTCGGCCACGGTGTGCTCGAGCGCGGTGGCGTCGATGCCGGCGTTCCTGGCCAGCTCGGCCAGCGTGTTGCCCTTGAGCAGGTAGCCGTTCCTGAGGAACTTGCCGATCGGCATCGGCGCCGGTTTGACATAGCCGAGGCCGTACTTCGCCAGCGTCGCCTGGTCGCAGATCAGCCACATCGCGGTTTCGTTCTCGCCCGCGCAGGCCTTGATCATCGCCGCGCCGACGTCGTGGTAGGACTCGGACTCGTTGCAGAAGCGCCGGCCCTTGCGCGTAACGCCGATGATGCCCGGCTTGTAGCGGTCGAGCAGGTGGGGGAAGACGCCGAAGCGGCCCTTGCCCATCGGCACCCGCGACACCGGCATCCAGGCCGAGGGCTCCTTGTAGCGCAGCTCCACCCGGCCGCCCACCGCTTCGGCCAGGCGCGCGCCGTCGCCGGTGTTGCCGCCCGGCACCGGCGACAGGTGTTCGCCGCCGCGCTGCAGGTGGGGGTAGGCCTGGCGGATGCGGGCCAGATCGTGCGAGAAGCCGCCGCAGGCCAGCACCACGCCGCGCCGCGCGCGGAGGCGGAGCTCGCCGCCCTGCGGCGCGCTGGCGATGGCGCCGGTGACGCGGCCATCCTCCACGCTGAGCTCCTTTGCCCCGGTGCGGGTGTAGATCGGGATGCCCAGGTCGAAGCAGGACTTCGCCAGCCGGGCCGCGAGCGCGTTGCCGCTGGTGACCTTGATGCCGCGCCGGTACAGCGCCAGTTCCTTGAGGTGGGTGGCGAGGCGCCTGGCGACGTAGGCGAAGGAGGCGAGCGACCTGGTGGCGTTGAAGAAGTGCTTGAGGTCGGCATTGGACGAATTGAACATCATGCCGATGAAGGTGATCGTCTGCAGCGGCGGGCGCAGCCGCGGCATGTCGTCGCCGAGGCCGCGGATGTCGTAGGGCGCGGCGAGGATGGAGCGGCCGATGTCGACGCCGCCCGGCACCGTCGGGTGGTAGTCCGGGTACAGCGTCGGCACGAATTTCACCTCGGTCTCGCGCTCGAAGAAGTCCACCATCGCCGGCGCGTGGTCGAGGAAGGCGCCGACCGCGGCTTCGTCGTAGAAGGCGCCGGTCTCGTTCTTCATGTACTCGAGCACCGCTTCGCGGCTGTCGGCGATGCCGGCCTTCTTCGCCTGCGGGTTGCCGGGAATCCACAGCACGCCGCCGGAGAACGCGGTGGTGCCGCCGAAGACCTCTTCCTTCTCGATCACGACCACGTCGAGGCCGTGCTTCTTCGCGGTGAGCGCGGTGGACAGGCCGCCGGCGCCGGAGCCGATGACCAGCAAGTCGCATTCGATCTGTTGCGGGGGGTGGGGGTGGTTCATGCTGTCCTTCCTTTACGGTGCGGGCCGGCGCGGCGCAGGCGCCGGCGAACGTGGGGCGGGGTTGGGGGCGGGGGCTCAGTGCGCGGCGGTGCCGGTCTGGTTGTAGCCGGGGCGCGGCACCAGATCCATCAGCATGCAGTCCATGCCGCCATCGACCAGCAGCTCGGCGCCATTGACGTAGTCGGCGCGCGCGCTGGCGAGGAAGAGCGCGACGTTGGCGATGTCCACCGGTTCGCCGACGCGCCGGCTGGCGGTGACCGCGGCGCGCTTCTGCTCGAAACCGGGCTCCTCGTAGAACTTCGCCGACAGCGCGGTGCGGATCATGCCCGGGCACAGCGCGTTGCTGCGGATGCCCTGCGGCCCCCATTCGGCCGCCATCTGCTTCGATAGCAGCAGCACGCCGGCCTTGCTCGCGCTGTAGGCGCCGCTGGCGGTCTGCGGGTTCAGCGCCGAGATCGAGGCCACGTTGACGATGCTGCCGCGGCCGGCCTCGCGCATGTGCGCGGCGAAGGCGCGTGCGCACAGCAGGTAGCCGGTGAGGTTCACCGCGAGTACCTGGTTCCAGTCCGCCAGGCTCACCTCGGCCAGCGGCGCCGCGCGCAGCAGCCCGGCGTTGTTGATCAGCGCGTGGCAGGGGCCGAGCTCGCGCCGCACGCGTGCAGCGGCGGCCTGCACCGCGGCCTCGTCCGCGGTGTCGAGGGCGAGGCCGATCGTGGTCGCGCCGCCTTCGTTGAACTGTGCCGACAGGCGCTGCACGCCCCCAGCGTTGAGGTCGAGCAGCGCCACCTTGGCGCCGACGGCCACCAGCTGGGCCGCGATGGCCGCGCCGATGCCGCTCGCGGCACCGGTGACGACGCAGACCCTGCCGGCGAGTCCGAGCCAGTTGTCGCTCATTTTCTTGTCTCCAGGGGATGGGGTAGGTGCGGTGATCTTAGTCGGCGGCGCGCCACCCCGGAATCGACAAATGAGTCGATGAGCAGGATAATTCGTGCACGGATGAACTGGAGTTCCACGCCATGAAGAGCCTGCCGAACTACGACCTGTACGGCGCCGAGGCGAAGCCGGCGTGGCTCGACTCCTTCAGTTTCGAGTGGATCCCGGAGCGTTCCGGGCCGAACAACTGGGAGATCGACGCGCACACCCACGACGCCATGATGCAGCTGCTGTACGTCAGCAGCGGCGCGGGCGAGGCCCTGATCGATGGGACGAAATGGGCGATCGAGCCGCCCTGCCTGATCGTCATCCCGGCGCTCACGCCGCACGGCTTTCGCTTCGCGCCCACGGTCGACGGGCCGGTGGTGACGGCGCCGCAGCGCCCGCTCGAGGCGATGGCGGCGGTCGCCCGCCCGGAGCTGCTGGCGGTGCTGCGCACGCCGGCGGTGATCCCGGTGGTGCCCGATGCGCGCCATGTGGGCGCACTGATGCCGCTCTTCCTCGCCCTCGAGCGCGAGGCCAGGGCCTATGCGCCGGGCCAGATCGCCGCCGGCACCGCGCTGCTGCTCGCGATCTTCGTGCAGATCGCGCGCATCGGCGAGGGCCGGGAGGGCGGCGCCAGCGCCGAGCGCTCGCGCCGCGCGGCGCGCATCGAGCGCTTCCGCGCGCTGGTCGATCGCCACTTCCGCGACCACCTGCCGGTCGAGAGTTACGCCAACGAGCTCGGCGTCTCCGCCGGCCAGCTCGCGCGCCTGTGCCGCGAGGCGCTGGGCATGTCGCCGCTGGAGGCGATCAACGCCCGCCTGGTGCACGAGGCGCAGCGCGAGCTGGTGTATTCGACCCTGGCAGTGAAGCAGATCGCCGGCCTGCTGGGCTTCGCCGACGAGGCCTATTTCGGCCGCTTCTTCAAGAAGCACGTCGCGCAGACGCCGACCGAGTTCCGCGAGGCGGCGCGCCGCCAGCTGGCGGCGGCGGGTTGAGGGCGCACTTTGGGTTGCGGGCGCACTGCGGGTTGGCGACGTGGAGCGGCATCTTCCACGCCAGGCGCACGGGGCCGGACGCATTCCCGTGCCAGCTGTCCGGCCAGCCTTCCTTAGTGCGAGTAGTTCTTCAGCAGCGCGGCGGCCTCGTCGTGCAGGCGCTGGCCGTCGAGGCCCTTGGCGGTGCTTTCCTTGATCCACTCGGCGGTCACGACCTGGGTGGCGTCCTTCCAGCGCGCCACCTCCTGCGGTGCGATGCTGTAGACCTTGTTGCCGTTGGCGACGGTCTGCTCGCGCCCGACATTGGCCTGCTTGTCCAGCACCGCCGCCGCCTGGGCGGAGAACTCGCGCCCGGTGCTGGCGTCGATGATCTGCTTCAGCTCGGCGGGCAGGCCGTCATAGCGCTTGCGGTTCATGGCGATGATCGTCGTCGCCGCCGACATGCGGTAGTCGGCGTTGGCGTCGAAGCTGTACTTCGTCAGCTCGTGCAGCTTGGCCGAGGGCACCGACTCCCAGGGGTAGAGCGCGCCGTGGATGACGCCCTTGGACAGGCCCTCCGACATCTGCGGCGCCGGCATGCCGACCGGCACGGCGCCGAGCGCGGCGAGCAGCTTGTTGCCCAGGCGCGAGGGCGTGCGCACCTTCATGCCTTTCAGGTCGTCCAGCGTCGCCACTTCCTTGCCGTTGACGTGAAAGGCGTAGGCGCCCGGCGTCCACGTGGCGAGCGGCTTCATGCCGGGGAACTCGTCGAGGGCGTTCTTCTGCACGAAGTCCCACATCGCGCGCGCCGTGCCTTCGGGCGTGGTGGTGAAGAAGGGCAGCTCGAACACCTCGAGCTTGGGGAAACGGCCGGCGTTGTAGCCCGGCATCGTCCAGATGACGTCGGCCACGCCGTCGCGGACCTGGTTCAGGAGCTGGGTCGGCGTGCCGCCGAGCTGCATCGCCGGGTAGATCTGGCACACCATGCGGCCCTTGGATTCGGTGGCGATCCGGTCGCACCAGGGCACGATCACGTGCACATGGTAGGGGTTGGTGGTGGGCATGAAGTGGGCGAACTTCAGCACCACTTCCTGGGCCTGGGCGGCCGTGGGGGCGAGGGCGGCGGCGGCGAGGCCGAGCGCGATGCGGTGCAGTTTCATGGGGGTGTCTCCTCTCTGGTGCACGGGGTGTGCGGTGCGGCCATGGTAGGGAGCCTGGCCCCTTCATAGAATCGACAAATGCCGCCACGAGCCGGACAAAACGCGCATTCTGGAAGGCTCGGACGGCTCGGACGGCTCGGACGGCTCGGACGGCTCGGACGGCTCGGACGGCGCTGTGGCGGCCGCAGCGGGAGGCGGGCGGGGCGAAGGGCGGCTCACCGCCATCCCCGCGCGCGCTCGGCCGCCACCGCCGTGGCGGGAACGACGGAGAGGCCGGCTTCAGTCCGCGGGATGGAGCTGGTGGCGCCGGGCGAGGGCGACGCAGCGGGCGGCCAGGATCTCGGTGGGGTCGATCAGCACGCGCGCCTCGCGCAGGGCGGGGTCGAGCTCGATGAGGGGCAGCTCGGTGCAGCCGAGGATGATCGCCTGCGCCCCCTGCGCGGCCAGATGCTCGATCGCGGCCGCCAGGTGTGCGCTGCAGGCGCCGCCGGTGAACCCGGCCTTGACCCCGGCGGCGCCATAGATGGCCTCCATCACCCGCGCCTGGCAGGCGGCGTCGGGCACCAGCAGGCTCAGGCCCGCGGCCTCGATCACCTCGCGATAGACCCCGCTCGCCACCGTCCCCGTGGTCGCGAGCAGACCGACCCGGGCCACCCCCGGCAGCTGCGAGCGCAGGTGCGCGACCACTTCGGTCAGCATGTTCACGATCGGGATGCCGAGGTGGGGCTGGATGCGGTCCACGTAGGCGTGGGCGGTGTTGCAGGGGATGGCGACGGCATCGGCGCCGTCGCCCTCGAGGCGCTTGCAGGTGGCCAGCAGCGGGATCGTCGGGTCCTCGCCGCTGCCGATCAGGTTGGCGGTGCGGTCGGGGATCTGGGGGTTCTGCTCGACCACCATCTTGATGTGGTCCTGGTCGCGCGCGGCCTGGGTGAGGCGCACCACCTTGCGCATGAAATCGACCGTGGCCGCCGGGCCGACGCCGCCGAGCACGCCGAGCTTGAACGCCCGCGACGGCGGCGCGGCCTCCGCGTCCAGGGCGTATTCCGCATAGACCAGATTCGAGTCGAGCAGCGGCACGGGCACGAGCGGGCGCAGCGAGTCGATCAGCACCGGCACCTCGGTCATCCCCGGCACGATGATCTCGGCCCCCTGGTCGATGAGGTCGGCGCAGGCCTCGAACAGCAGCTGCAGGCACTCGCCGCCGTGGTGTCCCGCGCGCACGCCGTGCGGGCCGTAGATCGCCGGCATGACCTTGTCGGCCTGGACCGCCGCCGCCGGGTAGACGAGGCGGCCGAGCCCGCCCAGCTCGCGCTCGAAGAGGCCCGCCGCCTGCACGTAGGAGGAGGTCAGCACGCCGATCGTCTTCACCCCGGCGTGGGCGCGCGCCACCCGGTCGCGCAGGGCGTCGAAGACGCTCACCACGCGCATGTCGATCTCCGGCGTGATCTCGCGCAGGAAGGTGTGCGACAGGAAGCAGGGCACGAGCGCGGTGTCGATGCCGCGTGCCGCCATGTCGCGGAGGGCGTTGTAGACGTAGAACTTGCGCCGGGTGGGATCGTAGCTGCGGTCGGCGATCACCTGGCCGTCGTCGAAGTGGTGCTGCTCGAAGGCGATGTCCACCCGGCGCGTGTCCGCCGCGCGCTGGCTGGCGCGGATCATCTTCAGCAGCACGTCGGCGCCGCCGAGCGCGCCCAGCCCGCCGACCACGCCGTATTTGTGCGTCCGGGCGCCCACTACACTGCGGTTCGACACGATGTCCTCTCGATCAGCTTGGCTGCTTGACGGCCGGGAAGGCGGGGCGGATCGCGCCCCGCGACGGTTCAGGTGGCACTGCGCGAGGGCGGCGCCAGCACCGGCGCGCTTGCCGCGTCCTCCGCGCCGAGGATGTCGTCGGCCTTGAGGACGTGGGCGGTATCGTACACGGCCTGATCCAGCTCGCCCTCGCTGCGCGCGACGAGGCAGCTCACCGCGCAGTCGCCCGCCACGTTCAGCGCCGTTCGCGCCATGTCGAGGATGCGGTCGATGCCGGCGATGATCGCCACGCCTTCCAGCGGCAGTCCGACCGAGGCCAGCACCAGGGACAGCATGATGAGCCCGGCGCCGGGCACCCCGGCGGTGCCGATCGAAGCCAGCGTCGCCGTCAGGACGATGGTGAGGTACTGGCCGGAGTTCAGGTCGATGCCGTAGGCCTGGGCGATGAAGACCGCGCAGACGCCCTGGTACACCGCGGTGCCGTCCATGTTGATGGTCGCGCCCAGGGGCAGGACGAAGCTCGACACGCTGCGCGACACGCCCAGGTTGCGCTCGGCCGCCATCATGGTCACGGGCAGGGTGCCCGAGCTCGAGGTGCTGGTGAAGGCGACCATCACCGGCTCGATGCTGCCCTGGAAGTAGCGCACCGGATTGAGGCGGGCGAGGAAGCGGATCAGGCCGCCGTAGACCAGCACGGCGTGGATCGCGCAGCCCAGATAGACCACCGCGATCACCTTGGCCAGCGGGGCCAGCATCTCCAGGCCGTAGGTGCCGGCGACCCAGGTCATCAGCGCGAACACGCCGTAGGGCGCGAAGGCGATGACGATGGCGGTGAGCTTGTAGATCACCTCCGCCGCCGACTCGAAGAAGGCGCGCACCGGCTTCGCCGCATCGCCCGCGAGCGTGATCGCGAGGCCGAAGAAGATCGCGAAGACGATGATCTGCAGCACGTTCGCTTCGGCGAAGGCGGCGACCGGGTTGGTCGGCACCAGGCTCAGGATCGTCTCCACCGCGCTCGGCGCGTCCTTGACGGCGACCGCCTCGGCGGTGCCCATGACGACCCCGGCGCCGGGCTTGAACAGCGCCGCCAGCGCGAGGCCGATCGTGATCGCCACCGCCGTGGTGCCGATGTAGAGGCCGAAGGTCTTGGCGCTGAGCCGCCCCATGGTGGAGAGGTTCTGCAGCGAGGCCACGCCGGTGACCAGCGAGACGAAGATCAGCGGCACGATCAGCATCTTGATGCCGCGGATGAACAGGTCGCCGACCGGCTTGATGCTGGCGGCGATGTCCGCGTTGCCGGTCTGGTTGAGCACGACGCCGAACAGCAGGCCGAGCGTCAGGGTGATGAAGATCTGCTTCCACAGCTGCATGCCGGTCCAGAAGGCGAACAGCCCGCGGCGTGGGGAGGGGGAGGGAGTTGGGGTTGGGGGCGACTGCTTCATTGTTTTCTCCTCGTCTGCGCTCGGTGCTACCGAGGCAGCTTGCATGGTTTGTGCACGCGATCGGGCCGGAACGACCGGTTCCGGCCCGAAGGCGGTGTCTCCTCGCCACGGGGCGTGGTCCGGGCGGACTGCGGCAGCCCCTTGCGGCGGGCGCCAGGAGGCCGCAGTCGGATTCGACCCGTGCTCGGGGCCGGCGCGGACACAGCCTGCCGGCCCCGATGGGCGGAGTTATACGAAGCGCCGGCGACTTTGCCCAATTCTTATTTTGGATGCGCCATGCAAGAATTGCATGGCGCATCCGGGGCACCAGGGCCGGTCCCGAATGCATGCGAAGACATCGGCGACAGGCGCGGGGAAGGAGGTCATCGTGGAAATGAGCTGGCTGGAGGATTTCCTCACCCTGGCGGTGACGCGCAACTTCTCGCGCGCGGCGGAACTGCGCAACGTCACCCAGCCGGCCTTCAGCCGGCGCATCCGCAACCTTGAGTATTGGGTCGGCGCCGTCCTCATCGACCGCAGCCTCTTCCCCATCGGCCTCACGCCGGCCGGCGCGGCCTTCCGCAGGACCGCCCAGGAGACGCTCGACACCTTGCGCGCGGGGCGGGAGGAGGCGCAGGGCTTCGTACCGAAGGCCGCCGAGGTGCTCGCCATCGCCGCCTCCCACACCATCGCGGTGAGCTTCTTCGCCGACTGGCATGCCGAGCTGCAGGCGCGCATCGGCGCGGTGAGGGCGCGCGTCATCGCCGACCACGTCGCCGGCTGCGTCGAGGCCCTGATCACCGGCAGCTGCGACCTGATGCTCACCTACAGCAGCCCGGCGCTGCCCACCCTCGCGGACATGGGCCGCTATCCGTCCACGACGCTGGCCCAGGACCGGCTCGTGCCGGTGAGCGCACCGGCGGCCGGCGGCCGGCCGCGCTACGCCCTCGGCGGGAGCAAGGTGCTGCCCTACCTGTGCTACTCGGGCAACAGCTATCTCGGCCGGGTCACCGCCTCGGTGATCGAGCGCGAGGCGCTCGCCGCGCGGCTCGACTTCGGCTACGAGTGCTCGATGTCGGACGTGCTCAAGCGCGGCGCCCTGGCCGGCGCCGGCCTCGCCTGGATCCCCGAGCGGGCGGTGCGCGACGAGCTGGCGGCGGGCAGCCTGGTGCTCGCCGGCGACGACCGCCACGCGGCGGCCCTGGGCATCTCCCTGTTCCGCAAGGCCGAGCCCGCCCGGCCCGAAGTGGAGCGGGTGTGGGCCGCCTGCGGCGGCACCGCGGCGGCCTGAGGGCCACGCCCCTGCCGCCGCCCATCCGGCCCTCGGGCGCGGCCCGGCAGTCGCCCGGCCGCGCCCGGCGCCTGCGCGGGTGCCGAGGGTCATGCACGGCCGGCATGAGGGATTCGCAAACAGCATCATGTCGACCGCGCGTCCTGGTCAAAATGCTCGCGTCTCTCCACCGGAACCCACGACCATGCAGACCTCCACCCGCAGCGAACACGACCTTCTCGGCGACCGCGACATTCCCGCCGACGTCTACTGGGGCATCCACACCCTGCGCGCGCTCGAGAACTACCAGATCACCGGCCGCAGCATCGGCACCTACCCCGAGCTGGTGCGCGCCCTGGCGCTCGTCAAGCGCGCTGCCGCCCGCGCCAACCAGCAGCTCGGCCAGCTCGAGGCCGAGCGCGCCGACGCCATCGCCGCGGCCTGCCTCGACCTCGAGGCCGGCCGCCTGCACGACCAGTTCGTCGTGGACGTGATCCAGGGCGGCGCCGGCACGTCCACCAACATGAACGCCAACGAGGTCATCGCCAACCTCGCCCTGGAAAAGCTCGGCCGGCCCAAGGGCGACTACGCGGCGCTGCACCCGCTCAACCACGTCAACATGTCGCAGAGCACCAACGACGTCTATCCGACCACGCTCAAGCTCGCGATCGTGTTCGCGATCGAGGACCTGCTCGACGCCATGGGGGCGCTGAAGGCGGCCTTCGCGGCCAAGGCGGCCGAGTTCGCCGACGTGCTGAAGATGGGCCGCACCCAGCTGCAGGACGCGGTGCCGATGACCCTGGGCCAGGAGTTCATGACCTATGCGGTGATGATGGGCGAGGACATCGCCCGCCTGCGCGAGGCCATCGCCCTGATCCAGGAGGTGAACCTGGGCGCCACCGCGATCGGCACCGGCATCAACACCGACATCCGCTACGCCCAGCTCGCCACCGCGCTGCTCGCCGAGTTTGCCGGCGTGCGCCTGGTGCCGGCGCACGACCTCATCGAGGCCACCCAGGACACCGGCTCCTTCGTCCAGCTCTCGGGCGTGCTCAAGCGCATCGCGTGCAAGCTCTCGAAGGTGTGCAACGACCTGCGCCTGCTCTCCAGCGGCCCGCAGGGCGGGCTCAACGAGATCCGCCTGCCCGAGCGCGCGGCCGGCTCCTCGATCATGCCGGGCAAGGTGAACCCGGTCATTCCCGAGGTGGTGAACCAGATCGCCTTCGAGGTCATCGGCAACGACGTCACGATCACCATGGCCTCCGAGGGCGGGCAGCTGCAGCTCAACGCCTTCGAGCCGATCATCGGCCACTCGCTGTTCAAGAGCATCGAGCACCTCGCGGCGGGCTGCCGCACCCTGACCGAGAACTGCGTCAAGGGCATCACCGCGAACCGCGAACTGCTCGCCGAGCGCGTGCGCTGCTCGGCCGGCCTGGCCACGGCGCTGAATCCGCACATCGGCTACGAGAACGCCACCTGGGTGGCGCGCGAGGCGCTGCGCAGCGGCCGCAGCGTCGCCGAGCTGGTGCTGGAGAAGGGGCTGATGAGCGCGGAGGCCCTGGAGGCGGTGCTGCGGCCGGAAGTGCTGACGGCGCCGCAGGGCTCCTGAGGCCCGGCGGGCGCAGCGCGGCGCCCCGGCACCGTTGCGCGCGTGGAGGCGCCGCGGATCTCCCGCGCTTCGCGCTCAGGCCGGGGCGGCGGGCGTGCGCTGGAACAGGCTTGCACACACTGCGCGCAACCAGCGGTTGCCGGCGTCGTGGTGGTAGCGCGCGTGCCAGTGCTGCTTGACCGTGAAGGAGGGAATCGGCACCGGGCAATCGTAGACCGCGATGTCGGCGCCGGCCGCGAGCGTCTCGCCGATGTGGCGCGGCACGGTGGCGATCAGGTCGGTGGTCGACAGGATCGCCGCCAGGCCCAGAAAGCCGGGCAGTTCGAGGAGCACGTGGCGTTCGAGTGGCAGCGCCTTCAGCGCGCCCTCGAGCAGCAGGTAGCCGGTGCCCGAGACGATGCCGATGTGGGCTTCGGCCGCATACGCAGCCAGGTTCAGGCTGCCGCGGACGCGCGGGTGGTGACGGTTCGCCAGGCAGACCCAGTCCTGCGGATAGAGCGTCTGCTGGTAGAAGCCGGATTCCAGGCCGGGGATCAGGCCGAGCGCGAGGTCGGCTTCGCCCGCCTGCAGCGCGCGCGGCGTGTCGGCGTCGATGCGTGCCGCCTCGAGGCACACGAAGGGCGCGACGGCGCGCACGTGGGCGAGCAGTTGCGGCAGCAGCGTGATGTGGCTGGCGTCGGTCATGCAGATGCGGAAGTGGCGCTGCGCGCTGGCGGGGTCGAACTCGGGTTCCCAGGCCGACAGCCGGCGCAGCGCCTCGAGTGCCTCGCGCACATGAGCGATCAGGGCATCGGCGCGCGGTGTCGGCAGCATGCCGTCGGGGGTGCGGACGAACAATGGATCGTGCAGTTCACGGCGCAGCCGCGCTAGCCAGATGCTGACCGTGGGCTGGCTCTGGCCGAGCTGCTCGGCTGAACGCGTGACGCTGGCGGTGCTGTAGAGCAGGTCGAACAGGCGCAGCAGCTTGACCTCGAGGAGGGCGGCATCGGTTTGGTGCGGGTCCGTCATCGCCTTTCTCAATGTCGAAAGCGGGGATGATTGCATGCTCGAGCTGGACGGTGCCAGCCGGGCGGCCCGCCGTCCCGTGGCCGCCAGCGCTCCTAGCCGCGGCCGCTGCGCCAGATCGACACCAGCACCCACAGGCCGCCGATCACGGCGGCGAGAAAGCCGATGAGGCCGAAGGTGCGCAGGCCGGCGAGCGCCGGGTCGCGCACGACGCTGATGACGATGGCCGAGCCGATGATCAGCGCCGCGGTGATGATGCCCATCGTCATGCGGCTGGCGGCGCGGTCGAGCTGGTCGCTGATGCGGCGCAGCGAGACGACGTCGACCTGCAGCTGCAGGCGGCCGCGGCGGGCCGCGCGCAGCAGGCGGCCGAGGTCTTGCGGCAGGTCGCCCGCCAGCGCCAGCGCGGCGGTGAGGCTGCGCCAGCTGCGGCGGGCGACGGCAGCCGGCGCGTGGTGGGCGAGCAGCACGCGGCGCAGGAAGGGCGCGGCCTCGGCCGCCATGTCGAACTCGGGATCGAGCTGCCGGCCCAGGCCTTCGAGGGTGATGAAGGCCTTGATCAGCAGCGCGAGGTCGGGCGGCAGCGCGACGCCGTGCTCGCGCAGGATCATCAACAGGTCGGAGAGCATCGCGCCAAGGTCGAGGCGGCCCAGCGGCACGCCCTTGTACTGGTCGACGAAGCGGTCGATCTCGTGGCGCAGCCGTTCCGGGTCCGCCTCGGCGGCGCGGTCGTCGTGCCACTCAAGCAGGATGTCGGCGACGGCCTCGGCGTCGGCGCTGACCAGGCCTTCGAGCAGCTGGGCGACCTCGAAGCGGCGCCCCTCGGAGAGGCGGCCCACCATGCCGAAGTCGATGAAGGCGAGGCGGTTGCCGGCGAGGTAGAAGACGTTGCCGGGGTGGGGGTCGGCATGGAAGAAGCCGTCCTCGAGCATCATCTTCAGCACCGCCGCGGCGCCGCGGCGGGCGAGCAGCTTGCGGTCGAGCCCGGCGGCGTCGACCGCGGCGAGGTCGTGGCCGGCAATGCCGTCGACGTACTCCTGCACGTTCACGCGCTCGCCCGACCACTGCCAATGCACTTCCGGGATCAGGACATAGGGCACGCCGGCGAAGTGGGCGGTGACGCGCGCAGCGTTGCGGCATTCGGCGGCGAAATCCATCTCGCGCCGCAGCGACAGCGTGAACTCGCGCACGACCTCGCGCGGGCGGTAGCGCCGCAGTTCGGGCGCCTCGGCCTCGATCAGCTCGGCCAGCCGGGCAAGCAGGTGGAGATCGGCCTCGACCGTGGGGCGGATGCCGGGGCGGCGCACCTTGAGCACGACGGCGCGGCCGTCGGCCAGGCGCGCGCGGTGCACCTGGGCGAGCGAGGCCGCGGCGAGCGGCGTGGTGTCGAGCCCGGCGAAGGCCGTCTCCGGCGCCTCGCCGAGATCCTCGGCGAGCTGCGCGCGCAGCTCGGCGAAGGGGACGGCGGGGGCGGCGTCCTGCAGCTTGCCGAACTCGGCGATCCAGTCGGGCGGAAACAGGTCCACGCGGGTGGCCAGGATCTGGCCGAGCTTGACGAAGGTCGGGCCGAGCTCCTCGAGCGCGCGGCGCACGCGTGCGGGTGGCTCGAGCCGGGCCAACTCGGCCGGCTGGCGCCAGTGCAACACCTTGCCGGCACGCTCGAGTGCGTCGCTCATGCCGACGCGGCGCACGAGGTCGCCGAAGCCGTAGCGGATCAGCACCGCGGCGATCTCGTGGGCGCGGGCGAGGTCACGCGCCGCGCCGATGGCCTTCCACAACATCAGTCGCGCTTTTCCTCTGGCGCAGCGGGGTCCGCCGCCGGCGGTTGCAGGCGGTCGGCGATGCCGCGCAGCAGGCCCGAGGCGAGCGCGGCGAGCAGCCCGGCCTCGTTGCGCAGCGTCTGCGCACCGCTCTCGACCTGATCGCGGGCCAGCCCCGCGAAGGCACGCGCCAACTGCGCCGCCGCGCCGGCGACACCCGTGCCGACCGCGGTGCCGCTGGTGCGCGCGTGTTCGGCCAGCTCGCGCAGCGTGGTCTGGGCGTGGCCGCTGGCGTTGCGCGCGGCCTCGGCCAGGGTGTTGACGAAATCCGCCTCGAGCGTGCCGAGCTCGTCGAAGCTGCGCTTGAGCTCCTGGCGCGAGAACTCCCCGCTGCGCCCAGCCGCTTCCTGCAGCGCGAGCTGGGTGGCCTGGGCTGCGGCTGCGAGCGCCTCGTCCAGGCCGCGCACGGCCTCCTTCAGCGCCTCGCCGCGTTCCGCGCCGGGGCGGGCGACGCCCTTCTGCGCGCCACGGAGGACGGCCGCCGACACTTCCTTCAGCGCCGCCGCGTCGAGCCGGCCCTCAGCCAGGGTCGCCAGCGTGATCGCGCGCACGCGTTCGGCGATCGACGCGGGGTCGTGATCGACAGCCGTCTCGACATCGCGTTCGAGCCCTTCGATGTCCTTGCTCATGAGGTCCTCCATTGCGCTCGTGGGTTGCGGGGCGCATGCCGGCTGGCACGCGCTACGTATTCAGTATGGGCGCAGCCGCAGCGTCCGTGCGGGATTTTGCACCGCTGGAATGCCCGCGGCGAGGCGAGCACATCGACCCGCGGCGGGGTGCCGAGCGGATCAGGTCAAGATGGTGGATATTTGGAAACGCAATGCTATTCATTGTATGGATTGAATTTACCGCGGGTCGATCGATGCCTATCGTTCGCTTCAACGCGATAAGGCAACCGATGTCGCGACAGGCGACGGGAGAAGTTCGACATGAAGATCTGTGTGCTGGGCGCTGGTGCGCTGGGGTGTTCGATCGGCGGCGTGCTGACCGAGGCGGGCGAAGAAGTGTGGCTGATCAACCGCTCGGCGGCCCACATCGAGGCGATGCAGCGCGACGGCCTGCGCATGCTTGACGGCGGCGTCGAGCGCGCGGTGAAGGTGCATGCGGCGACGAGCTGCGCGGGCCTCGCGCCGATGGACCTCGTCATCGTGCTGGTGAAGTCCTTCGACACCGCCGCCGCGATCGAGGCTGCGGCGCCAGTGATCGGCGAGCACACGGTGGTGCTGTCGCTACAGAACGGCCTCGGCCACGAGGACATCCTCGCCGAAGTCGTCGGCCGCCGCCGCGTGCTCGCGGGCAAGACCTATGTCGGCGGCGTCATGACGGGGCCGGGGCGCGTCACCATCGGCACGCGCGGCAAGCTCACCCTGATCGGCGAGCTCGATGGCTCGATGTCGGGCCGGGTGCAGGCCATCGCCCATGCCTTCAACCGTGCCGGCCTGGAAACCACGGTGAGCCCGAACATCGTCGGCGCGATGTGGGACAAGCTGCTGATCAACGTCGCCACCGGCGCCCTGTCGGCGATCACCGGCCTGCCTTACGGCGGGCTCTACAGCCTGGCCGAAGTGGAGGCGACCGCGGTCGCCGCGGTGGCCGAGGCGATCGCGGTGGCGCGGGCCGGCGGCGTGCAGCTGTCGATCGCCGAGCCGCGCCAGGCCTGGGAGATGGCCGCCGCCGGCCTGCCCGCCGAGTTCAAGGCCTCGATGCTGCAGAGCATCGAGAAGGGCTCCAGGACCGAGATCGATTTCATCAACGGCTCCGTCGTGCGCTGGGGCGAGCGCTGCGGCGTGCCGACCCCGGTCAACCGTGCGCTGATCGCCTGCGTCAAGGGCATCGAGCTGCGCCTCGCACAGCGGGCCGCCGCGGCCTGAGCAAACCCAACAAGCATCCAGGAGACAAGAGCATGAGCCATCCGCAGCGATCCTACGTCGAACACGTCGCGATCCGCGTCCATGACATCCACTGGCACATCCGCTTCTTCAAGGCGGTGCTCGGCATGGATGTGCGCGAGGTCGACGGCCCGGCCGAGGCCCCGCGCCAGTACTGGACGATCGGCGGCCTGCAGCTCATGGCCACCCCCGGCTTCGCGGCCCCGCCCAGCAACGACGCCGGCTGGCTCGCCCACCTCGGCATCATGGTCGAGGACCTCGACGCGGCGCTGGCGGCGGCGAAGCCCTGGGGGGTGACCGAGCTGCCGCAGGGGCGCAACTGGCTGCAGCTGCCCGACGGCCTCGCCGTCGAGCTGATCCAGGCCAGCGGCAACGCCGTGGCCGAGGTGCTGGCGGTCGATCCGCGCGCCTGAACCGACGACATCGAGGACAGCGCCATGCTGAACATCCCCAAGATCGCTTTCCAGACCCCTGAACGCTACTGGGACGACGCGCAGGAGGGCGATGAGTGCGTCAGCCCCACCTACACCGTCACCGAAGCGCGCATCAACGCTTACGCCGAGCTCACCGGCGATTTCACGCCGGTGCACATCGACGAGGACTACGCCAGGACCACGCCCTTCGGTACCCGGGTGGCGCACGGGCTGTTCGGCCTGTCGATCGCCGACGGCCTGAAGACGCAGAGCGAGTACCGCTTCCTGCCTGGCATGTCGCTTGGCTGGAGCTGGGACTTCCTGTTGCCGATCAAGATCAACGACACCCTGCACGTGAAGTTCCGCGTCGGCTCGATGCGCGCGTCGAAGAGCAAGCCGGGCTGGGGCATCGTGGTGCTGCCCTCGGAGTTGATCAACCAGCACGGCGAAGTCGTGCAGCGCGGCGAGCACCGCCTGATGATCCCGCGCCGCCCGGGCGCGTTCTGACCCCCTACATCGAGGAGCCGACTCCATGGCCACCCAGCAACTGCCGCTCGCCGGCATCCGCGTCATCGACTACAGCCATTTCCTCGCCGGCCCCTACCTGAGCCGCTGTCTCGCCGCCCTCGGCGCCGAAGTGATCAAGGTCGAGCGTCCGGGCGGCGGTGACGCCGGTCGCCAGCATCCGTACTTCGTCCAGGGCCAGAGCGGCTACTTCCTGCAGCAGAACATGGGCAAGGAAGGCCTGTGCATCAACCTGAAGGACCCCCGCGGCCTCGAGTTGATGCACAAGCTGGTCGACACCGCCGACGTCTTCGTCGAGAACTACCGCCCCGGCGCGCTCGCCAAGCTCGGGCTGGGCTACGAGGAGCTGTCCAGGCGCAACCCCGGCCTCGTGTACTGCTCGGTGTCGGCCTACGGCCACACCGGCCCCGATTCGCACCGCGCCGGCTTCGGCCTGATCGCCGAGGCCAAGAGCGGCATCATGGCGATGGTCGGCGAGCCGGGCGAGGCGCCGCCGCTGCTGCGCATCGCGCTCGGTGACATGTATACCGGCATCCACGGCGTGGCGGCGATCTGCGCCGCGCTGCTCGGGCGCGTGAAGTCCGGCCGCGGCCAGCATATCGACCTGGCGCTGTACGACTGCCTGGTGTCGATGCACGAATACGCCGTGCAGTGCTACACGCTGTCGGGCGGCAAGGAGATCCCGCAGCAGACCGGCCACGATCTGCCGACCTCGACGCTGTACGGCGTGTTCACCGCCACCGACGGCCATCTCGTGATCGCCGCCCAGGTCGACGATGCCTGGAAGCGCTTCGCCGGGCTGGTGTCCGGTCAGACCGGCAATCCGGCGTTCGCCGCCGACACGCGCTTTCACACCGCGGCGGGGCGCAACGAGCATCGCCTGGAGATCCTGCCGGTGGTACGCGCCTGGGTGGCCAGCCGCACGGTGGCCGAGGTGCTCGCCGCCCTCGATGCGGTGGACGTGCCCTGCGCCAAGGTGCAGCGCATCGACGAAGTGCTGGCCGATCCGCAGATCCGGGCGCGCGGCATGGTCGTCGAGCAGGAGCACCCGGTGCTCGGCAAGGTGAAGCTACCCAATCTGCCGTTCCACTTCTCCGCTTGCGACACCACGCAGACGGTGCCGGCGCCGCTGATGGGCCAGCACAACCGCAAGATCGCCACCGAGCTCGGCTACGCCGCCACCGACATCGACGCCATGGTGCGCGACGGCGTGCTTTACGCCGAAGCCGCCGTCGCCGAACTCGGCCTCGCCTGAAGGAGGATGGAGTGATGACCGACAAGTACGCCGTGATCGGCAACCCGCTCAGCCACACCAAGTCGCCACTGATCCACGGCAGCTTCGCCGCAGCAACCGGACAGGATCTCGTCTATGCCGCGATCGAGGCGCCGGCCGGCGGCTTCGCCGCCGCGGTGGACGCCTTCCGTGCCGAGGGCGGGCGCGGCATGAACGTCACCGCGCCGTTCAAGCTCGATGCCTTCGCCTACGCCACCGAGCGCTCCGAGCGTGCCCGCCTGGCCGGCGCGGTCAATGCGATGCGCTTCGACGGCGAGCGCGTGTTCGCCGAGAACTTCGACGGCGTCGGCCTGGTGAACGACATCCAGCGCAATCTCGGTTTCGCCCTCGAGGGCCGGCGCGTGCTGATGCTGGGGGCGGGCGGCGCGGCGCGCGGCGCGGTGCTGCCGATCCTCGACAGCGGGCCGGCCGAACTGGTGATCGCCAATCGCACGCTGGAGCGGGCGCGGGCACTGGGCGAACAGTTTGCCGGAGCGGCCGGCCTCGCTACCGTGGGCTATGGTGACTTGGCCGGCGAGCGTTTCGACATCGTGCTGAACGCGACCTCGGCCAGCCTGTACGGGCAACTGCCACCGGTGCCGGTGGAGGTCTTTTCGCCTGACGCGCTGGCCTATGAACTCGCTTACGGCAAGGGGCTGACGCCCTTCCTGCGCCTGGCGCAGGGCGCCGGCGCGAAGCGCCTTGCTGACGGCGTCGGCATGCTTGTCGAGCAGGCCGCCGAAGCCTTCGCCTGGTGGCGGGGCGTGCGCCCCGACACCCGGTCGCTGATCGAAAGACTGACCGTGCCCTTGCTGTGAGCAGCAGCCCGCCATCCCACCCCGCATACGGGAAGGAAGGAGACTGATCCGGAACCTTGACCTGGCGCAGAGTCTTTGCCACGCAAGATGAAATTGTGCGCCATGCGAACACATGAACCCGGCGCTGCTATCGGAGCCGGGCCAAGGGGCATAAATTGGCGCAATGCAGGTATCGTCCTGTGTGCCCCGCGCGACGGGCACCGGCGTCCTGCGCTCGTACAAGCTGTGGAGTGTGACCGGCATGCCGCACCCTGCATCGTCGAATTCGCATGCTGCCATCCAGAAGAATTAGGAGACCTCTCATGAAGCGTCGTCTGATGATGAAGACCGTCCTCGCCGCCGTGGCCGCGATCAGCCTCGGCACCAGCGCCTATGCGCAGGACTTTTCCGAGCGCACGCTGAAGCTGGGCCTGCAGAACCCGAAGGGCCACCCGGCCGAGATGGGCGCGCAGAAGTTCGCCGAGCTGGTGTCCAAGGGCAGCGGCGACAAGATCAAGATCAAGATCTTCGCCGGCGGCGTGCTCGGCGGCGACCAGCAGACGGTGTCCTCGGTGCAGGGCGGCACGGTGGACATGACCATCCTGAACTCGGGCATCCTCGCCTCGCACGTGAAGGAGATGGCGATCTACGACTTCCCCTTCCTGTTCGGCAACGCGCAGGAAGCCGACACGATCGTCGACGGCCCCTTCGGCCAGGGCCTGCACAAGAAGCTCGAGGACAAGGGCATCGTCGGCCTGGCCTACTGGGAGCTGGGCTTCCGCAACATCACCAACGGCGTGCGTCCGATCACCAAGGTCGAGGACATCGCCGGCCTGAAGCTGCGCGTGATCCCGAACCCGATCAACCTCGACTGGGTGAAGGCGCTCGGCGCCAACCCGGTGCCGCTGGCCTGGCCGGAGGTCTACACCGCGCTCGAGCAGAAGGCGGTCGATGGTCAGGAGAACCCGGTCACCGTGATCCAGGCGAACAAGCTCGACGAAGTGCAGAAGCACCTCGCGCTGACCCGCCACGTCTATAACCCGCAGTCGGTGATCATCAGCAAGAAGACCTGGGACGGCTTCAGTGACGCGGAGAAGAAGCTGTTCGCCGAGGCCGCGCTCGAGGCCGGCAAGTACCAGCGCGAAGTCTCGCGCCAGAAGGAAAACGAGGCGCTCGAGCTGCTCAAGAAGGGCGGCATGCAGGTGACCGAGCTGCCGGAAGCGGAGGTGGCCAAGCTGCGCGAGAAGATGAAGCCGGTGATCGCCCAGCACGCCGCCGCCGCGGGACAGGAGACGGTCGACGCGATCAACGCCGAGCTGGCCAAGCTGCGCAAGTAAGCGCGGCATACCGGGCAGCGGCTTCGCGCGCTGAGGACGAACGGGGGGTGCGGCGGCACGGCCGCATCCCCCGTTTGCCTGGCGCCGGCCGTCAGCCGACCGAAGTGTCGAGCGCCCAGCGCCCGCCGCGCAGCTGCTCGATCAGGAACTCGACGCACAGACGAAGCCTGGCCGAACTGGCGAGCCGCGCCGGCGTCACCGCCCAGATGTCGGCCGGCTGGCGGTAGTCGGGCAGCACGCGCTCGATGCGGCCGGCGCGCAGCTCCTCGGCGATGTCCCAGCCCGACAGCAGGATGATGCCCTGGCCGTCGAGCGCCCAGTTGCGCACCGCGTCGCTGTGGTTGGAGCCCATCGGCCCGGTCACCTTGACCGCTTCGGCGCCGTGGGGGCCTTCCATGCGCCAGACGCCGAAGGGCTGGTCGCGGTCGCGGAACAGCAGGCAGTCGTGGTGGGCGAGCTCGGCCAGCGTCTTCGGCCGTCCGCGCCGCTGCAGGTAGGCGGGCGCGGCGCACAGGATGCGCGCGCTCGGCGCGATGCGGTGGGCGACGAGGTGGGGCTCGGCGACTTCGCCGACGCGGATGTCGACGTCGAAGCCTTCGCCGATCAGGTCGATGCGGCGGTCCACCAGCTCCAGCCAGATCTCCAGCGCCGGGTAGCGCCGCTCGAGCTCGGCGAGGATGTGCGAGACGTGGTTGCGCCCGAGGCGCAGGCTGGTGCTGATGCGCAGCGGGCCGGCCGGCGCCTCCTTGGCGCGCGACAGCTCGCGGCGCATGTCGTCGGCCGCTTCGAGCACCTTGCGCGCCCACAGGTAGGCGGTCTCGCCCTCGTCGCTGATGTGCACCCGGCGCGTGGTGCGGTGGAACAGGCGCACGCCGAGCGCCTGCTCCAGCCCGGCGATGCGCTTGCTGACATAGGCGGTGGAAATGCCGAGCTCGGTCGCGGCGGCGACGAAGCTCGAACGGCGGGCCACGCTGCAGAAGATGCGCAGATCGGCCAGGTCCCAGTCATTGTTCACGATTGGTTGAAAATGAAGTCACGGATTCGCAGATTATCATCCGGTAGAAGCTAAGTATCGTTCCGTTCCACGCCTCGACGAGGTGAGCGACCCGCCGAGAGGCGGCCGCTTCGGATCTGTACAGGAACAGGAGCCTTACATGGAAAAGCTCAGGATTGCGGTCGCCGGGGCCGGCTACATCGGCCAGGCGCACATCGGCGTGACCCAGGCGAGCCCGAGCTGCACGCTGGCGGCGGTGGTCGACCCGGCACCGGCGGCGGCCGCAAACGCGGCCAAGGCCGGCGTGCCGCTGTACCGCTCGCTCGACGAGCTGATCGCGCGCGACCGCCCCGACGGCGTCGTCCTTGCCACGCCGAACCCGCTGCACGTCGCACAGGCGCTGCAGTGCATCGAGGCCGGCCTGCCGACGCTGCTGGAAAAGCCGATCGCGCCGACGGTGGCCGAAGCCGAGGCGCTGGTGAAGGCGGTGGACGAGAGCGGCGCGCAGCTGCTGATCGGCCATCATCGCGCGCACAGCCCGATCATGGCCAAAGCGCGCCAGGTGGTGGCGCAGGGCGTGCTCGGCCGGCTCGTCGCGGTCATGGGCAGCGCGACCTTCTTCAAGCCCGATCAATACTTTGCCGCTGCGCCGTGGCGGCGCGAGGCCGGCGCGGGGCCGATCCTGCTCAACATGATCCACGAGGTGCACAACCTGCGCCTGCTGTGCGGCGAGATCGTCGCCGTGCAGGCCTTCGCCTCGCACGCCGCGCGCGGCTTCGCGGTCGAGGACACGGTGGCGATCAACCTGCGCTTCGCCAGCGGCGCGCTCGGCAGCTTCATGCTCTCGGATACCGCCGCCTGCGCGCGCAGCTGGGAGCAGACCGCGCAGGAGAACCTGGCCTATCCGAGCTACGCCGACGAGGACTGCTACGTCATCGCCGGCACGCACGGCAGCCTGGCGGTGCCGACGATGCGGCTGAAGACCTACCCGCGCGAGGAAGATCGCTCGTGGTGGAAGCCCTTCGAGGTGGGCGTGGTCGGCCTGGTGCGCGAGGATCCGCTGCGCCATCAGATCGAACATTTCGGCGCTATGATCCGCGGCGAGGCCCCGCCGTTGGTCAGCGCGCGCGACGGCCTGGCCAACCTGCGCATCACCGAAGCGATCGCCGAAGCGGCGCGGACCGGCGCGGTCGTCGACACCGCGCCGCACTGAACACTCCTCACACCACCCACCCCTGACACGGAAGGCACGCGATGAAAGTCCTCATGCTCCACGGCATCAATCACAACATGTTCGGCAAGCGCGACCCGGTGCAGTACGGCACGATCACGCTGGCCGAGATCGACGCCCAACTGCAGGCGCTGGGCAAGGAACTGGGCGCGGAGGTCGAGAGCTTCCAGACCAACAGCGAAGGCGAGATGTGCGAGCGCATCCACCAGGGCTTCCTCGACAACGTGGACGCGGTGCTGATCAACGCCGGCGCGTGGACCCACTACAGCTATGGCATCCGCGACGCACTGGCGATCCTGACCTGCCCGATCGTCGAGCTGCACATGTCGAACATCCACGCGCGCGAGCCCTTCCGCCACCTGTCGGTGTTCGCCGAGATCGTCAAGGGCCAGATCTGCGGCTTCGGCGTCGACAGCTACCTGCTCGCGCTGCGCGCTGCGGTGTCGGCGGTGCAGGCGGCGAAGCAGGCCTGACCGATCCCGGCGCTGTCGCGGTCGTCGCCGACGGCCGCCGACAACGCCCGCCGATGAGGCCGCAATTCGGGCCCCGTGCCGGGCGCAGCGGCGGCTGCGTGTCCGGGCGGGGCCCGCGTGCGTCTACGGCGCGATCTGCTCCAGCTCGCTGCGCAGCCAGCTGTGCGCCGGGTCGTGGCGGTTGCGCAGATGCCAGATCATGTACATCGGCATGCTCGCCGCGTCGAAGGGCGGGGCGCAGTGCGCCAGGCCGCGCATCGCGCCCTCGGCGAGCAGGCCGGGCGCGGTGGCGAGCAGGGCGCTGCCGCGGATGAAGGCCGGCACGGCGGCGAAGCCCGGCACCATGACCGCGAAGCGGCGGCGGATGCCGCGCGCGGCGAGCTCGTCGTCGAGGTCGAGCGCGCGCCGCGGCATGTACAGCACGGTGACGTGGTCGGCGGCGACGTAGTCCGCCAGCGTGCGCGGCGCGGCGCGCTGGCTGGCGTCGTAGAACACGCGGTAGCGGTCCTCGAACAGGCGCTTGTGCAGGATGTCGCCGGCGTCGGGCGGGCGCGGCGAGATCACCAGCTGGCAGCGCTCCTCGCGCAGCATCTCGGCGTCCGGGATGTCGGACGGGATCACGCGCAGCGCCACGCCCGGCGCGCGCTCGCGCAGGCGGGCGAACAGGCGCGGCAGCAGCAGGTCGCGCTGGAAGTCGTTGGCGGCGATGGTGAAGGTGGCGCGCAGGGCGGCGGGGTCGAACTCGGCCGAGGTCGCGAAGCGGCGCATGTCGTCGAGCAGCACGCGCGCCGACTTCGCCAGCGCTTCGGCGCGCGCGGTGGCGACGATGCCGCGGCCGGCCTTGACCACGAGCGGGTCGCCGACGATCGCGCGCAGCTTGCCGAGCAGGTGCGACACCGCCGACTGGGTGACGCCGAGACGCTCGGCGGCGCGGGTAATCGAGCCCTCCTCGACGACCGCGATCAGCAGCTGCAGCAGGCGGCCATCGAGGTGGGAATAATCGAAATCGCTCATGAATTTGATGAGTGTTAAGGCGTTTATCCGGGGTGTGCGACGCGCAATACTGCCATTTCCACAACGACAACGAGGAGATCCGGATGAGTGGCAGTGCCCCCAGGCTCGACATTCCCGGCACGCGGGTGTTCGACAGCGAGCTGGCGCAGAAGGGCTATGCGCTGAACAAGATGTGCTTTTCCTTCAACAGCGCGGAGAACCGCGAGGCCTTCCGCGCCGACGAGGACGCCTACTGCCGCAAGTATGGCCTCAACGACGCGCAGTACGCGGCGATTCGCACACGCAACGTGCTCGGCCTGCTCGCCGCCGGCGGCAACGTCTATTACCTCGCCAAGTTCGCCGGCATCCTCGGGCTGGACGTGCAGGACCTGGGTGCGGCGCAGACGGGCATGAGCAAGGACGAATTCAAGGCCATGCTGGTGGCCGCAGGCAAAGGCATCTGAGGAAGGAAACCGACACATGGCCAAGATCGTAGGCGCCATCAACACTTCGCACGTGCCGGCCATCGGCCGCGCCATCGCCGGCAAGCTGCAGGACGAGCCGTACTGGAAGCCCTTCTTCGACGGCTTCCCGCCGGTGCATGCCTGGCTCGACAAGGTCAAGCCCGACGTCGCCGTCGTCATCTACAACGACCACGGGCTGAACTTCTTCCTCGACAAGATGCCGACCTTCGCCGTCGGCGCGGCGCCCGAATACCACAACGCCGACGAGGGCTGGGGCATTCCGACCCTGCCGCCGGTGAAGGGCCTCCCCGAGCTGTCCTGGCATGTCATCAACGAGCTGGTGGCGAAGGAGTTCGATCTCACCACCTGCCAGGAGATGCTCGTCGACCACGCCTTCTCGCTGCCGCTGAAGCTGCTGTGGCCGCATGCCGAGCAATGCCCGCTGCCGACGGTGCCGGTGTGCATCAACACCGTGCAGTATCCGCTGCCCTCGGCCAAGCGCTGCTTCAAGCTCGGCCAGGCGCTCGGCGAGGCGATCGCGTCGTGGGACAAGGATCTGCGCGTGGTCCTCATCGGCACCGGCGGGCTGTCGCACCAGCTCGATGGCGAGCGTGCCGGCTTCGTCAATCCGGCGTTCGACAAGGCCTTCATGGACAGCCTCATCGACGACCCGGAGTGGGTGACGCAGTATTCCAACGAGGAGATCGTCGAGCAGACCGGCACCCAGGGCGTCGAGTTGCTGATGTGGGTCGCGGCGCGGGCTGCGCTGCCGGGCAAGGTGAGCCGGGTGCATTCGAACTACCACATCCCGATCTCGAACACCGCCGCGGGCCTGCTGGTGATGGGCTGCGAGGACTGAAAGGGGCCCTGCTGCGCATGGGCGCCTGACGCCTGCTGCGCCGGATCATGGACGCCGGTCGACCGCGTGATGCGGTCGGCCGGCGTTGTCGTTCCGGCGCCAGCCGAGGCCGTTGCACGGTGGTGGTGGCGTTGTGAGGCGGGTATGCCATCCTTGAAGGAGGACACGGTCGGCGAGGGAAAAGATATACCGATAGCGCCCGATCTGTTATCGCATGTTTGTATACCTGTTAGTGGTTGTTCCGACTTTTGCCCTCATGCCGGAAGCGTCAGACTCTCTCCACCCTGGACGTGCGCGTTGGCGCCAGCATCGCGCCCGTCCTCAAACCACAGCCCACCCGGAGACAAAATGATGAAAGTTCGTAGCCTGCTGCTCGGCCTTGCCGCCGCGTCCGTGATCCCCGCCGTCGCCCAGGCCCAGGAAGTCGTGCTCAAGGTCGCCCATTTCCTGCCGCCGGTCTCGCCAGCGCATACGAAGTTCATCACTCCCTGGTGCGACAAGATCGCCGCCGAGTCGCAGGGCAAGCTGAAGTGCCAGATCTACCCCGCGATGCAGCTCGGCGGCACGCCGCCGCAACTGCTGAATCAGGTGCGCGACGGCGTCGCCGACATCGTGTGGACGCTGCCCGGCTACACCCCGGGCCGCTTCCCGACGTCGGAAGTGTTCGAGCTGCCCTTCTTCACCACCACGCACGAGGCCTCCTCGCGCGCGATGTGGGACTTCGTCCAGGCCCATTCGATGAAGGAGTTCGCCGGCCTGAAGCCGCTCGCGACCTGGGTCAACGGCCCCAACGTGCTGCACTTCCGCGACAAGCAGGTGAAGACGCTCGACGACCTCAAGGGCGTCAAGGTGCGCGCGCCCTCGCGCCTGGGGACGAAGCTGCTCGCCTCCCTCGGCGCCACCCCGGTCGGCATGCCGGTGCCGCAGATGGCCGAGAGCCTGTCGAAGGGCGTCATCGACGGCGCGCTGATCCCGTGGGAAGTGGTGCCGGCGACGAAGACCCACGAGCTGACGAAGTTCCATGCCGAAGCCGGTGGCGAGTATGCGATGACCACCGCGACGATGATCTTCGTCATGAACCAGAAGAAGTACGACAGCCTGCCGCCCGAGCTGAAGAAGGTCATCGACGCCAACAGCGGGCGCGAGACTTCGGCCTGGGTGTCGGCGCAGTTCATGGGCGCGGATGCGGGGGGCCGTGAGGCGACCGTGGCGCGCGGCAACACCGTGTACCAGATCCCGGCCGACGAGATCGCGAAGTGGCAGGCGGCAGCCAAGCCGGTGGCCGAGGAGTGGATCAAGGAAATCTCCGCCAAGGGCGTCGACGGTCAGAAGCTGCACGACGAGGCCGCCGCGCTCGTCAGCCAGTATTCCAAGTAAGGCAGTCTCCGCGCCGGCCGCGTCCGCTGCGGGGCGCGCCGGTACCGCGACTCAGTACAAGGTTCAAGGAGTCTGTCATGGCTGAGGCTGTGCAACAGCCGCTCGCGCCCGTCAGCGGGCCGATCGGCAAGAGTATCGAATGGGCCTGCGCCGCGATGGCGGTGCTGGCCGGGGTGATGTTCTGCATCGAGGCGGTGATGTCGGTGGCGAGCGTGATCGGGCGCGCGGCCTTCGGCACGCCGGTGCCGGGCGACTACGAGCTGGTGCAGATGCTGTCGGCGAT
>JANJTU010000352.1 GCA_024710965.1 Thauera sp. | reverse complement strand
TGGCGCCTGTGCAGCGCGGCGCGGCACTTGGCCCACGACGTGACGAGGTGGCGCTGCGCGTCGCGCGGGGTCGAGCCGTCGTGTTTCGGGTTGCGGCGGCCACTCTCCAATACGGCATGGAACCGGCTTGGGCAGGTCAGGGTGCCGAAAAAAGCGAGGTAGCCCATGCTTAGGCCAAGGCTCTCGAAGCCGCTCGTCCGCGTCATGAATTCCGCATGCTTGATGCGCGGGTTCGATACCGATCGGGCGGCGAGTTCGGCCACGGTCGCGATGTAGCCGTGCTGGTTCTCGAGCTCGATGGCTTCGAGCATCAGCGCATTGCGGCGGACCTGGGCGCGGCGGCGCCTGACGGTTTCGTCGCTGCAGTAGGTCTGCCGGCGGCGATGCACGTAACCAAGGGCGATGGCGATTTCCTCGATCAGCACGCCCTGGGTGCGGCGAATCTTGCGGCGCCACCAGCCTTCGTCGGTCATGCGACGAATCGCCGGCATGTCGGCGATGGTTTCGCCAGGCGGCGCGATCCCAAGCCGTTCGCAGCGGGCGGTCATGCGGGCGCGAAGGGTGGCGGGGTCGTGTGCCACTTCGGCGAGGCGCCAGAACTCGCGCGCCTTCTCGCTGGCAAGCTCGCGGATGTCGGCGTCTGTTGCGCCGGGCGGGATCCATGCTTGGGCCGCGCGGGCGGTGATTTGGCTCAGCCACAGGTTCTGTTGCCGCTGGGCTTCGGATTGGCGGCCGGTGCCCGCCGGCAGCGCGAGGGCTGCGGCCATGCCGGCGCTGTACTTGCGCGCGATGCTCTGCGCCCAGCTGGCCGGCAAAGGGGCGATGCGTTCTTCCAGGAAGCGCAGATCGTCCGCGTCAAGCATGGGGCGCGTCCTGGTCGAGCAGACAGGCGGCGCGCGCCGCGGCGCGGCTCAGGGCCATGCGGATGGCGGCCTGTGCGGTCGGCTCCACGGCTGCCCATTCACGGCAGGCCTGGGCGCGGGAATCGGTCGGGCCAAGGCCGGCGGCGCGTGCCCAGAACGCGCGCTCGCGCCGGGTCATGCCGTGGTTCCATTCCCGCCCCAGCGGCGAGCGCTCGCCCTGCACCGTGGCGCGCAGGCGCTCCAGGTGCTCGGCGATGCGGGCACGATCGGGGGGGGTGGCCGGGGTCACGATGCGCGGCTCAGGCGGTGACCGCCGTGGCGGGCCACAGGGTCCGGCGGTTGGCCAACTTCAGGGGGCGCACACCGAAGTAGGAGCCGGTGCGAGAAACCCGCGCTTCGAGGCTCTTGCGCTTGATGCCGTTGAGCGTGGCGAATTGCTCGGCAGTCAGCGTGTAGGCCGCCACATCGGCGGCGGGGACGGTGGTGACTGTGGCGCTAGTGGCTGGCTGTTGCTGGTGCTGCATCGTGTCGCCTCTGTGTGTTGATGGCGACTCGAATGTTATGTTAGGACTTCTGTCCTAATGCAATATGGGATTCGTAGGTCCAGTAATGGCGCGGGTTCTATGGCCAAAAGTCCTAACAATCCCAATAGTCCTAACTTTGTCCTAATGCCTCGTCCTAACCAGCGTCCTCACGTCTTGAGGGGGAGAGAAGAAACCACGCATGCCGCCGTCGGCCCGAATCGGCGCGTCCTGCTAGTGTCCGGTAAGGCGTTAGCGCGCTTTCTGGGACTTGGCGCGCTTGTTGTCTTCAGCGACTGCCTTGCGGACGTAGCTGTGATCACATCCAACCTCGGCGCCTGCTTGCTTGTGGAGGTCGTGGTCACTTCTCCTCACATTCGCGGGGTCGTCCCTGAGTTCCCAATAGCGTTTCAACGCGCGGTCCTTCTTGTTCCCTGTGGCGGCGTACGAGGGGTCGTTGGTGGCGCTTTGCATGCCCCTGTCGGCGACGTCTGCCAGGGCGCGTCTCACCCTTCCCGCAAGGCCGAATGGGGCTGCCCGTTCCAGCCATTCCAGGACGCGACATTCTTCGAGCACAAATCCGCGCTCTGATGCCGCACTGGTGTCGCGGGGGGCGAGGGTTCGCAGGTCGAACAGAGGCCATTTCTCGTCTTCAGCGGCCTTGATGATGGCGTCCAGCCATGTGTTGACCTCGTAATGTGCGAAGACGATGCTCTCTTCGTCGGGGGCTGGGCTGATAGCGAGTGCAGCCTTGATCGTGGGATCATCTGCCCCGCCGCCATCGAGCGCCGCGGCCAGGATGTCCGGGTCCGCAATGCTGTTTCGGATGACAAAGGCAAGTTCCATCAGATTCAAGTCGCAGCCCGTCGCTTCACGGTAGATAGCCCGCGCAATGACGTGCGCGGCCACAAGTTCGCCCGAGTAACCTTGGCCTTCTGGATACCGAGGAAATGCCGGAGGAAGTTCCACTCGTCGCGCTCCTTCGCGCCGTCCTTCGTTTGGGTGCCGCGCCAGCCGGGTGAAGGAGCCCCCGGTTTTCCCCCGTCGAGGTAGGCGTGGCATGCTCGGTTCACTGCTCAGGCGGTTTCCGCCTCCCGCAGGGGGTAGGGCTGGATCAGCACGTCGGCCGGCAGGTTCAGCCCGGCGCACAGGCGGCGGATCATCGCGACCGACAGCGGGCGGGTGCGGTTGAGGATGTCGGCCACGCGGCCGCGGGGGCCGATGTACGGCTCCATGTCCTTGCGCGTCAGTCCGCGTGCATCCATGACGTATTCCAGGAAGGACACCGGGTCGGGCGCCGGGATGGGGAAGTGCGCTTTCTCGTAGGCTTCCACCAGCATGGCGAGCACCTCCAGGCGGTCGGCTTCGGGGCTGCCCTCGGGGGCATCCCACAGGCGTTCGATGTCGGCGAGGGCCTCGGCATGCTCGGCTTCGGTGCGAATCGGTTTCAGGTCCATGTGGCGCTCCTAGATCGTCTCGGCGTTGATCCGGTCGTACTCGGCATGCGTGCCGACGAACCGTATGAACATCGTGGTGGAGCTGTATCGCACGGCCACCACGAGCCGGTAATCGTTGCCCTTGATGTTGAAGACCACGCGGTTGTTCGCCAGAAAGCTGGCATTGCGGTGGGCGGCCTTGATGTCGGCTGGGGTTCGCCAGTCGGCTCGGCTCGCTTCCGCATACCAGCCCTTCAATGGGGCTTCGGCCTGGGGGTAGCGTTCCCAGAACTCGCGCAGGGTGCGAAGGGCAATGATGTGCATCGATTGGACTCTAGCAAGTTACCGAAATGGTAGCAAGTTATGCGCTCTCAACGACACGCAGGGCGGGGACGGCTTGGGCTTCGGCCGGCTGTTCGACACCTGCCTGTTCCAGAATCCAGGCTTCAAGCTTGGTGTGCCACATGCGAAGCAAGTCGAGCGGCCGAACGCGGTAGTGTTTCTCCGCGGTGGCGCTGGGCTTGTGCCCCATGATCTGCGCGACGACACCGGCGGGTGTCTCTGTCCATTCGGCCAGTGAGCCGAAGCTGCGGCGCAGCCCGTGAAGGGTGATGTCGTCCAGGCCGGCAGCGGCGCAGGCGCGTTTGTGCGTGAGCACAGGGTTTGCCCGCCGGCCGGTAGCCGATGAGGAAGACGCGAAGACCCACGCCGAGGGCTTGCAGGACGGGGCCGGGGCGCTGGTGTCGGCAATGGCCTTGGCTTGGGCGCGCAGCTGGCGCACGGTCGGCGGCGCCTCGTTGATCGTCTTGAGCTTGTGCAGCAGGGCGGCGACGTAGGGCGTCATCGGGATCGTGCGTTCGCCTTCAACCTTGTCGCGGATGGTGAGGCTTCGCCATTGGAAGTCGACGTCATCCCACTTGAGCGAGGCGAGCTCGCCGGGGCGGGCGCCAGTCAGTAGCAGCGCCTGGAAGTAGGCCGCTGCGACCGGACTGCGCACGTTCCGCACGGCGGCGAACCAAGCGGGAAGCTGCTCGCGCCGTAGTGCGTCCTTGCGTGCGTTCTTCTTGGGCAATTCCTGCCGCACGGGGCGCGCTGTGCAGGCGCCGGCCTTGGTGAGTGCGCCGTACCGGGGGTGATCGGCGCACCAGTTGAAGAACGCGCGCAGGATGGCGAAGGCAGATCGGGCGCGGGTGGGGCGGCGGGCTGCTTCGCTCTTCAGCCAGTGCTGTACCGCAGCGGCGTCGATATGGGCCAATGGTTGCGCCAGAAGGCCGCGCAGGATGCCCGGCTCTGTGACCCCGGCTGCGCCTCGGGTGCGGGGCTCGCCGCCGGCCTTGGCTGCGTCTTCGTGCTGCTGGATGTAAGTTTCTCCCCAATGGTGGCGCCGGGCTTCGATATAATCCGCCCACGCCTGCAGCGCGGGCGTCTGTTCCAGGCGGACCTGCTCGCGCTTCGATGCGCTGGCCTCGATGAGTGCTCTCCGTTCCTCGCGCGGGTCTAGCCCTTGATCCACCATGATCTGAAGGCGCCGGGTCTCCCGGCGGGCATCGTCAATCCCGTAGGTCCGCACGTCGCCGATCGTGGTGCGGACAGTGCGGCCGTCTGCTAGTTTGCTTTGGAAGATGAACACCTTGGCGCCCTGGGTCGCTCGCACGCCGAGACCGGGGGCGCCAGAGTCGCGCAGAAAGGCTTGAGGCTTGTCGGGCGGGCAGGAAAACCTGCGGATCAGATCGGCCGTGAGGTTGACGCGGGGCATGCTGTTCTCGGTTGTGTACGCGCAGTGTACGCGGATTTTAGCGGGCTCGATCATGCTCGATCAACCACTAGCGCAGGAGCTTTGCAGGGTAAGTTGATGTTTTGGCTTGATTTTGCTTGATGCTTCCAGTGTCTCGTCATGCTCGATCATGCTCGATCAACCCCGCGAAAACTCGTTTTTTACGGAATCATGGATCTTGTCGACACCTCGCAAATCGAAGGGGCCGCTGCGGCCGCCCCTGAAGAAGAAATCTGACGCCATCGAGATTCTCGATCGGCCCGAGCAGGCGCGCCGTCCCCGTCGCGGCGACGCGCAGGCCGACGAGGATGCCCAGCCGCGCAGCCCCGATGCCCACCTCAATGCCGACCCGCGCGGGCCGCGTGCGCCGCGCGCCGGCCGCCCCGGGGGCGGCGGCAATCCGGCCACGCGGCCGGATGCGCATCAGTCCGCCCTTGGGCGCCCGGAGCGCGGCGAGCGGGCGGCGCGCGGCCCGCGGACGGGCCGGCCCGGCGCGGCGCAGCAGGCGCCCGCCACCTTCACCGAGCCCGAGCGTCTGCAGAAGGTGCTGGCGCAGGCCGGAGTCGCCTCGCGTCGCGAGATCGAGGAGCTGGTTGTGGCGGGGCGCATTTCGGTGAATGGCCTGCCGGCCTCGCTGGGGCAGAAGATCGGCCCGGGCGACCGCGTCAAGCTCAACGGCAAGCTCATCCCGCTGCGCTTCACGGTGCGGACGCCGCGCGTGCTGATCTACCACAAGCCCGAGGGCGAGATCGTGTCGCGCGACGACCCGGAAGGGCGTCCCACGGTGTTCGAGCGCTTGCCGGTGCTGCGCAAGGGGCGCTGGCTTGCGGTGGGGCGGCTGGATTTCAACACTTCCGGGCTGCTGCTGTTCACCAATGACGGCGATCTGGCCAACCGGCTGATGCACCCGCGGTACGAACTCGACCGCGAGTACGCGGTGCGTCTGCTCGGCGAACTCACCGAGGAGCAGGCGAAGTCGCTCACCGAGGGCATCCAGCTCGAGGACGGTCCGGCGCGCTTCAACACCCTGCACGACGAAGGCGGCGAGGGGGCGAACCACTGGTACCGCGTGACGCTCTCGGAAGGGCGCAACCGCGAGGTGCGGCGCATGTTCGAGGCTGTCGGCCTGACGGTGAGCCGGCTGATGCGCGTGCGCTATGGTCCGGTGGAACTGCCGGCCCGCCTCAAGCGTGGCATGTGGATGGAGATGGCCGAGGCCGACGCCTGCAAGCTTGCCGGCGTGCCGGTGCCGCAGCGCCAGGTCGACGCGCGGGCCAAGCGCCCGCCGAAGATGCATCACACCACGCCGAGAAGCCGCTGATACGTCGCCGCGGCGACTGCAGCCGGGCCGGACCAGTGCATTGCACTGGTTTGCCCGGCTATCGGTTTTGCAGCTATAATCTCGCGGCTTTGATGGATGGTTTTCGAGGCGGCCCCGTCTGCGGGCGGTTTCGCTGCCTGTCTGTCATCCGGTTGTGACCAGCGGTGTATCGTCGGCAGGAACAATTGTTTGATGGGCGTTTCGCCCATTTTTTATTTGTGGCGTGTCTTTTTGAGCGTGGATTGAGCGCATGCGTGCAGGAATCGAGAATCTGATCGAACAGGTGGTCACCGGCCTCGGCTATGAACTCGTGGACATCGAGTTTTCTCCCAAGGGCCGTCTGCTGCGCGTGTTCCTCGATATCGAGCGCGGCATCACCGTGGACGACTGTGCAACTGTGAGCAACCAGTTGCAGCGCGTGTTCGAGGTCGAGAACGTCGATTACGACCGCCTCGAGGTGTCCTCGCCGGGGCTCGATCGCCCGCTGAAGAAACTGGCCGACTTCGAACGCTTTGCGGGCAGCGAGGTGCAGCTGCGGCTGTCGCTGCCGCTCAACAATCAACGCAATTTCGTCGGCGTGCTCGAAGGGGTGCGTGATGGCTCCGTGGTGCTCGCCACCGACAAGGGCGAAATGCTCTTCCCCTTCGACGACATCGAAAAGGCACGCCTTGTACCCAAATTCTGAGACTGTGGATGTGGAGGTTTTCCTGAAATGAGCCGCGAGATCCTGCTGCTTGTTGATGCACTGGCGCGCGAGAAGAACGTCGCCAAGGACATCGTTTTTGCCGCGCTCGAGTCCGCGCTGGCCTCCGCGACCAAGAAGCGCATTCACGACGACGCCGACGTCGAGGTCGAGATCGACCGCGAAACGGGCGACCACGCCGCCTACCGGCGCTGGGTGGTCATGCCCGACGAGGAAGTGACCAATGATGAGGCCGAGATGGGCATCATCGATGCGCGCGAGATCAATCCCGAGATCCAGCTCGGCGAGTACATCCAGGAGCCGCTGGAGCCGATCGACTTCGGCCGCATCGGTGCCCAGGCCGCCAAGCAGGTCATCCTGCAGAAGATTCGCGACGCCGAGCGCGAGCAGGTGCTCAACGACTTTCTCGAGCGCAAGGAGTTCCTTGTCTCCGGCTCGATCAAGCGCATGGAGCGCGGCAGCGCGATCATCGAGGTCGGCCGCATGGAAGCGGTGCTGCCGCGCGACCAGCAGATCCCGCGCGAGAACCTGCGCGTGGGCGACCGGGTCAAGGCCTATCTGCTCAAGATCGACCGCGGCGCCCGCGGTCCGCAGCTGATCCTGTCGCGCACCGCGCCCGAGTTCCTGATGAAGCTGTTCGAGCTCGAGGTGCCCGAGATCGAGGACGGCCTGCTCGAGATCAAGGCCTGCGCCCGCGACCCCGGCCTGCGCGCCAAGATCGCGGTGAAGTCGAACGACCAGCGCATCGACCCGATCGGCACCTGCGTCGGCCTGCGTGGTTCGCGCGTCACCGCGGTGCGCAACGAGATCGGCGGTGAGCAGATCGACATCATCGTCTGGGCGGCCGATCCGGCGCAATTCGTCGTCGCCGCGCTGCAGCCGGCTGAAGTGGTCTCGATCGTTGTCGACGAGGAGTCTCACGCGATGGATGTGGTGGTGGATGAGAACAACCTCGCCATCGCCATCGGCCGCAACGGCCAGAACGTGAAGCTCGCCTCCGAGCTCACCGGGTGGACGATCAACCTGATGAGCGAGGAAGAGTCGGCCGAGAAGACCGCCCTGGAACAGCAGAGCCTGCGCGCCCTGTTCATGGAAAAGCTGGATGTCGACGAAGAGGTCGCCGACATCCTGATCGACGAGGGTTTCTCCTCGCTCGAAGAGATTGCCTATGTGCCGCTGGCCGAGATGCTGGAGATCGAGGCCTTCGACGAGGACACGGTGAACGAGCTGCGCAATCGCGCGCGCAACGTGCTGCTGACCGAGGCGATCGTCACCGAAGAGCAGCTGGAGAACGTCTCCGACGACCTGCTCAACCTCGACGGCATGGAGAAGTCCCTGGCCGCCAAGCTGGCCCAGAAGGGTGTCCGTACCCGTGACGACCTCGCCGACCTCGCGGTCGACGAGCTCACCGAGATGACCGGCCTCGACGACGAGGCGGCCAAGGCGCTGATCATGAAGGCGCGTGAACACTGGTTCACCGCCTGAGCGCACCCGCCGCACCGCGTCCACCGGTTT
>JANJTU010000338.1 GCA_024710965.1 Thauera sp. | reverse complement strand
CGCGCAAGGGCCGCCGTGGCGCGCGCGCGCTGTTCGACGCCGTGCGCGAAGCCCGTGTCCGCCTCGGCCGCGCCGGCGCCGCGCAGCCCGCCGCCGCCGCGCCGTCCGCAGCGCCGTCCTCTGCGCCATCGACCGCGCCATCCACCGACGCGCTGCACGAGCAGCTGCGCCAGGCCGCCGAGGGCCGCCCGCTGCTGAAGCTGTTCCAGCCCATCCAGCGCCAGTTCCATCTCGCCCTGCTGGAGGCGCGCTGCGACACGCCGGGCCTGCCGCGCATCGACCCGGCACGGGTCGAGTCCGCCGGCCTCGTCATCCGCCGCCTGCGCCGCGACGCCGCCGGGCGCGAGGTCAAGCAGGGCTGGATGCAGGCCGGCGACGGCGTGCGCGGCTGGGCGCGGGTGGACAGCGCCACCGCGCCGCTGTCGCCGCGCCACGACCCGCGCTACGACCCTGACCCCGCCCGCCGCCTCGCCCGCCCCGCCACCGGCCAGGCGGTGCTCGACCGCGCAGTGCTCGCCCTCCTCACCGAGGCCGAGGACGCGCTGCTCTCGGAAGCGGTGGTGCCGATGTTCGTCGCCCCGCCCGAGGTCTGCCGCGCCGCCGGCGCGACGCTGTTCTACGGCCTGGTGCCGACCACCAGCAGCGAACGCGCCGAAGGCGGCGCGCCGGCCTTCGACGAGGCCGCCTTCGGCCCTGCCGCGGCCGACTTCAGCGCCCACCTCGTCGGCCCGCTGCGCGGCCTCGCCGACAGCTTCCCGCGCCCGGGGCGGACCGTCACCGAGAGCCTGGCCGCGATCGCCACTTCGCCCGCGGATGCCGAGCGCGGCGCGATGCAGCGCCTGCTGCTGCTGCTGCGCCAGCTCGCGCTCGAGTTCGGCGCCTTCGACGCCGACGCCGAGGCCGAAGCGCTGATCCAGGTGCTCGACGGCATCGGCCTGCCGCGCGCCGACGCGACCGGCAAGCCGATCGCGGGCACGCTGCCGGCCGGCGCCTTCCTGCGCGACGCCAGCCGCATCCTGCTCGAAGGCGAGAGCCTGGCGGCCGCGCCGGCGATGCCGCTCGGCTGGCCGGCGCTCGATGCCGATCGCCGCACGCGGCTGGCCGCGGCGCTCGCCGCCTGCCTGCGGCGGCGCTTCGACGCGCTCGCCGGCCAGGCCGGCCGCTACGACGACGCCGACGCGCGCTACGTGCTGCGCGCCTTCGTCCGCCTCAAGCCCGAAGGCGCCTGCCCGGCGCGCACGGTGTGGAGCGCCTACAGCCCGGCCTTCGTCATCGCCCCCTGGTACGAGGGCGGCGGCGCGCCGCCGCTGCAGGTGGCGATGCCCGACCCGGCCGACAAGGCGATGCTGCGAAAGCTCAAGCCCAACGTCGCCTTCACCGTGCCGGCCTCGATGCAGCACCTGCTCGGCGGCGACCCGCTCGACCTGATGGAAGGCAAGAAACCGGCCGGCAGCGGCCTGGGCATCGGCTGGATCTGCAGCTTCAACATCCCGATCATCACGATCTGCGCCTTCATCGTGCTGAACATCTTCCTGTCGCTGTTCGACCTCTTCTTCCGCTGGATGATGTTCATCAAGATCTGCATCCCCTTCCCGAAGAAGGGCGGAGGGGACGAATGAGCAGCGGACCGCTTCCCCGCCCCCTGATCGGCTGGCCGCTGTTCGCCGTGCCCGACGCCGACGGCCGCCTCGACTGGCCCGGGCTCGAGGCCAGCGTGCGCCAGGCGATCCGCGTCATCCTCAGCACCCGCCCGGGCGAGCAGCTGATGCGCCCCGAGTTCGGCGCCGGCCTCGACCGCCTGCTGCACGAGCCGAACAACCTCGCCACCCGGCGCCAGCTGCGCGACTGGGTGCTGGCCGCCCTCGGGCGCTGGGAGCGGCGCATCCTGCTCGACCGCGTCGACGTGCTCGAAGTCCCCGACCGCCCCGCCGAGCTGCGGGTGGAGATCGCCTACCGGCTGGCGCGCTCGGGCACGCCCGGCGCGCTCGCCGTGACCGTCAGACTGGAGGAAGGCTAGCATGCCGATCCTGCCGCCCCGCCTCGACGACCGCAGCTTCGACGACCTGCTCGAAGACCTGCTCGCCCGCATCCCGGCGCACACGCCGGAATGGACCAACCCGCGCCTGGGCGACCCCGGCCGCAGCCTGCTCGAGCTCTTCGCCTGGCTCGGCGACGCCCTGCTCTACCGCGCCAACCTGATCCCCGAGCGCCAGCGCCTGGTGTTCCTGAAGCTGCTCGGCCAGCGCCTGCGCCCGGCGCAGCCGGCCACCGCGATCGTCAGCCTCGCCTTCGCCCAGCCGAGCGAACTGGCCGCGGTCACGCTCGCGCCCGGCGCCCGCATCAAGGCGCCGGTGCCGTTCGAGACCCGCGCCGAGACCACGCTGCTGCCGGTCAGCGCCGAAGCCTGGTACAAGCGCCCGCTGGCCGAGGCCGACAGCGCGCGGCTGGCCGAAGTGATCAGCGGCCTGCAGCGCGTGCACCGCATCGACGGCGCCGCGCGCGCCTACCTCGCCACGCCGCTGTTCGAGGGCGGCCAGGCCGCCACCGACGGCGTCGACGTCTTCGCCGCCAGCGTCGACCGCGCGCTCTGGCTGGCGCTGCTCGCGCCCGCGGCGGCGCGCCCGGCGGTGCAGGCCGCCACCCACGCCGCCGCGCGCAGCGCGCTCGGCGGCGGCGACAGCGGCGCCACCGCGCTGCTGTCGGTCGGCGTCGTGCCCGCGCTCGCACCGCCGGCGCTGTTCGAGGACATCGGCCCGCGCGCCCGCGTGCCGGTGCTGTGGGAAGTGGTCACGCGCGCCGCCAACGGCATCGACGCCGACTACCTGACGGTCGAGCCGCTGCCGGGCGAGGCCTACGACACCAGCGCCGGCCTCACCCGCCCCGGCGTGCTGCGCCTGCCGATGCCCGACGAGGCGCTGATCTGGGCGCCGTCGAACGACGTCGGCGCCAACCCGCGCGCCGGCGTCGGCGACAACCCGCCGCGCGTGGACGACCCCGAACGCGCCGCGCGCCTGATCGGCTGGCTGCGCCTGCGGCCCAGGCCGGGCAGCGGCGCCGACAGCCTGAAGCTGTCCTGGGTCGGCGTGAACGCGGTCGAGGTGGACCAGCGCAGCACGCTCGCCGGGCGCGTGCTCGGCGTCTCCGCCGGCACCGCCGACCAGGTCTTTGCGCTGCCGGCGGGCTCGGTCGAGGCGGCGACGCTACGCATCGAGGTCGAGGAGCCGGGGCGCGGCTACCAGCGCTGGCACGAGGTCGCCGACCTCGCCGCGATCGCCGCCGACGCGGTCGTGGCGCGCGAGGCGCCCGCCTTCGAGCTCGACGCCGAGGCCGGCACGCTGCGCTTCGGCGACGGCGTGCGCGGCCGCGTGCCCGAGCGCCAGATGCGCATCCGCCTCGCCTCCGGCCGCTTCGGCGGCGGGCGCGCGGGCAACCTGCCGCCGGGCAGCCTCACCGAAGTCGCCGCCGCGGTGCTGGTCGGCCCGCCGCGCGCGCTGCCGGCGATCAAGGTGCTGCAGCCGCTGGCCGCCGCCGGCGGCGAGGACGCCGAGACCCTGGCCCGCGCCGAGCAGCGCATCCCCGCCCTGCTGCGCCACCGCGAGCGCGCGGTGACCGCCGAGGACTACCGCCGCCTGGCGCAGGAGACGCCCGCCACCGAGGTCGGCCGCGTCGAGCTGCTGGCGCGCTTCAAGCCGCGCGAGCGCCGCTTCGACGTCCCCGGTGTGGTCAGCGTCATGGTGCTGCCGGCGCGCGCGCCCGGCCCGGCACCCAACCCGCGCCCGGACCGCCCCTTCATCGAGCGCGTCCATGCCCACCTCGCCGCGCGCACGCCGCTCGCCACCGAGCTCTACGTCATCGGCTGCGAGTACGTCGCGCTCGGCCTCGCGGTGGCGGTCGTGATCCGCGACGGCTTCGGCCGCGACGCCGTGCTGTTCGAAGTGCGCGCGGCGCTGCGCCGCCTGCTCTGGCCGCTGCCGCCCGGCGGTGCGGACGGCGGTGGCTGGCCGCTCGGGCGCGCGGTGCGCGAGCGCGAGCTCGAGGTCGAGATCTCGCGCGTCGCCGGCGTCGCCGAGGTCGCCGGCCTGAACCTGTTCGAGCGCGCCCGCCTCGCGGGCGGCGACGACTGGCGCCTGCTGCCGCGCAGCGCCGCCGACGCCAGCCAGCAGCTCGCGCTCGCGCCCTGGCAGCTGCCCGAGCTGCTCAGCGTGCTCGCGATCGACGTCGCCGCCGGCAGCAGCGGCGCGCCCGACAGCCTCGCCGCGCTGCCCAACCCCTTCGCCGACGAGACCGCGGTGGCGGTGCCGGTCGTGCCCGAGGTGTGCTGATGGACGCCAACCGGCAGCGCTTCTGGCTCCTCGCCGACCCCGGCCACTGGCCGGCGCGCAGCCACGTCGACTACCGCCCCGCCTGCCGCGCGCTGCATCTGGCGAGCGAACGCAGCCTCGACGCGCCCCCGGCCGACGCCGCCGGCATCGCCGCGAGCGCGCTCGAGGCCCTGCCGCGCAGCGTCGACCGCCACGGCGCAAGCGCCTGGTGGGACGAAGCGGCGCAAGCGATCCGCGCCCGCAGCCACCTGCCCGGCGCCGCCACCCTGCTCGCCCTGCCCGAACGGCCGCAGGACTTCGCCCCCGGCCACGACGACGTGCTCTACGTCGCCCTCGCCGAGCGCGTGCTGCTGCACGACCTGCGCGCGCGCTGGGCCGACATCGTGCTGCCCACGCCCGGCTTCCAGCCCTGGCGCCTCGCCGCCGCGCCCGCGGGCGGCGCCTGGCTGCTCGAGCGCGCCAGCGGCCGCCTCGCGCGCCTGACCGGCTGCCCCTCAGTTAGCCACTCAGTCAGCCACTCTGCGCGGCCGGCGGCCGAGTACGCGCCCGCCACCTTCCGTCCCGAGCCCGAGCACGCCACGCCGCCGACCCTGCACCTGCTCGACGCCCTCGCCTGGCCGGCGGGCGAGCGCGCGCAGGCGCTGGCGGTGGCCGCGGACGGCCGCGTCGCGCTGCTGTCCTGGGTGGGCGACGGCGAATCGCGCCTGCGCCTGCTCGCGCACGGCCGCCTCGGCGCCGCCCAGCCGCTCGCCGGCCTGCGCTTCGCCTACGCCTTCGACTGGCTCGGCGACGGCCGCATCGCCGTGCGCGCCCCCGGCCGCCGCGACGCGCCGGTCTACCGCCCCCGCCTCGACACCGACGCCGCCGCCGATGGCGTCGACGACGCGGCCGCCCCCGCGCCGCTGCAGCCCACCGGCGACATCTACCCGCTCGCCGCCGAGGCCGAGGAAGGCCCGTTCGCCCACCGCCTCGACGCCCCGCCGCGCTACCCGCACGCGGGCGACGCGCTCGAGCCGCTGCACCGGCTCTCGGTCGCCAACCTCGCGCGCCACGGCGAGGCCGCCAGCTTCGGCGCCGGCCGCGCCCACCTGATCGACAGCGGCGAGCAGCAGACGGTGTGGCACCGCCTCTACGCCGAGGCCCGCCTGCCCGCCGGCTGCGGCTTCGTCGCCTGGCTGGGGACGAGCGCCGAGCCCACGCCCGAGGGCGTCGCCGAATGGCATCCGCACCTGTTCGGCGAGGTGCCGGACGATGCGCTGGCGGCCGCCGCCGCCGAGCTCGCCCCCGCGCTTTCCGCCGAGCTCACTGCCGAGCTTGCCACCGATCTCGCCGCCGCCGGCGCGCTGCCGCGCGCGGCCTGGGAGCGCCTGCCCTCCGAGCTGCCCGGCCACCCCGGCCTCGGCGCCTGGGGCGCGCCCGAGCGCGGCCGCGCCGGCCTGTGGACCGTGCTCGTGCAGCGCAGCGGGCGGCGCGTGCGCGCGCTCGCCGGGCGCTACCTGTGGGTGCGCGTGCGCCTCTACGGCAGCGGCCGCGACTCGCCCGAGCTCGCCGCGCTGCGCATCTACGGCCCGCGCTTCTCCTACCGCGACCACTACCTGCCGCGCCTCTACCGCGAGACCGAGTTCGGCGCCGCCGCCGACGCACGGCCGCAGCCGGGCGAGGCGCGCAGCACGCCGGCCGACTTCCTCGAGCGCTTCCTCGGCAACCCCGAAGGCTGGCTCACCGCGCTCGAGGACCGCGTCGCCGCCGCCCACCTCGCCAGCGACCCGGACGTCGCCGCCGAGCCCACGCTCGACTGGCTCGGCAGCTGGATCGGCGTCGCCTTCGACCCCGCCCTGCCGGCCGCGCGCCGGCGCGACTGGCTGCGCCGCGCCGCCGACCTGGCGCGCTTCCACGGCACCCGCCGTGGCCTGGCGCTGGCGCTCGACCTCGCCAGCGGCGGCGGCGTGCGCGCGGGCGCCCTCGTCGTGCTCGAGGGCTTCCGCCTGCGCCGGCTGATGTCCACCCTGCTCGGCGTCGATCTGAACGTCGAGGACGATCCGCTGCTGCCCGGCCTCGTCATCAGCGGCAACTCGGTCGTCGGCGACACCCTGATCCTAGGCGAGGCCGAGCGCCTCGAGCTGCTCGCGCTGTTCCGCGACGAGGTCGCCAGCGCCGCCGAGCGCGAAGCCGTGCTCGCCTTCTACGACCGCCTCGCCTTCCGCGCCCTGGTGCTGGTGCACCCGAGCGTGCCGGCGCAGGACCTTGGCCTCGTGCGCCGCATCGTCGAGCTCGAGTCGCCCGCCCACGTCGAGGTCCAGATCGCGGCCGCGAGCTGGCCGCTGCTGGTCGGCATCGCCAGCTTGGTCGGCGTCGACACCTGGCTCGGCCCGCCGCAGCCGCCGCAAGCTGCACGCGCCGACCTCAGCACCCTCGGCGGCGGCGACCTCGTCCTCGGCCTCGGCAGCCTCGACCCGCGCCTGTCGGGCGACACCGCCGCCGCGGCCGAACCCGGCACCGACCCCCTGCCGGCGCCGCGCCCGATCGCCGACGCCGGGCCGGACCTCAGCGTCGCCCGCGGCCGCAGCTTCGTCCTCGACGGCAGCGCCTCGCGCGCGCCGCCCGGCACCCGCCTGACCGAATTCCGCTGGCGCCGCCTCGACTAGCGCCGCCGCCGATCGCCCCCACCCGTATAGGAGCCCACCATGGCCGAGTTCGTCATCAACCAGGAAGTGAAGACCGAGACCCCCACGGTCGAAGTCACCCTCTCGCCCAACGCCCCGCTCGCGCTCGGCCGCCACACCTTCCGCCTCGTCGTCGTCGACGATGCCGGCAACAGCTCGATCCCCGACGACGTCGTGGTCATCGTCGCCGACACCGAGAACCCCACCGCGGTGCTCAGCGCGCCGCGCTCGGTCGGCTTCGGCCGCAGCTTCAACCTCGACGGCAGCCGCTCCTTCGACGCCGGCGGCGGGCGCGTCGTCACCTACCTGTGGACCTACCTCGGCCCGGCCTGAGCGGCCCTCGGGAGCACTTCGCCATGGTCAGCTTCGTCCAGGGCCGCGCGGTCAAGACCGCCGAACCGACGGTGACGGTGGACGCCGGCCTGCCGCTCGGCACCCACCGCTTCCAGCTCGTCGTCCTCACCGACACCGGGCAGCAGAGCGCGCCCGCCTTCGCCAGCGTCGCCGTCGTGCGTATCGTCACCGAGCCCCTCAACCCGACCCTCAGCACCGGCGTGCTGAGCCCGGTCACGCCGCTCGACCCCACCCTCGTTCGCCCGCGCGGCCAGGCCGAGGATGCGCCGCGCACCACACCGCGCGCCAGACCGGCCACGAAACCGGCTACGCAACCGGCCACCAAGCCGGGCACCCAAGCGCCCGCCAGCCCGCCGGCGAAGCCGCGCAAACCGAGGAAGGCACCATGAACAGCCCGCTCCGCCCGCCCACCGACGACCCGCTCTACGCCCTGCCCGAGGCGGCCCGCCCGCACTACGCCACCGGCATGCTACTGGAGGCGCGCGACTTTGCCGACGAGCAGACCTACCACCGCAACCGGCTGGCACGCGCGCTCGCCTTCGCCACCGGCGCCGGCGCCCGTCGCCCGGGGCCCGGCGGCGAAGGCCCGGGCAGCGGCGCGATCGGCCTGTTCGGCGGCGGCACGCTGGCCGGCCTGCGTGTCAGCCACGCCGCCGCGAGCGCGAGCGCCGAGGAGGAGCTGCGCGTCGCCCCCGGCCTCGCCGTCGACCGCCTCGGCCGCCTGGTGGAACTGCCGCAGCCGGTGTGCCTGCGCCCCGCGCGCTGGTTCGCCGCCGAGCTCGCGCGCGACGGCGGCGACGACCTGCGCCGCGCCGCGCTCGACGATCCCGCCCGCTTCGCCAGCGCGCGCCTGCGCGCCGGCGCCGAAGCGCTCCCCGCGCGGGCGGTGATCGCGGACGCCTTCATCCGCTTCG
>JANJTU010000300.1 GCA_024710965.1 Thauera sp. | reverse complement strand
CCACCGCGCTGCAGGCGACCGCGCAGGTATTCGACGCGCCCGGGCTGCTTGCGCATCGAGAAGGCCGCGCGCACCGCGAAGCGCTCGCGCGCGGCCGACGTGATCATCACCAGCGGCGGCGTGTCGGTGGGCGAGGCCGATTTCATCCGCGAGATGATGGCGCGCCTGGGCGAGGTGGCGTTCTGGAAGCTCGCGATCAAGCCCGGCCGGCCGATGGCCTTCGGCCGCATCGGCCAGGCCGTGCTGTTCGGCCTGCCGGGCAACCCGGTGGCGGTGATGGTGACCTTCCTCCAGTTCGTGCAGGATGCGCTGCTCAAGCTCATGGGCGTCAGCCCCTTGCCGGCCGCGGCGCGGTTTGCCGCGCGCAGCGAGTTCGCCGTGCGCAAGCAGCCCGGCCGGGTGGAATACCTGCGCGGGCGCATGCGCCGCGACGGCGGCCAGGTGGCGGTCGCGCTGGCCGGTGCACAGGGCTCGGGCGTGCTGCGCTCGATGTCCGAAGCCGACTGCTTCGTCGTGCTGCCGGAAGACTGCACCGCGGTGCAGCCCGGCGACACGGTGCTCGTTCAACCCTTCCACGGCCTGGCCTGAACGCCGGGCGACACACACATGACCCAGGACGAACTGAAGAAAGCCGCGGCACTCGCCGCACTCGACTACATCGCAGACGGCAGCATCGTCGGTGTCGGCACCGGCTCGACGGTGAACCACTTCATCGACGGCCTCGCCGCCATCCGCCACCGCATCCGCGGCGCCGTGTCCAGCTCCGAGGCGAGCTCGAAGCGACTCGCCGCGCACGGCATCGCGGTGTTCGACCTCAACGAGGTCGACGAGCTGCCGGTGTACGTGGACGGTGCCGACGAGATCGACGGCAGCTTCGCCATGATCAAGGGCGGCGGCGGCGCGCTGACGCGCGAAAAGATCGTCGCCGCGGTCGCGCGCCGTTTCGTGTGCATCTGCGACGCCAGCAAGCGCGTGCTGACGCTCGGCCGCTTCCCGCTGCCGGTCGAGGTGATCCCGATGGCGCGCAGCCATGTCGCGCGCGAACTCGCCCGCCTGGGTGGCGAACCGCGCCTGCGCGAGGGCTTCATCACCGACAACGGCAACCTGATCCTCGACGTGCACGGCCTCGCGATCAGCGACCCTGTCGCCTTCGAGACGCGCATCAACCAGATCGTCGGCGTCGTCACCAACGGCCTGTTCGCCGAACGCGGCGCCGACGTGCTGCTGCTGGCGGGCGCGGGCGGCGTGGAGCGGCTGCAACGTCCGTAGCCGGCCCGCCGGTTTTCGCCTGCGGCGCAACAAAACCTTAACACTGCCCTGCTAGCCTCAGCACTCCCCCGGACTGGACCATGGCGAAGATGACCGAACACACTTTCAAGCAGTTCAACATCGAACTGGATGAGATCCGCAGCGGCGTACTGCGGATGGGCGGCCTGGTCGAGGCGCAGGTGACGAATGCGCTCGCCGGCCTGCGCACCGGCGACCTGGCGCTGCTCGACGAAGTGATCGCGGGCGACAAGCGCGTCAACCTGATGCAGCTCGAGATCGACGACGAGTGCAACCACATCGTCGCCAAGCACCAGCTGGCAGCGGTCGATCTGCGCCTGGTGATGACGGTGATCAAATCGGTGTCCGACCTCGAGCGCATCGGCGACGAGGCGAAGAAGATCGCCAAGGCCGCCCGCCGCCTGCATTCGAGCGAGACGTCCTTTGCGCCGCAGATCGACCTCGGCGCGTCGGCGCAGATCGCCACCGGGATGCTGCATGCCGCACTCGACAGCTTTGCCCGCGCCGAGAGCGACGACACCGCGAGCATCAAGCGCCAGGATGCCGAGGTGGACAACAGCTTCAAGGCCACGATGCGCCAGCTCATCACCTACATGATGGAAGACCCGCGCACGATCACGAGCTGCCTCGAGCTGCTCTTCATCGCCAAGGCCATCGAGCGCGTCGGCGATCATGCGATGAACATCGCCGAGTACGTCGTCTTCCTCGTCCAGGGCGAAGACGTCCGCTACGGCAAGTCGCAGGCGAGCGTGGCCGGGAAGGACTGACGGCCGGGGCTGGAGGGCCGCGGCGGAAGGTGTCGTCAGCGGGCACGGCCCGCGCGCAAATGCGAAGGGATGGCCACGGCCATCCCTTCGTCGTCCACCGCGCGGCGGCACGCGCCGCCCGCGCCGGGCTTACTGCGACGGCGGCACGTAGCCGCTGACCTGGTCGGCCCCGCCCTCGAAGAAATGCTTCTCCATCTGTTCGGCGAGGTACTTGCGCGCGCGCGCGTCCATCAGGTTCAGACGGTTCTCGTTGATCAGCATGGTCTGGTACTTGACCCACTGCTGCCACGCTTCCTTCGACACGTTGTCGAAAATGCGCTTGCCGAGCGCGCCCGGCACCGGCGGCAGGTCCAGGCCTTCCGCCTCGCGACCGAGTTTCACGCAATTCACCATGCGAGCCATCTTTCAATCCTTTCTGCTGTCTGGTTCATCGGAGCTGTCGGCCGACATTCTAGCGGATTCGGGCGCCGCTCTCGCGGACAGCGTCCAGCGGTTGCGCCCCCCCGCCTTGGAGCGGTACATCGCCTCGTCGGCAGCGGCGATCAGATCCTCGGCGTCGTGGCCATTGTCGGGGTAGAGGGCGATACCGATGCTGGCGGTGACGCCGACGACGCGGCCCTCGAAGCAGAACTCCAGTGCCGCAACGCCCTCCACGAGGCGGCTTGCCAGCTCGGACACCGCCACCCGGTCGGCATCCGGGATCAGCACCGCGAACTCGTCGCCGCCGATGCGGAAGAACATCTCGTTGCGGCGCACGATCCGCCCCACCCCTTCTGCGAGGCCGATCAGGACCTCGTCTCCCGCCTGATGGCCGAAGGCGTCGTTGATCGGCTTGAAGCCGTCGAGGTCGAGCCCGAGCAGGCCCACCGCGCTGTCGCGGCGCACGGCGTCGGCGAGCATGCGGTCGAGTTCCTCGTGGAAGCGGCGGCGGTTGTAGAGATTGGTCAGCGGATCACGCTCGGCGAGCTCCACCAGGCGGGCGGAAATCCTGCGCGCCTCGGTGACGTCCTCGTAGATCCACACCCGGCCGATGCCGTGCCCCTCCTGCGTGCCCTCGACCACGGCCGAACGGTCGGTGACGACCCGGCCGTCGATCAGGCGGAACTCGTACAGCTCGCTCTGGCGCTGGTGCGTCCCGAGCACTTCGGCGATGTGGGCGAAATACGCTTCCGGTTCGGCCAGCAGCGGCGCCACCGTGCGCTGCAGCACGCTGTCGCGCGTGCCGATCAGGTGGGCGTCGGGCGGATAGCGCCAGATCTCCAGCATCGCGCGGTTGTAGTAGAGCACGCGGCCATCCTGGTCGATGAACAGGATACCGAGCCGGATCAGGTTCAGCAGTGCCGAAAGGCGCTGGCGCTCGTCGTTGCTGCGCAACAGGTAGTGCTCGCGCAGCGCCTGCGCGCGGCGCAGCTCGGCCACCGTCTCGAGCAGCTTGTATTCGGTTTCCTTGCGCGACTGGATGTCCTCGGCCGACATGCGCAAGCCCGCCGGGCGGCCATCGGCGCCGCTCACCTGGCGCCAGTGCGAGGCCACCCAGGCGACGAGCCCGTCGCGGCGCACGAAGCGCAGCTCGAAGTCCTGCGGCAGCCCGTCCTCGAGCACCTGCGCCGCCATGCGCTGGCAATAGCCCCGATCGGACTCGTGCACCAGCAGCGCGAGCACGTCGTCGGCGGCGAGGCAGTCATCCGGCGTGAAGCCGGTGACGCGCTCGATCGACGGGCTGATCCAGAGCAGGCGGCCGCTGGGGTCGAACAGGGCCTCGACGCCATGCACACCCTCGGCCACCTGGCGCAACAGCGCGGCGCGGTCGTCGGGGTCGATGCCCGCAGGCTGGCGGCGGATCCAGTTGATCATAACGGCTTCACGAACACCTTGGAGCGGCGCTGCAGGTTGTACAGCTCGCGCTTCTTGCGCGGCAGCGCCTCGGGCCCGATCTCGCTGAAGCCGCGCTCGCGGAACCAGTGCGCGGTGCGCGTCGTCAGCACGAACAGGCGCTCCAGGCGCTGCACGCGCGCGCGGCGCTCGATGCGCTTGAGCAGCTGGTCGCCCAGGCCGGCCCGGCGATACTCCGGCACCACCGCGAGGCAGGCAAGCTCGGCCGCATTCTCCTCGCTGAAGGGGTAGAGCGCGGCACAGCCGACCAGCACGCCGTCGTGCTCGACGACGGTGAAGCGCTCGATCTCCTGCTCGAGCAGCTCGCGGCCGCGCCGCACCAGGGTGCCGTCGGCCTCCATCGGCGAGATCAATGCCACCAGCGCGGCGACGTCGTCGATCGTCGCCTCGCGCAGGCGAAACAGCGGGTCGCGCGACACCACCGTGCCCACCCCGGCGTGGGTGAAGAACTCGAGCAGCAGGCCGCCGTCCTTGTCGCGGTCGATCAGGTGGCAGCGCGCGACGCCGCGGCGCACGGCGCGGATCGCGCAGGGCAGGAAGAGGTGCAGATCCTCGGTGAGGCCCTCGCCGGTGTCGAGCCGGTGCTGCGCCTCGTCGGCGGTCACCGACTCCACGAGCTGGCCGTCGGCGTCGAGCAGGCCGGGGGCGTCGCAAAGGTAGATCAGCTTCTCTGCCTTCAGCGCGACGGCCACCGCCTCGGCCACCTCCTCCATCGCCAGGTTGAAGATCTCGCCCGCAGGCGAGACGCCGAGCGGGGTGATCAGCACCACGTTCTGCTGGTCGAGGTCGGCGTTGATCTCGTCGGCGACGATCTTGCGCACGGCGCCGGTGTACTGGTAATCGACGCCGTCGACCACGCCCACCGGGCGCGCGGTGATGAAGTTGCCGCCGGTCACGCGCATGTAGCTGCCGGCCATCGGCGTGTTCGGCAGGCCCTGCGACAGCAGCGCCTCGACCTCGAAGCGCGTCACCGCCATCGCCGACTTCACGCACTCGAGCGCGGCCGCGTCGGTGACGCGCAGGCCGTGGTGGAAACGCGGCTCGAGCCCGCGCCGCGCCAGTTCGACGTCGATCTGCGGCCGCGCGCCATGCACCAGCACGAGGCGGATGCCGAGCGCGGCGAGCAGGTTGCAGTCGTAGGCCAGGCGCTGCGCGCGCTCGCCGGCGGCGACCTCGCCGCCGAAGCCGACGACGAAGGTCTTGCCGCGAAAGGCGTGGATGTAGGGCGCGGCCCCGCGCACCCAGGACACGAACTGGGACGTAGTGTCTTCGACCACCGGCGCTGCCGGCTGGACTGGAGAAGATTCAGCGTTCACGCACTCACCGCTGCAGGCACCGGCGACGGACCGCGGAGGCGGCGTCGCCGGCAGGATTTTCGATGACGGAATTCTAGCGGATGCGGCGCTGCAGCGCCGCGCCGCCGATTTCAAGCAAGCGCGGCCTCGAGCCGCTCGCACACCGTGCGCAGGATCTTGATGCGGGCATAGTGCTTGTCGTCGGCCTCGACCAGGGTCCAGGGCGCATTCTCGGTGCTGGTACGGTCGACCATGTCGCACACCGCGCGCGCATAGTCGTCCCACTTTTCCCGGTTGCGCCAGTCCTCCGCGCTGAGCTTGAAGCGCTTGTGCGGCTCCGCCTCGCGCGCCCTGAACCGCGCGAGTTGCTCGTCCTTGCCGATCGCGAGCCAGAACTTCACCACCACCGCGCCGGCAGCGACAAGCTGGTCCTCGAAGTCGTTGATCTCGGCGTAGGCGCGCATCCAGTCCGCCTCCGAACACAAACCCTCCACCCGCTCGACGAGCACGCGGCCGTACCACGAGCGGTCGAACATGACGATCTTGCCGCGCGCCGGCAGGTGGCGCCAGAAGCGCCACAGATAGGGCTGGGCGCGTTCCTCCTCGGTCGGCGCGGCGATCGGCACGATGCGGTAGCGGCGCGCGTCGAGCCCCGCGGCGACGCGCCGGATCGCGCCCCCCTTGCCGGCGGCATCCATGCCTTCGAAGACGAGCACCAGGGCATGCTTGCGGAAGGCGGGTGCGCGCGTCAGCAGGGCGAGCCGGCCCTGCAGCGGCTCGAGCAGCGCGTCGTACTCGCTGCGCCCCATGCTCCGGCGCACCAGGCTGTTGAGCAGGTCGAGCCGATCCACCCGCGGCGGCAGCGGCGCCGCCGACTGACGCGGCATCCAGTGCTGCGAGGCGGCGTCGAGCCGGCGGCGCAGCGCGGCGAGCAGGGTGCGGCCGACGAAGAGCGCGCGGTAGCGCGCATCGGAGCCGTCCACGATCAACCATGGCGCCTCGGCGCTGCTCGTCGTGCGCAGGACGTGGCCCGCCACCTCGCGGTAACGCCCGTAGAGCTTGTAAAAGCGCCAGTCGCGCGCGGTGACGCGCCAGCGCGTGCGCTCGTCGCCCTCGAGTTCCTTCAGTCGCCGCTTCTGCACCGGCTTCGACAGGTGGAACCAGAACTTCATCAGCAGCACGCCCTCGTGCGCCAGCATCGCCTCGAAGCGACGGATCTCGTCCAGGCGCTGGTCCAGCTCGGCGCGCTTGCAGCGGCGGTCCACCCGGTCGCGGATCGGCTGCGTGTACCAGTTGTTGAACAGCACGCCGATCTTGCCGCGCGGTGGCAGCGCGCGCCAGAAGCGCCACATGAAGGGGTGTTCGGCCTCCTCCGCGCTCGGCACATCGAAGGCCCAGGTCTGGATGTGGCGGGGGTCCATCCACTCGTTGAGCAGGTTCACCGTCTCGCCCTTCCCGGCGCCGTCGACGCCATTGATCAGCACGACGACGGCAAACTGCTTGAGCTCGAGCAGATCGAACTGCGCGTCGAGCAGCTCGGCGCGCAGCGCGGGCACGGCCGCCTCGTACTCCTCACGATCGGTGCGGTGACCCAGTTCGGCCGATTCGAACATTGCGCTCCCTCCCCTCGCCGTCGCCCGCGCCGCCGGCGCGACGATCCCACCCCGGATGCAGCGCCTAGACGTAGTCGCCCCAGCGCGTCTGCAGCGCAGCGAGCGCGGCCAGGCCGGCGGTCTCGGTGCGCAGCACGCGCGGGCCGAGGCCGATGCGCCTGGTGCCGGCGGCATCGCAAGCGGCCAGTTCGGCCTCGCCCCAGCCGCCTTCCGGCCCGACCAGCACATGAACCACGCCCTGCGGCCGCGGCTCGTCGGCGAAACCGCGCAGCCCGCCCGGCGCCAGCACGTAGCACAGCTCGCCGCGGGCCGCCGCCAGCCAGTGCGTCAGCGCCTGCAGCGGCCGCAGCTCGGGGATGCGGTTGCGCCCGCACTGCTCGCAGGCCGACACCGCCACCTGGCGCCAGTGCGCCAGGCGCTTGTCGGCACGCTCGCCCGAAAGCCGCAACACCGAGCGCTCGGCCTGCACCGGCTGGATCGCGGCGACGCCGAGCTCGACCGCCTTCTGCACGATCCAGTCCATCTTGTCGCCCGACGCCAGCGCCTGCACCAGCACCAGTTGCAACGGCGACTCGCGCTCCACCGCGCGGCGCTCGCCGAGCAGCGCGAACGCCGTCTTGCCGCGCACGATGAGACGGGCCTCGACCTCGCCGTCGCTGCCGTCGAAGAGCACGATCGCATCGCCGTCGTGCAGGCGCAGCACGCGCAAGGCATGATGGGCGAGCGCATCGGGCAGGGCCAGCTCACCGTGGTCGGGCAGGCGCCCGTCAAAGTGGAATCGCGAAATCATCGTAAGATTATAGGCCCGGGCACCGCCCGCCCGACCGGCCAGGAGTCCGTCATGCCCACCGCCGCACACCGCCTGTCCCGCGCCCGCGCCCTCGAGTCCCTGGTGCGCGACATCGCGCGCGAGGAGATCCTGCCGCGCTACCTGAAGTCCGCGCGCAACCGCAAGGCCGACGGCTCGCTGTTCACCGAAGCGGACCTTGAATCGCAGCGCCGCTTCAGCGAGGCGTTGCCGCAGTTCCTGCCCGGCGCGGTGCTCGGCGAGGAGATGACGGCGGCCGAACAGGCACGGCTATGGAATGAGGGCGCGCGCGGCCTGTGGTGCATCGACCCGATCGACGGCACCACCAATTTCGCCAACGGCATTCCACTGTTCGCCGTCTCGATCGCCTACCTGATCGAGCACGAACCGGTGCTCGGCGTCGTCTACAACCCGATCACCGACGAATCCTTCTACGCCGCGCGCGGCGCCGGCGCCTTCCTCAACGGCACCGAGCTGCCGCTGCGCCAGAGCGCGACGACGCTGCGCGACGCGGTCGCCGGGGTCGACTTCAAGCGCATCAGCCACCACCTCGGCGACGAGCTCGCGGTGCGCCCGCCCTACTACTCGCAGCGCAACTTCGGCTCCAGCGCGCTCGAATGGTGCTTCGTCGCCGCCGGCCGGCTGGATGTCTACCTGCATGGCGGCCAGATGCTGTGGGACTACGCCGCGGGGCGCCTGATCCTCGCCGAGGCCGGCGGCCAGGCCGAGGCGCTCGATGGCGGCAAGCTGATGTCGGGACCGGCGATCAAGCGCGGCGTCATCGCCGCCTCCAGCCCTGCGCTGTTCGCCGAGTGGACGGCGTGGGTGAAGGGGCATTCCTGATCCGCCGGGCCGCATGCGCCACTACCGCGAGAGCATGCGGCGGCGCAAAATCGAAGCATTGACGCAGACACTGCACGCCCTGCGCGGAGAATCGCCATGTCGATGAAACACCCGATCATCGCCGTCACCGGCTCGTCCGGCGCCGGCACCACCACGGTGAAGCACACCTTCGAGGCGATCTTCCACCGCGAGAACGTCAATGCCGCGATCGTCGAGGGCGACAGCTTCCACCGCTACACGCGCGACGAGATGAAGGCGCTGATCGAGGAGGCCGAGCGTGCCGGCGAGCGCGGCATCAGCCACTTCGGCCCGGACGCCAACCTGCTCGCGGAGCTCGAGACCCTGTTCCGCGCCTACGGCGAGGCCGCCACCGGGCGGCGGCGCCACTACATCCACAACGAGGCGCAGTCGATGCGCTGGAACCTGCCGATGGGCGGCTTCACCGCCTGGGAAGACCTGCCGGTGGGCACCGACTGCCTGTTCTACGAAGGCCTGCACGGCGCGGTGGTGAGCGAAACGGTGGACGTCGCGCGCCATGTGGACCTGCTCATCGGCGTGGTGCCGACGATCAACCTCGAATGGATCCAGAAGCTGCACCGCGACACCAAGATCCGCGGCTACACCGCCGAGGCGGTGCAGGACACGATCCTGCGCCGCATGCACGACTACGTGCACTACATCGTGCCGCAGTTCGCCCGCACCCACATCAACTTCCAGCGCGTGCCGGTGGTGGACACCTCCAACCCCTTCATCGCCCGCGACGTGCCGACGCAGGACGAGTCGATGGTGGTGATCCGCTTCAAGGACCCGCGCGGGGTCGATTTCCCCTACCTGCTGCGCATGATCCACGACGCCTTCATGAGCCGCGCCAACACCATCGTGATCCCCGGCGGCAAGCTCGACCTGGCGATGCAGCTGATCCTGACGCCGCTCATCTGGAAGCTGATGGAGCGACGCCGGCAGTGGGTTTGAGGCCCGCCGACGGGCGGCTGCACGACGGTTTGCAACACTCGCGCTGCGCCGCAACACTACCAACGCGGCAATCTTTTCGGGGATAATCCGCGCTTTCCCGCACATGGCCCCCGGCCAGAGAAAAGCATGCAGCCGTCCAGAAACGTCAAGGCCCCGGTCTTCAACCCCGTCACCGGCGCGATCCGCGCGCTCGCGATGGATGCCGTGCAACAGGCCAACTCCGGCCACCCCGGCGCGCCGATGGGCATGGCGGAGATCGCCGAGGTGCTGTGGCGCCACCACCTGAAGCACAACCCGGCCAACCCGAAATGGGCCGACCGCGACCGCTTCGTGCTCTCCAACGGCCACGGCTCGATGCTGATCTACGCGCTGCTGCACCTGACCGGCTACGAGCTGCCGATCGAGGAGCTCAAGCGCTTCCGCCAGCTCCACAGCAAGACCCCGGGCCATCCCGAGTACGGCTACGCCCCCGGCATCGAGACCACCACCGGGCCGCTCGGCCAGGGCATCAGCAACGCGGTCGGCATGGCGCTGGCGGAGAAGGTGCTGGCGGCCGAGTTCAACCGCCCCGGCCACGACATCGTCGACCACCACACCTGGGTCTTCCTCGGCGACGGCTGCCTGATGGAAGGCATCAGCCACGAAGCCTGCTCGCTCGCCGGCACCCTGGGGCTGGGCAAGCTCGTCGCCTTCTACGACGACAACAACATCTCGATCGACGGCCATGTCGACGGCTGGTTCACCGACGACACGCCGAAGCGCTTCGAAGCCTACGGCTGGCAGGTGATCCGCGACGTGCAGGGCCACGACCCGGTCGCGATCGAGGCCGCGATCCAGCAGGCGAAGGCGAACAGCGCGCAGCCGACGCTGATCTGCTGCAAGACCATCATCGGCGCCGGCGCGCCGAACAAGCAGGACAGCCACGACGGGCATGGCGCGCCGCTGGGTGCGGCCGAGATCGCCGCCGCGCGCGCCCACATCGGCTGGAACCACCCGCCGTTCGAGATCCCGGCCGACGTCTATGCGGCCTGGAATGCCCGCGAACAGGGCGCCGCGGCCGAGGCCGACTGGACCACCCGCTTCGCCGCCTACCGCGCCGCCTTCCCCGAACTGGCCGCCGGGTTCGAGCGCCGCATGGCGGGCGAGCTGCCCGCCGACTGGAGCGCCCACGTCGACACCGTGCTGGCGAAGATCGCCGACAAGGCCGAGACCATCGCCACGCGCAAGGCGAGCCAGAACGCGATCGAGGCCTTCGCGCCGAAGCTGCCCGAGCTGATCGGCGGCTCGGCCGACCTCGCCGGCTCCAACCTGACGCTGTGGTCGGGCGCGAAGGGCGTGAGCAAGGCCGGCGGCGGCAACTACGTCTATTACGGCGTGCGCGAGTTCGGCATGGCGGCGATCGCCAACGGCCTTTCCCTGCACGGCGGCCTGATCCCCTACACCGCCACCTTCCTGATGTTCAGCGAGTACGCGCGCAATGCCCTGCGCATGGCGGCGCTGATGAAGCTGCGCCAGGTGTTCGTGTTCACGCACGACTCGATCGGCCTCGGCGAGGACGGCCCCACCCACCAGCCGGTCGAGCAGACCGCCACGCTGCGCTACATCCCGAACATGGACGTGTGGCGGCCGTGCGACACCACCGAGTCGGCGGTGGCCTGGGCGAGCGCGATCGAGCGCCGCGACGGCCCCAGCGCGCTGTGCTTCTCGCGCCAGAACCTGCCCTTCCAGGCGCGCAGCGCCACGCAGGTCGCGGCCGTGCGCCGCGGCGGCTACGTGCTGGCCGAAGCCGGTGCGAACGTCAATGGGGGCCAGCCGCAGGCGGTGATCATCGCCACCGGCTCCGAAGTCGCGCTGGCGATGGCCGCGCAGCAGGCGCTCGCCGATGAAGGCATTGCCGTGCGCGTGGTGTCGATGCCCTCGACCACGGTGTTCGACCGCCAGGACGCCGCCTGGAAGGCGGCCGTGCTGCCCGCGGGCCTGCCGCGCGTCGCGGTCGAGGCCGGCCACACCGACTTCTGGCGCAAGTACGTGGGCGCGGTCGACGGCGGCCAGGGCGCCGTGGTCGGCATCGACACCTTCGGCGAGTCGGCCCCGGCGGGCGAGCTGTTCAAGTATTTCGGCATCACCAGCGACGCGGTGGTGCGGGCCGTGAAGGCGCTGCTCAAGTAAAGCTCAGGGCGTCGGGGCTCGCGACCGGCGCGGGGTGCGCCGGCACCCCCGCCGACGCATCGGTTTTTGTGTCCTTACCTCACTGGGAGAATCCTCGATGACCATCAAGATCGCGATCAACGGCTACGGCCGCATCGGCCGCTGCACCGTCCGCGCCCTGTACGAACTGGGCCTGCGCGACCAGTTCGAGATCGTCGCCATCAACGCGTCGGGCGACCTCGCCACCAACGCCCACCTGACCCGGTACGACACCACCCACGGCCGCTTCGCCTTCCCGGTCGAGACCGAGGGCGACAACTGCATCATCATCGACGGCGACCGCATCCCCTTCTACTCGACCAAGGATCCGCTCGCGATCAACTGGGGCGGGCTGGGCGTGGACGTGCTGCTCGAGTGCACCGGCGCCTACACCACCAAGGCCAAGGCCGAGGTGCACCTGAAGCAGGGCGCGAAGAAGGTGCTGATCTCCGCCCCGGGCGGCGACGACGTCGACGCCACGATCGTCTGCGGCGTCAACGAAGACGTGCTGACGAGCGCGATGACGGTGATCTCGAACGCCTCGTGCACCACCAACTGCCTCGCCCCGGTGGCCAAGGTGCTGCAGGACAACATCGGCATCGAGAAGGGCCTGATGACCACCATCCACGCCTACACCAACGACCAGGTGCTGGTGGACGTGCGTCACAAGGACCTGCGCCGCGCCCGCGCCGCGGCGCAGAACATCATCCCGACCAAGACCGGCGCCGCCAAGGCGGTCGGCCTCGTGCTGCCGGCGCTGAAGGGCAAGTTCGACGGCTTCGCGCTGCGCGTGCCGACGATGAACGTCTCGCTCGTCGACCTCACCTTCACCGCCAGCCGCGCCACGTCCAAGGACGAGATCAACGCGCTGATGAAGGAAGCCTCGAAGGGCGCGCTGAAGGGCATCCTCGGCTACAACGAAGACCCGCTGGTGTCGATGGACTTCAACCACGACGCGCACTCGTCGATCTTCGACGCCACCCAGACCCGCGTCATGGACGGCAACCTGGTCAAGGTGCTGGCCTGGTACGACAACGAGTGGGGCTATTCCTGCCGCATGCTCGACGCCGCCCGCGCCGTCGCCAACGCGAAGTAAGCCGCCCCCGCACGCAACCCGACGCCCTGCCCCGCAGGGCGTTTTCACGAGACCGACCCAATCATGCAAGTCAAGAAACTCGCCGAGCTCGATGTGCGCGGCAAGAAGGTTTTCATCCGCGCCGACCTCAACGTGCCGCAGGACGAAGCCGGCAACATCACCGAGGACACCCGCATCCGTGCCTCGATCCCCTCGATCCGCTACTGCCTCGAGCACGGCGCCGCGGTGATGGTGACCTCCCACCTCGGCCGCCCCACCGAAGGCACGGTCGGCCCCGACGACACCCTCGCGCCGGTCGCCGTGCGCCTGGGCCAGCTCCTCGACAAGCCGGTGCGCCTGATCCAGGACTGGGTCGACGGCGGCTTCGAGGTCAAGCCGGGCGAAGTCGTGCTGCTCGAGAACTGCCGCTGCAACAAGGGCGAGAAGAAGGACAACGAAGAGCTGGCGAAGAAGATGGCGGCGCTGTGCGACGTCTACGTCAATGACGCCTTCGGCACCGCCCACCGCGCCGAGGCCACCACCCACGGCATCGCCCGCTTCGCCCCGGTCGCCTGCGCGGGCATGCTGATGGGCGCCGAGATCGACGCGCTCGGCAAGGCGCTGCACGACCCGGCCCGACCGCTGGTGGCGATCGTCGGCGGGGCCAAGGTGTCGACCAAGCTCACCATCCTGAAGACGCTGGCCGAGAAGGTCGACCAGTTGATCGTCGGCGGCGGCATCGCCAACACCTTCCTCCTCGCCGCCGGCAAGCGCATCGGCGAGTCGCTCGCCGAGCCGGAGATGGTGCGCGAGGCGCAGCAGGTGATGGACCTCATGAAGGCGCGCGGCGCCGAAGTGCCGCTGCCGGTCGACGTCGTCGTCGCCGACGAAGTCTCCGCGCTCGCCCGCGCCAACCGCATCCCGGTGGACGAAGTCGGCCCGCACGACCGCATCCTCGACTTCGGTCCGAAGAGCTCGGCGCGCCTCGCGGACATCATCGCCCACGCCGGCACCATCGTCTGGAACGGCCCGGTCGGCGTGTTCGAATACGCCCAGTTCGCCGGCGGCACCAAGATGATGGCCTCCGCCATCGCCCACTCCGAGGCGTTCTCGATCGCCGGCGGCGGCGACACCCTGGCCGCGATCGCGAAGTTCGACATCGCGCAGGACGTCGGCTACATCTCGACCGGCGGCGGCGCCTTCCTCGAGTTCCTCGAAGGCAAGACCCTGCCCGCCATCGCTGCGCTGGAAGAGCGCTTCAAGGACTGATCCGCACCGCGCACGAAACCGGATGGCCACCCGCGGGTGGCCATTTTCCTGTTCGCTTCCATTGCAGCGGCCGCCGGGCGCCTGCGGCGGCGACTCAGTGCGGCATGGACAGCTGCAGGTCGGTCTTCCTGCGCCCGCGCACCCCACGGCGCTCGCGCATCAGGGTCGGCTGGTCGACGCGGTTCACGTTGAAGTCCCGCCGGCGACGGTGCCGCCGGTCCTCGAAATGCACATAGATGCAGGCACATGCCGATTGCGTGCAACCCGGCAGCGGCAGGGCCGGCGCCTCGCCGGCGAGAAAGCGATGCCCGGCGAGCTGGCGGGCCGCATCGCAGCCGCCGCCCTTCGCGTCCACCGACACGCAATGGAAGGGATGACGCGGCGAGGACAGGCCGTTGCCGCGCTCCGACGCGGCCCGTCGCCGGTACACCACCGCGCCGACGGCAAGCAGCAGCGCAGCCAGCAGGATGAAGGCCGAATACTGTTCCATGAACACGCTCCCGAGTTTTCTCAAGTCTAGTACAGGCGCATGGAGATTTTACACCCAAAATGGGGAGCCATGCCCGGGCCGGGCGGCGCGGGCAAAGCACGCGCGGGCGGATTAGAATCCCCCACGGCAGCGGACGCGCCACCTCGGCCGGCGCACGCCCCCACCAAATCCGCCCATCCCGGAGACACCATGCCCCGCCACACCAAGATCGTCGCCACCCTCGGCCCCGCCTCCACCGACCTGCATGTGCTCGAGCGCATGGTCCACGCCGGGGTTGACGTGGTCCGCATGAACTTCTCCCACGGCAAGGCCGAGGACCACATCGCGCGCGCCGAGGCGATCCGCGAAGCGTCGGCGCGCGCCGAACGCCCGGTCGGCATCCTCGCCGACCTGCAGGGGCCGAAGATCCGCGTCGGCAAGTTCGCCGAGGGGCGCATCACCCTCGTGCGCGACATGCCCTTCATCCTCGATGCGCGCTGCGAACTGGGCAACGAGCAGCGCGTCGGCCTCGACTACAAGGATTTGCCCAAGGACGTCAAGCCGGGCGACGTGCTGCTGCTCGACGACGGCCGCCTCAAGCTCGCGGTGACCCGGGTCGTCGGCCACGAGATCCACACCGTGGTCAAGGTCGGCGGCGAGCTCTCCAACAACAAGGGCATCAACCGCCAGGGCGGCGGACTGACCGCGCCGGCGCTCACCGCCAAGGACATGGACGACATCCGCACCGCGGCGCAGATCGGTGTCGATTTCGTCGCCGTATCCTTTCCCAAGAGCGCCGCCGACATGTACATGGCGCGCCAGCTGATGCGCGCAGCCGGCGGCGAGTCGCTGCTGATCGCCAAGATCGAGCGCACCGAGGCGGTCGCCAACCTCGAGGAGATCCTCGACGCCTCCGACGGCATCATGGTGGCGCGCGGCGACCTCGCGGTCGAGGTGGGCGACGCCGCGGTGCCGGCGCTGCAGAAGAAGATGATCCGCGCCGCGCGCGACCGCAACAAGCTCACGATCACCGCCACGCAGATGATGGAGTCGATGATCACCAGCCCGGTGCCGACCCGCGCCGAGGTGTCGGACGTCGCCAACGCGGTGCTCGACGGCACCGACGCGGTGATGCTGTCGGCCGAGACCGCCTCGGGCAAGTTCCCGGTGGAGGTCATCGAGGCGATGAGCCGGGTCTGCCTCGAGGCGGAGAAGTCCGCCGAGGTCAGCCTCGATCGCGAGGTGCTCGACCGCGTGTTCACCCGCATCGACCAGTCGATCGCGATGGCGGCGATGTGGACCGCCTACCACCTGAAGGTGAAGGCGATCGCCTCGCTCACCCAGACCGGCTCCACCGCGCTGTGGATGAGCCGGCTGAACTGCGGCGTGCCGGTCTATGCGCTGACGCCCGAGGTCCGCGCGCGCAACCAGATGACGCTGTACCGCGAGGTCTACCCGCTGCTGATGAGCCAGACCCATCACGACCGCGACGTGCTGCTGTGGGAAGCGGAGCAGGTGCTGCTCGACCAGGGCGTGGTCGACTACGGCGACCTCATCGTGCTCACCATCGGCGAGCCGATCGGCGCCGCGGGCGGCACCAACACGCTGAAGATCGTGCGCGTCGGCGACCACCAGGCGCCGGCGCTGGTCAGCGACGGCAACTAGGACTTACGCAACTAGGGCTTACGTTTCGCCGTTCATTGTCACAATCGCCCACGCTACAATGCGCGATTGATAACCAACCCCGCCCTGGCCGCGACCCGGCCGCCTACGGAGAAGACCATGCCCCTCGTTTCCATGCGCCAGCTGCTCGATCACGCGGCCGAGCACAGCTACGGCCTGCCCGCGTTCAACGTGAACAACCTCGAGCAGGTCCAGGCCATCATGGAAGCCGCCGCCGAATGCGACAGCCCGGTGATCATGCAGGCCTCGGCCGGGGCGCGCAAATACGCCGGCGAAGCCTTCCTGCGCCACCTCATCGACGCCGCCGTCGAGGCCTACCCGAACATCCCGATCGTCATGCACCAGGACCACGGCCAGAGCCCGGCGGTGTGCATGGCGGCGATCCGCTCCGGTTTTTCCAGCGTGATGATGGACGGCTCGCTGCTGGAAGACGGCAAGACGCCCTCCTCCTATGACTACAACGTCGCCGTCACGCGCGAGGTGGTGAAGTTCTCGCACGCGATCGGCGTCACCGTCGAGGCCGAGCTGGGCTGCCTCGGCTCGCTCGAGACCGGCCAGGCCGGAGAGGAAGACGGCATCGGTGCCGAAGGCACGCTCGACCACTCGATGCTGCTCACCGACCCCGACCAGGCGGCCGACTTCGTCAAGCAGACCGACTGCGACGCGCTCGCGATCGCGATCGGCACCAGCCACGGCGCCTACAAGTTCAGCCGCAAGCCCACCGGCGACATCCTCGCCATCGACCGCATCAAGGCCATCCACGCCCGCATCCCGAACACCCACCTGGTCATGCACGGCTCCTCCAGCGTGCCGCAGGAGCTGCTGGCGATCATCCGCCAGTACGGCGGCGACATGAAGGAGACCTACGGCGTGCCGGTCGAGGAGATCGTCGAGGGCATCAAGTACGGCGTGCGCAAGATCAACATCGACACCGACATCCGCCTCGCGATGACCGGCGCGGTGCGCAAGTTCCTGTTCGAGAACCCGTCCAAGTTCGACCCGCGCGAGTTCAACAAGCCGGCGCGCGAAGCCGCCAAGCTCGTGTGCAAGGCCCGCTTCGAGGCCTTCGGCTGCGCCGGCCAGGCGTCGAAGATCAAGCCGGTGTCGCTGGAGAAGATCGCCGCGCGCTACAAGGCCGGCGAGCTGACCCAGGTCGTGCGCTGAGCGCCGCCTGCGCTGGCCGATGACAAAACGCGCCTCCGGGCGCGTTTTTCATTTCTCCGCGCCTCCGGGCGCGTTTTTCGTTTCTCCGCGCCGCCCGCCGCGTTTTTCCTCTCTGGGCCCGCCCTCAGCGTTCCATCGCCCGCATCATCGCCGCACCCTCGGTCTGCAGGAACTCCAGCAGCGCCTCCACCGCCGGGGTCAGCGGCCGGTCGGCGCGCGCGAGCACGTTCCATTCGCGGATCACCGGCGTGTCCTGCACGTCCAGCCGCACCAGGCGCCCGCTCTCGACCTCCATCGCAAAGGTGTGATGCGACAGGAAGGCGATGCCCATGCCCGCCATCACCGCCTGCTTCAGCGTCTCGTTGCTGCCCATCTCGTCGGCGGCGAGCGGCTTCACGCCATGCGCGCGCAGGAAGCGTTCGAGATTGTCGCGCGTGCCCGAGCCCTGCTCACGCAGCAGCAGGCGCTCCTCGGTCAGCGCCGCAGGCGGGATGCGGCGCCTCGACGCCAGTGCATGATCGGGGCGCGCGACGAACGACAGGCGGTGCGGCGCGAACGGGATGCGGCGCAGTGCCAGGCCGCGCGGCGGCTGCCCCATGATCGCGACGTCGGCGCGCTGCTCCTGCAGCAGGGCGCGGACGCGCTCGCGGTTCTCCACCGCCAGGCGAAAGCTGATGTCCGGATGGCGACGACCGAACTCGGCGAGCAGATGCGGCACGAAATACTCCGCGGTGGTGATCGCCACCACGTCGAGCGTGCCCGCCGCCACGCCCATGCGCGCCTTCAGCTCGATCTCGGCCAATTCGAGCGCCTGCAGCGCGGTGCGTGCCGCCCGCACCACGATCTCGCCCGCCGGCGTGAGGCGGATCTCGCGCCGGCCATCGACCAGCACCTGGCCGACCACGCTTTCCGCCTCGCGGATCTGCATCGAGATCGCCGGCTGCGTCAGGTGCAGCAGCCGCGCCGCCTGGGTAAAGCTGGCGCTGTCGGCGACCGCAACCAGCGCGCGCAACTGCTTCAGGGTCAGGCGTTGCGGCAGCTTCATCAGGATTCCTTATCTCAGCACTACATAAAACGTCATTGGAGCTTATTTAGCTACCGTCCTATTGTCCAGTCACCACCACCGAGGAGACCGACATGGGCGCCGCAGAGACTCCGCAGCAGATCATCGATCCGAAGAAGCGCTACCAGCCCGGCGTGCTCAAGTACGCCCAGATGGGCTACTGGGACGCGGACTACGCGCCGAAGGACACCGACGTGCTCGCCGTCTTCCGCATCACGCCGCAGGAAGGCGTCGATCCGATCGAGGCCGCCGCGGCGGTCGCCGGCGAATCCTCCACCGCGACCTGGACCGTGGTGTGGACCGACCGCCTCACCGCCTGCGACAAGTACCGCGCCAAGGCCTACCGCATCGACCCGGTGCCCGGCCAGGAAGGCCAGTACTTCTGCTGGGTGGCCTACGACCTCGACCTGTTCGAGGAAGGCTCGATTGCCAACCTGACCGCCTCCATCATCGGCAACGTCTTCAGCTTCAAGCCGCTCAAGGCCTGCCGCCTCGAGGACATGCGCCTGCCGGTGGCCTACGTGAAGACCTTCCGCGGCCCGCCCACCGGTATCGTCGTCGAGCGCGAGCGCCTGGAAAAGTACGGCCGCCCGCTGCTCGGCGCGACCATGAAGCCCAAGCTCGGCCTCTCGGGCAAGAACTACGGCCGCGTGGTGTACGAGGCGCTGCGCGGCGGTCTCGACTTCACGAAGGACGACGAGAACATCAACTCGCAGCCCTTCATGCACTGGCGCGACCGCTTCCTGTACTGCATGGAAGGCGTCAACCAGGCCGCGGCGCAGACCGGCGAGAGCAAGGGCCACTACCTCAACATCACCGCCGGCACGATGGAGGAGATGTACAGGCGCGCCGAGTTCGCCCGCGACCTCGGCTCCTGCATCGTCATGATCGACCTCGTCATCGGCTGGACCGCGATCCAGTCGATCAGCCACTGGTGCCGCGAGAACGACATGATCCTGCACATGCACCGCGCCGGCCACGGCACCTACACCCGGCAGAAGAACCACGGCATCTCCTTCCGCGTGATCGCGAAGTGGCTGCGCCTGGCCGGCGTCGACCACCTGCACGCCGGCACCGCGGTGGGCAAGCTCGAAGGCGACCCGATGACGGTGCAGGGCTTCTACAACGTCTGCCGCGACATGGTGACGCAGCAGGACCTGCCGCGCGGCATCTTCTTCGACCAGGACTGGGCGAGCACCAAGCGCGTGATGCCGGTCGCCTCGGGCGGCATCCACGCCGGGCAGATGCACCAGCTGCTCGGCCTCTTCGGCGACGAGGTCGTGCTGCAGTTCGGCGGCGGCACCATCGGCCACCCGATGGGCATCCAGGCCGGCGCCACCGCCAATCGCGTCGCCCTCGAAGCGATGGTGCTGGCGCGCAATGAAGGCCGCGACATCGCCAGCGAGGGGCCGCAGATCCTGGCCGACGCCGCCAAGTGGTGCCAGCCGCTGCGCGCCGCGCTCGACACCTGGGGCGACATCACCTTCAACTACACCAGCACCGACACGTCCGACTTCGTGCCCACGGCGAGCGTGGCCTGAACTGCGATCGAGCCAGAGGAGACACCATCATGCGCATCACCCAAGGCTGCTTTTCCTTCCTCCCCGACCTCACCGACACGCAGATCGCCGCGCAGGTGAACTACTGCCTCGACCAGGGCTGGGCCGTGTCGCTCGAATTCACCGACGATCCGCACCCGCGCAACACCTACTGGTCGATGTGGGGCCTGCCGATGTTCGATCTCGCCGACCCCGCCGGCGTCATGCAGGAGCTCAAGGCCTGCCGCGACACCCACCCGGACACCTACGTCCGCATCAACGCCTTCGACTCCACCAAGGGCTGGGAGACGGTGCGGATGTCCTTTCTCGTCCAGCGCCCCAGCGCCGAACCCGGCTTCCGCCTCGTCCGCCAGGAGACCCGCGGCCGCAGCCTGCACTACACGCTGGAGAGCTACGCCGTCGGCCGCAATCCGGAAGGCGCGCGCTACGCGCCCTGATCAGCCCCCGACGATGCGCGGCGAACCGAGCAGTCAGCAAAGTCCGCAATGCGCACGGGAGAAGGCCGATCGGGTGATTTGCAGAGCGGGGCGAGGACTGTCCGAGCGAGCGCAGCAAGCGAGTTCCGCAGCCCCGCGGCGCAGATCACCCGCGCGGCCGCCCAGTCCGCGCGTGACTCCGCAGTTCCACTGCAGCACCACGTAGCCGCGCCAAAGCAGCCAACGACCGCAGGAGACGAGACCATGAATGCCCCCGACAAGGCCCCCGCCGCCATCGATCTCGCCGCCGAGTTCCGCGACGCCGGCGTCGGCGAAGTGCTCGACGCCCTCGAGCGCGACCTCGTCGGCCTCGCCCCGGTCAAGCGCCGGGTGCGCGAGATCGCCGCCCTGCTGCTGGTCGACCGCGTGCGCCAGCGCCTCGGCCTCGCCACCGAGCCGCCGTCGCTGCACATGAGCTTCACCGGCAACCCCGGCACCGGCAAGACCACGGTGGCGCTGCGCATGGCCGAGATCCTGCAGCGCCTGGGCTACTGCCGCCGCGGCCACGTCGTCGCCGTGACCCGCGACGACCTCGTCGGCCAGTACATCGGCCACACCGCGCCCAAGACCAAGGAAGTCCTGAAGCGCGCCATGGGCGGCGTGCTCTTCATCGACGAGGCCTACTACCTCTACCGCCCGGAAAACGAGAAGGACTACGGTCAGGAAGCGATCGAGATCCTGCTCCAGGTCATGGAGAACCAGCGCGACGACCTCGTCGTCATCCTCGCCGGCTACGCCGAGCGCATGGAGCGCTTCTTCGAGTCGAACCCCGGCATGAAGTCGCGCATCGCCCACCACGTCGACTTTCCCGACTATGACGACGGCGAGCTCGCGGAGATCGCCGAACGCATGCTCGCGGGCTGGAACTACCGCTTCGACGAAGCCGCCCGCGCCGCCTTCGCCGAGTACGTCGTGCTGCGCCGCGGCCGCCCCCACTTCGCCAACGCGCGCAGCATCCGCAACGCGCTCGACCGCATGCGCCTGCGCCAGGCCCTGCGCCTGTTCGACGCCGGCGCCACGGTCGACGCCGACGCGCTCACCACCCTCACCGAAGCCGACGTGCGCGCCAGCCGTCACTTCCACCCGGCCGACGACAGCCGCGCCGCCGCTCACTGATTGCCGAAGGGACCGCCGCCATGTTCAGCCTCGACCGCAGCACGCTGACCGAATACCTGATCGAACACCGCCGCCGCAACCCCTGCGCCACCGGCGAGTTCAACGCCCTGATCCTGCAGGTCGCGCAGGCGTGCAAGGCGATCTCGCGCGCGGTCGCGCACGGCGCACTCGCCGACGTGCTCGGCAGCCAGGGCAGCGCCAACGTCCAGGGCGAGGAGCAGAAGAAGCTCGACGTGCTCGCCGACGAGATCTTCCTGCGCGCCACGCACTGGGGCGGCGACCTGGCCGGCATGGTGTCGGAGGAGAACGAGGCGCCGATCCCGCTGCCGGCCGGCCAGCAGCGCGGCAAGTACCTGCTCGCCTTCGACCCCCTCGACGGCTCCTCCAACATCGACGTCAACGTCGCCGTCGGCTCGATCTTCTCCATCCTGCGCGCGCCCACTCCCGGCGCCGACGCCCGGGCCGAGGACTTCCTCCAGCCCGGCGCCCGGCAGGTCGCCGCCGGCTACGCCATCTACGGTCCGTCGACGATGCTCGTGCTCAGCGTCGGCAACGGCGTCGCCGGCTTCACCCTCGACCCGATCATCGGCGAGTTCTACCTCACCCACCCCGCGCTGCGCGTGCCCGAGAGCACGCGCGAGTTCGCCATCAATGCCTCCAACGCGCGCTTCTGGGAGCCGCCGGTGCGCCGCTACGTGGACGAATGCCTCGCCGGGCGCAGCGGCGCGCGCGGGGTGGATTTCAACATGCGCTGGATCGCCTCGCTGGTGGCCGAGACCCACCGCATCCTCACGCGCGGCGGCGTCTTCCTCTACCCGCGCGACCGCAAGGACCCGGCCAAGCCGGGGCGGCTGCGCCTGCTCTACGAATGCAACCCGATCGGCTTCCTCGTCGAGCAGGCCGGCGGCCGCGCCAGCACCGGCGAGCGCGCCGTGCTCGAAGTGCAGCCCGAGGGCCTGCACCAGCGCATCGGCTTCGTCTTCGGCTCGAAGGCGGAAGTGGAGCGCATCGAGCGCTACCACGCCGAACCGCAACCGAGCGCGGCCGACAGCGACCTGCCGCTGTTCCACACCCGCTCGCTGTTCCGCGACACCGAACCGGCTCAATAACGAAGGGGAGACATCATGTCCGAACGCCATCCGATCGTCGCCATCACCGGCTCGTCCGGCGCCGGCACCAGCACCGTGCAGCGCACCTTCGAGGAGATCTTCCGCCGCGAGGGCGTCACCGCGGCGGTGATCGAGGGCGACAGCTTCCACGCCTACGACCGCAAGACCATGCGCCAGAAGCTGGCCGAATGCGAGGCCGGCGACACCTGCCAGCTGAGCCACTTCGGCCCCGAGGCCAACCTCTTCGGCGAGCTCGAGCAGCTCTTCCGCAGCTACGCCGAGAGCGGCGGCGGCCGGCGGCGCAAGTACCTGCACAGCGCCGAGGAAGCCGAGCCCTACGGCCAGGAGCCGGGTACCTTCACGCCCTGGGAAGACCTGGCGGCGGGCACCGACCTGCTGTTCTACGAAGGCCTGCACGGCGCGGTGCGCCACGAGCAGGTCGACGTGGCGCGCTTCGTCGACCTGCTGATCGGCGTCGTGCCGGTGGTGAACCTCGAGTGGATCCAGAAGCTGCACCGCGACAAGAGCACCCGCGGCTATTCGACCGAGGCCGTCACCGACACCATCCTGCGCCGCATGCACGACTACGTGCACTACATCTGCCCGCAGTTCGAGCGCACGCATGTGAACTTCCAGCGCGTGCCGATGGTGGACACCTCCAACCCCTTCATCGCACGCACGATCCCGACCGCGGACGAGTCGATGGTGGTGATCCGCTTCAACAACCCGAAGGGCATCGACTTCCCCTACCTGCAGAACATGATCAAGGACAGCTTCATGAGCCGCGCCAACACCATCGTCGTGCCAGGCGGGAAGATGGAGCTGGCGATGCAGCTGATCTTCACCCCCTTCATCTGGCGCCTGATGGAACGGCGGCGGAAAGCCCTCTCACTGTGACCGACCGGGAGCGACCCCGATGAACATGCGACTCACCCAGGCGCCGATCGACACCCTGTGCGCCCACGCGCTGCGCTTTCTCGCCATCGACGCCGTCGAGGCGGCGAAGTCCGGCCATCCCGGCATGCCGATGGGCATGGCCGAGATCGCCGTGGCGCTATGGACGCGCCACCTCAGGCACGACCCCGCCGCCCCCGCCTGGCCCGACCGCGACCGCTTCGTGCTCTCCAACGGCCACGGCTCGATGCTGCTCTACGCCCTGCTCCATCTCACCGGCTACGAGCTGCCGATGGACGAGCTCAGGCGCTTCCGCCAGCTCGACAGCCGCACCCCCGGCCACCCCGAGGTCGGCCACACGCCCGGGGTCGAGACCACCACCGGCCCGCTCGGCCAGGGCCTGGCCAACGCCGTGGGCATGGCGCTGGCGGAAAAGCTGCTCGCCGCGCAGTTCAACCGCCCGGGGCACACGATCGTCGACCACCGCACCTGGGTCTTCCTCGGCGACGGCTGCATGATGGAAGGCATCAGCCACGAGGCCGCCTCCTTCGCCGGCGTGCAGCGCCTGTCGAAGCTGATCTGCTTCTGGGACGACAACCGCATCTCGATCGACGGCAACGTCGCCGGCTGGTTCGGCGACGACACGCCGGCACGCTTCCGCGCCTACGGCTGGAACGTGATCGCCGCAGTCGACGGCCACGACGTCGAGGCGGTCGATCGCGCCATCCACGAAGCGCTCGCCAACGCCGACAACGACATCGGCCCGACCCTGATCTGCTGCCGCACCACGATCGGCCGCGGCAGCCCGGCGAAGGCCGGCAGTGCCGAGGTGCACGGCGCGCCGCTCGGCGCCGCCGAGGTCGCCGCCACGCGCGCCGCGCTCGGCTGGCCGCACGCGCCGTTCGAGATTCCCGACGAGGTCCGTGCCGCCTTCGATGCGCGCGAGCCCGGCGCCGCCCGCCGCGCCGCCTGGCAGGCGCGCGTCGAAGCCTACGCCGCCGCCTTCCCGGACGAGGCCGCCGAATTCCACCGCCGCATGGCGGGCGAACTGCCGGTCGGCTTCACGGTGCTGGCGAACGCGATCCTGCGCGGCGTGCATAACGACTGCAGCAGCGACTGCACCAGCGACTGCGCCAGCAACGCCGCCAGCGTCGCCACGCGCAAGGCCGGCCAGCAGGCGATCGGGCGGCTGGCGCGCGCGCTGCCCGAGCTGCTCGGCGGCTCGGCCGACCTCACCCATTCCAACCTCACCGACTGGCCCGGCTGCGGCGCGGTGCGCGCCGACCGGCCCGGCCGCCACATCAACTGGGGGGTGCGCGAGTTCGGCATGGCCGCGGCGCTCAACGGCATCGCCCTGCACGGCGGCTTCATCCCCTTCGGCGCCACCTTCCTCGTCTTCTCCGACTACGCCCGCAACGCCATCCGCATGAGCGCGCTGATGCGCCAGCGTGTCATCTACGTGATGACGCACGACTCGATCGCGCTCGGCGAGGACGGCCCCACCCACCAGCCGGTGGAGCACCTGCCGAGCCTGCGCCTGATCCCGCAGCTCGACGTCTGGCGCCCCTGCGACGCAGTCGAGACGCAGGCGGCGTGGAACGCCGCGGTCGCGCGCCGCGACGGCCCCAGCCTGCTCGCGCTGTCGCGCCAGAACCTGCCGCACCAGGCACGCGCGCCGGCGCAGCTGCAGGCGATCGGCTGCGGCGGCTACGTGCTCGCCGACGCCGCCGCGACGGCGCTGGTGGTGATCGCCACCGGCTCCGAAGTGGCGCTGGCGATGGCGCTGCGCGCCCGGCTGGCGGACGAAGGCGTCGGCGTGCGCGTCGTCTCCATGCCCTGTACCGCCGCCTTCGACCGCCAGCCGGCGGACTACCGCGCCGCCGTGCTGCCGCCGGGCGTGCCGCGACTGGTGCTCGAGGCCGCGCGCCCGGACGCCTGGTGGCGCTACCTCGCCGGCGTGCGCGGCGCGGTGGTCGGCATCGAGCGCTTCGGCGAGTCGGCGCCGGCGGGCGAACTGCTGCCGCGCTTCGGGCTGGACGCCGAGGCGGTCATGGCCGCCGCACGCACGCTGCTGGCGACGCCCTGAGCCGATTCGCCCTGCCCGAGGAGACTCCGATGAACTTCCTTCGCCTTTCCGACGTGGACCTGGCCGGCAAGCGGGTCTTCATCCGCGCCGACTTCAACGTCCCGTTCAACGCCGACGGCAGCCTGTCCGACGACACCCGCATCCGCGCCACGCTGCCCGGCATCCTCGCCTGCCTCGAGGCGGGCGCCGCAGTGATGCTCACCTCCCACCTCGGCCGCCCGCGCGAAGGCGCGCTCGGCGCCGCCGATTCGCTCGCGCCGGTTGCCGCCTGCCTGTCCGACCTGCTCGGGCGGCCGGTACCGCTGGTGAAGGACTGGACCGACGGCGGCTTCACGCTGCAGCCGGGCGAAGTCGTGCTGCTCGAGAACTGCCGCGGCAACCCCGGCGAGAAGGCCGACGACGCGGTGCTCGCCGCGCGCATCGCGCGCTTCGTCGACGTCTATGTGAACGATGCCTTCGGCACCGCGCACCGCCGCGAATGCACGCTGCACGCGCTCGCGCTGGCCGCCCCGCTCGCCTGCGCCGGCCCGCTGATGACGGCCGAGCTGGACGCACTCGGCCGTGCGCTGGCGCGGCCGGCGCGGCCGCTGGTGGCAATCGTCGCCGGCTCCAAGGTGTCGACCAAGCTCACCATCCTCGAAAGCCTCGCCGCCAAGGTGGACGTGCTCATGCTCGGCGGCGGCATCGCCAACACCTTCCTCGCCGCGCGCGGCTATGCGGTCGGCGCCTCGCTGCACGAGCCCGACCTGGTCGAGGCCGCGCGCCGCGTCGAGCGCCGCCTGGCCGAGCGCGGCGGCGTGGTCTGGTTGCCGCAGGACGTCGTCGTCGCCGACCGCTTCGCCCCCGATGCGCGCACCCGCCTCGTCCACGTCGACGAGGTGCCGGCGGGCTGGATGATCCTCGACATCGGCGCCGACAGCCGCGACTCGCTCGCCGGCGTGCTCGCCCGCGCCGGCACCATCGTCTGGAACGGGCCGGTGGGCGTGTTCGAGATGGAGGCCTTCGCCGCCGGCACTGCGGCGCTCGCCGCGGCGGTGGCGGCGAGCCCCGCCTACAGCATCGCCGGCGGCGGCGACACCCTGGCGGCGATCGCACGCTTCGGCGTCACCGAACGCATCGACTACATCTCCACCGGCGGCGGCGCCTTCCTCGAGTTCCTAGAAGGCCGCGAGCTGCCCGCGGTGGCGGCACTGCGCGCCCGCGCCCGCCCCGGCAGCCGGCGCCTGCCGCCCGCGCCGGCCTTCGAGCACGAGCCCGAGCTGACCTGACCCCGGCCCGATAGCGCCGGCCCGATACCGCCGGCCGGATACGCCCGACCCGAGGCCCCCGACCCGAGGCCCCCGACCCGATCCCCAATCCGACGACCCCAAGGAGACGCCCCCATGGCCATGATCGCCCTGCGCCAGCTGCTGGACCACGCCGCCGAGCACGACTACGGCGTGCCCGCCTTCAACATCAACAACATGGAACAGATCCAGGCCATCATGCTCGCCGCCGAAGCCGCCGACAGCCCGGTGATCCTGCAGGCCTCGGCCGGCGCGCGCGGCTACGCCGGCGAAGCCTTCCTGCAGAAGATGGTCGAGGCTGCGGTCGCGCAGTGGCCCGACATCCCCGTCTGCCTGCACCAGGACCACGGCGCCAGCCCGGCGGTGTGGCAGCAGTCGATCCGCGCCGGCTTCACCAGCGTGATGATGGACGGCTCGCTGCGGGAAGACATGAAGACGCCGGCGAGCTACGCCTACAACGTCGAGGTCACGCGCCGCGTGGTGGAGATGGCGCACGCGGTGGGCGTGTCGGTGGAAGGCGAGCTCGGCTGCCTCGGCTCGCTCGAGACCGGCCAGGCCGGCGAGGAGGACGGCGTCGGCGCCGCAGGCACGCTGGACCACGCCCAGCTGCTGACCGACCCCGCCGAAGCGGCGGATTTCGTCACCGCCACCGGCGTCGACGCGCTCGCGGTGGCGATCGGCACCAGCCACGGCGCCTACAAGTTCAGCCGCCCGCCAACCGGCGACATCCTCGCCATCGAGCGCATCGCCGCGATCCACGCCCGCATCCCCGACACCCACCTGGTGATGCACGGATCGAGCAGCGTGCCGCAGGAATGGCTGGCGATCTTCCGCGAGTTCGGCGGAGAGATCGGCGAGACCTACGGCGTGCCGGTGGAGGCGATCGTCGAGGGCATCCGCCATGGCGTGCGCAAGGTCAACATCGACACCGACCTGCGCCTGGCGATGTCGGGCGCGATGCGCCGGCTGATGGCCACCGAGCGCAAGGAGTTCGATCCGCGCAAGTTCTTCAAGGCGGCGCGCGACGCCGCGCGCGACATCTGCCGCGCGCGCTTCGAGGCCTTCGGCTGCGCCGGCCGCGCGAGCGGCATCAAGCCGCTGCCGCTCGCCGAGCTCGCGCGACGCTACGCGCGCGGCTGAACGGCCCGGACCGGGCACGCGCCCGCCAATGCCTTCCTGCCCTGACTCTCTGCCTTGACTTCCTGCCCCGACTCCCTGCCCTTTTCTTGGGCCTTTGACCCTCCGCTGCCGGGCGGCAGCGGAGGTCCTTTTTGCCGCTGCCCGCTTCAGCCCTTGAGGAAGCGATTGACCGCGGCCAGGTGCTCGGGCTCGTTGTGGCACATGCCCTGGAAGGTGGCACAGAGATCGAGGAAGTCCTTCAGCTCCATGCGCTGCGCCATCTTCATCAGGCGCTTGGTCAGGCGCAGCGCCTTCGGCGGCTGGGCGGCGAAGCGTGCGGCGAGCGCCTGCGCGCGCGCCAGCAGCTGGTCGGGCTCCACGACCTCGAGGACGATGCCGAGCGCCTTGGCCTCGGCGGCGTCGACGATGCGCCCGGACAAGGTCAGCTCGAAAGCCTGCTGGTA
>JANJTU010000291.1 GCA_024710965.1 Thauera sp. | reverse complement strand
TCCTGCAGTTCGGCGGGCACGCCGCCATGCGACTGCGCGAAGAGTTCGTGGCCGGCGGCGAGCAGGTGGCCCGCCATCGGTGCGCCCATGATGCCGAGGCCGATGAATCCGAGTTTCATGTTGAGTTCTCCGTAATCGTTGAATAGCCGTCGGGGCGGGGAAAATCGCGCTTTAGCGCACCATGCAGGGGCGCTTGGGGTCGAAGGTCCAGCCCGGGATCAGGTACTGCATCGCCACCGCGTCGTCGCGTGCGCCCAGCCCGTTCTCGAGGTAGCAGCGGTGGGCCTTCTCGAGCTGGTCCTCGTCGAGCTCGATGCCCAGACCGCCCTGTTGCGGCACCGCGACCTTGCCGTCGACGATCGGCAGCGGCGCGCGCGTCAGGCGCGCGCTGCCCTCCTGCCAGATCCAGTGGGTGTCGATCGCGGTGATGCGGCCCGGCGCGGCAGCGGCGCAGTGGGTGAACATCGCGAGCGAGATGTCGAAGTGGTTGTTCGAGTGCGAGCCCCAGGTCAGGCCCCATTCGTGGCAGAGCTGGGCGACGCGCACCGAGCCGGCCAGGGTCCAGAAGTGCGGGTCGGCGAGCGGGATGTCGACCGACTGGAGCTGGATCGAGTGGCCCATCTGGCGCCAGTCGGTGGCGACCATGTTGGTCGCGGTGGGCAGGCCGGTGGCGCGGCGGAACTCGGCCATCACCTCGCGCCCGGAGAAGCCGTTCTCGGCGCCGCAGGGGTCCTCGGCGTAGGCGAGCACGCCGGAGAGGTCGCGCAGCAGGCGCACCGCGTCCTTCAGCAGCCAGCCGCCGTTCGGGTCCAGGGTCACGCGCGCCTGCGGGAAGCGCGCGTGCAGGGCGCGGATCGCCTCGACTTCGTCCTCGCCGCGGAGCACGCCGCCCTTGAGCTTGAAGTCGTTGAAGCCGTAGCGCGCATGCGCCGCTTCGGCCAGGCGCACGACGCCTTCGGGCGTCATCGCCGCTTCGTTGCGCACGCGGAACCAGGCCTCGTCGGCTTCGAGCTCGCTGCGGTAGGGCAGGTCGGTCCGGTTGCGGTCGGCGACGAAGAACAGGTAGCCGAGCATCTCCACTTCGCTGCGCTGCTGGCCTTCGCCGAGGAGCGCGGCGACCGGCACGCCGAGGAACTGGCCGAGCAGGTCGAGCAGCGCCGCCTCGACCGCGGTGACGGCGTGGATCGTGACGCGCAGGTCGAAGGTCTGCAGGCCGCGGCCGCCGGCGTCGCGGTCGGCGAAGCGCTGGCGCATCGTGTTCAGGATCGCGTTCCAGCTCCCGATCGGCTGGCCGACGATCAGGCTGCGCGCATCTTCGAGGGTCTGGCGGATCTTCTCGCCGCCGGGCACTTCGCCGAGGCCGGTGTGGCCGGCGCTGTCCTGCAGGATGACGATGTTGCGCGTGAAGTAGGGGCCGTGGGCGCCGCTCAGGTTCAGCAGCATGCTGTCCTGGCCGGCGACCGGGACGACGCGCATGGCGGTGACGACGGGAGCCTGGCTGGCGGGCAGTGCGGTGGTCATGAGGACGAAGCTCCTGGTGCGGGGGTGCTGAAGATGTACGACATCCTATAATCGAAGAAATCGGATCGCAAGCGCTTTCTTGATCGGTATAGAGATTTTTCTTATCGCGGCGCAGCGCCAGATCGGCATGGAAGGCGGGTAGCGGTTTGAAATGTTTTGCCTTTCGGCCTGTTGCAGGGCAGCAAACGCCCTTTCTTCCGTGGACTTGGAGGCTGCGCTGGCTGCCCCTGGCGGGGGTGGAGCCGCTTTTCCTTGTCCGGGTTGTCCGACGAGTCGGAGCGCGGGCGCGCATCGGATTTCTTGGCTTAAGTCGTCAGACAACATACAATCAAGCCGAACCCGGCGGCGTGATATCCTCGCCGGCACCTGAGGGCGCGTTGCGCAGAATGAAATGAACACCCAGTCCAGCCCCATCTCCCACGCGCCGCCGCGACGTCGATCGCGCGGCCTCGCCCACGAGCTCGTCGCCGAGCTCACCCAGCGCATCCGGGCCGGTGCGCTGAAGCCCGGCGAAAAGCTGCCGACCGAATCGGAGATCGTGCGCGAGCGCGGCGTCAGCCGCACCGTCGTGCGCGAGGCGATCTCGCGCCTGCAGGCGGCCGGCCTGGTCGAGACCCGCCACGGCATCGGCTCCTTCGTGCTGACGCCGGCGCCGCAGGGCACGCTGCGCATCGACCCCGGCACGCTGACCACGGTGCGCGACGTCATCGCCATCCTCGAGCTGCGCATCAGCCTCGAGACCGAGGCCGCCTCGCTCGCCGCGCTGCGCCGCAACGAGGCGCAGCTGGCGGAGATGCGCGCCGCGCTCGACGAGTTCCAGGCCGCGGTCGCGAGCGAGAGCAGCTGCGTCGGCGCCGACATCCGCTTCCACCTCGCGATCGCCGAGGCGACCTGCAATCCGCATTTTTCCGACTTCATGAAGCATCTCGGCGAGACGATCATTCCGCGCGCCCGGGTCAACACCGCGCGCCTGGCCGGGGACGATTTCGCCGCCTACCTGTACCGCGTCAACCGCGAGCACGAGGACATCTACAACGCCATCCGCCGCCAGGACGCCGAGGCGGCGCGGGCGGCGATGCGCACCCACCTGTCCAACAGCCGCGAACGCCTGGTGCGGGTGCAGGAAGAAGCCGAGGGCGGCCGCGCCTGAACTGAACGGCCGCCGGTCAGCCCGCGGGCGCCCCCGCCAGGGATGGCGCGCGGCGCGTCAGACGCCCGCCGGCTCACGAACAAGAAAGCGCCCGATCGGCACACCGGGCAGCACAAGGAAAGCGCCTTGGACATCATCTTCGGCATCATCCTGCCGGTCTTCGGCACGCTCGGCCTGGGCTACGCCGCGGCCCGCCTCAAGGTCTTCGACGAGGCCGCCAACCGCGGCCTGTCGGTGTTCGTGTTCAACTTCGCGCTGCCGCTGATGCTGTTCCGCGCCATCGCCCAGGCCGAACTGCCGGCGGCGATGCCCTGGGGCTACCTGCTGTCCTACTACCTCGGCGCCTTCGCCGTGTTCGGCCTGGCGATGGCGGCCGGCCGCCTGCTGTTCGCGCGCCGGCTCGACGAGCAGACCGTGCTCGGCCTCGGCGGCGCCTTCTCCAACACCGGCATGCTCGGCATCCCGCTGGTGATGACCGCCTACGGCCCGTCCGCCGCGCTGCCGCTGTTCGTCATGATCGCCTGCCACAGCCTGCTGATGCTGCCGCCGACCACCGCGCTGATCGAGGCCGCGCGCGGCGGCCGCCAGTCGATCGGGGCGACGCTGCTCAATCTCGCCAAGAGCGTGCTGGCGACGCCGATCATCTGGGGCCTGTCGAGCGGGCTCGCGTTCGCGCTCTCGGGCAGCGCCATCCCCGGCCCGCTCGACGCCGTGGCCAAGGGCCTGGGCGGCGCCGCCACGCCCTGCGCGCTGTTCGCGCTCGGCGCCTCGCTGACGCGCTACAGCCTGGGCGGCAACCTGCGCGAGCCGGCGGTGCTGGTGGCGCTGAAGACGGTGGTGCACCCGGCGCTCGTCTGGCTGCTGGCGACCCAGGTGTTCGAGGTGCCGCCGCTGTGGGTCATGACCGGCGTGCTGCTGGCGGCGCTGCCGGCCGGGATCACGCCCTACCTGTTCGCGCAGCGCTACAAGGTGTGCGAGGCCACGGTGGCCTCGGCGGTGTTCCTGTCCACCGTGCTGTCGGTGGCGACGCTGTCGGCGCTGCTGTTCCTGCTGCGGCCCTGAGCGGCGGCTTCGGCGCCGCGCGCCCGGCTGCGCCCGCCCCGCTGCGATTGCCCGCTTCGGGGCGGGCGCGTAGCATCGCGCTCTTTGCTGCAATGCAATAAAAGGCAGACGATGGCCGACTTCCTCGACATCCTGGCGTTCTCCTTCTCCGTCACCGGGCCGATCTTCGTCATCCTCGCGCTCGGCGTCGTGCTGCGCCGCAGCGGCATGCTCACCGACGGCTTCGTCGACGGCGGCTCGCGGCTGGTATTCACCGCCGCGCTTCCCACCCTGCTCTTCATCAGCATCAGCAAGACGCGCATCGCCGACGCCGCCAGCCCGGCGATGATCGGCTACGGCCTCGCCGCGACGCTGGCGATCTACCTGCTGCTCGAATGGTTGGCGCGCTTCATCGTCGAGCCGGCACGCGACCGCGGCGTGGTCGTGCAGGGGGCGTTCCGCTCCAACTTCGGCATCATCGGCCTCGCCTACTGCATCAACGCCTATGGCGAGGCCGGCATGGCGGCGGCCTCGCTCTACCTCGGCCTGATCACGATCCTCGTCAACGTCCTCGGCGTCGTCACGCTGAGCCGCTCGCTGCACCGCAGCCAGGGCGCGGGCCGCATCGTCAAGGGCGTCCTCACCAACCCGCTGATCATCGGCATCGTCCTCGCCCTGCCGGTGTCGGCGCTCGGGCTGCGCCTGCCGCCGCTGCTGCTGCAGTCCGGCGAATACTTCGCCGGCATGGCGTTGCCGCTCGCCCTGCTGTGCACCGGCGCCTCGCTGAACTTCCGCAGCCTGCGCACCGAGCTCGCCAGCACCGCGCTCGCCGCCGGCGGCAAGCTGGTGGTGATGCCGCTCGTGTTCACGCTCGGCGCGGTGCTGGCCGGCTTTCGCGGCGTCGAGCTCGGCATCATGATGCTGATGGCCTCGGCGCCGTCGGCCGCGGCGGGCTACGTGATGGCGCGCGCGATGGGCGGCAACGCCGCGCTCGCGGCCAACATCGTCGCCCTCACCACGCTCGGCTCGCTGTTCACCACCAGCCTCGGCGTCATGCTGCTGCGCAGTGCCGGCCTGATGTGATGTGACGGGCGCTCGCCGCCCCGCCCCTGCCGTCCGCCATGATGCGGGACGGGTCGTGGGCGCATGACGTGCGCCCGCCGGCCGGCTTGCAAAGCGCCCCATCGTGGGCTTTAGTGGGATTGACCACGGGGGGCGAAGGGGAGCCACGAGATGCTGATCAGCCGCGATCTGCTCATCAGGCTGGGGGCGACGGCCGCGAACGCCGAGCGCCACTGCGCCGCGCTCGAGGCGGCGATGGCGGCGCACGGCATCGACACCGAGCTGCGCGTGGCCCACTTCCTCGCCCAGGTGATGCACGAGTCGGGCTGCCTGCGCCACGTCGTGGAGAACCTCAACTACTCCGCCGACGGCCTGCTGAAGACCTTCCCGCGCCACTTCGCCGGCCGTGCCGAGGCCGAGGCCTATGCGCGCAAGCCGCCCCGGATCGGCAGCCGCGTCTATGGCGGGCGCATGGGCAACGGCGCCGAGGCGACGGGCGAAGGTTTCCGCTACCGCGGCCGCGGCCTGATCCAGCTCACCGGCAAGGACAACTACCGCAGCTTCTCGCGCTGGCTCGGCGAGGACGTCGTCGCCGCGCCGGACCAGGTGGCCGAGCGCCTCGCCGCGCAGTCGGCGGTGTTCTTCTGGGACGTGCATGGCCTCAATGCGCTCGCCGACACCGACGACGTCCGCGCCGTCACGCGCCGCATCAATGGCGGCCTGAACGGCTTTCCCGACCGCCTCGCGCTGCTGGAGAAGGCCAGGCGCGCGCTGCGCGAGGGGGCGGCGGCGGGCGCGGTGGCGGTGGCGCCGGCGCTCGCCCCCTTCAGCCCGACCCATCGCGTGCTGCCGGCGCAGCTCAACCTGCGCCGCGCGCCGCGGGTCACGCCGGCGACGCTGATCGCGCCGCTCGACCAGGGCAGCGCGGTGGAGCTGCGCGGCCCGGCCGCGGTGGCGGGCTGGGTGACGGTGCGCGTGCCGCTCGCCGGCGTGCTGCGCGAGGGCGTGGTGGCGGTGAAGTACCTCGCCCCGCTGCCGGCGGCAGCGCGTGCGCGCGACGCTGCGGCGCTGCTGAAGGCGGCCGCGGCGGCGGCGCTGCCGCCCGCGCACCTGGCGCAGAAC
>JANJTU010000269.1 GCA_024710965.1 Thauera sp. | reverse complement strand
GGGGACGCGGCCGTACTTCTGCGCGACTTCCTTGGCGATGTAGGCGTTGGTGTTGCAGGGGTTGCCCACCACCAGCACCTTGCAGTCGGGGTCGGCGTACTGGCCGATCGCGGCGCCCTGCACGGTGAAGATCTTGGCGTTCTCGGTCAGCAGGTCCTTGCGCTCCATGCCGGGGCCGCGCGGACGGGCGCCGACGAGCAGGGCGACCTTGGCGTCCTTGAAGGCGACGTTGGGGTCGTCGGTGGCGATCATGCCGGCGAGCAGCGGGAAGGCGCAGTCCTCGAGCTCCATCATCACGCCCTTGACCGCCTTCTGGGCCTGGGGCAGGTCGAGCAGTTGCAGGATCACGGGCTGGTCCTTGCCCAGCATTTCGCCGCTGGCGATGCGGAACAGCAGGCTGTAGCCGATCTGGCCGGCGGCGCCGGTGACTGCAACGCGGACGGGGGCTTTGCTCATGTGAATACTCCCTCTAAAGAAGACGGTCGGTGTAATCGGATCGAGAATTCCTGCCCCAGTCTGCGGCAACGCTGCCCGATGTGCGGCGGCCGGCGCGGGACCGATCGGACACGCTTCTGAGGCGCAGGGATACTAGAGGCATCCGCCAACGATGTCAAATCACGTCTTATGTCTTATATAAGATAGATGATGCATCGTGGACGATCCGAAATTTTTGTGATCAAATGCGCGCATGTCACACGAAGCCCCCACCTTCAGCCCGCTCTATCGCCAGATCAAGGCCTTGATTCTTCAAGCGCTTGAAGCCGGCGAATGGCGCCCTGGCCAGGCGATCCCGAGCGAGCAGGAGCTCGCGGCGCGCTTCAGTGTATCGCAGGGGACCGTGCGCAAGGCGATCGACGAGATGGCCGCGGACAACCTGCTCGTGCGCAAGCAGGGAAAGGGGACCTACGTCGCCTCGCACAACGATCCGCGTGCGCTGTTCCGTTTCCTGCGTCTGGTGCCGATGGATGGCGATCTCTCCCATCCGCAGAGTGTGCCGCTCGACTGCTGGCGCGCGAAGGCCGGCCAGGAGGCGTCGCGCATGCTCGGCATCGAGCCTGGCGCGCCGATCATCATCGTTCGTCGCCTGCTCAAGTTCACCAACAAGCCGGTGGTCATCGACGAGATCTACCTGCCCGGCGAAGTCTTCCAGGGGCTGACCGCAGAAGTCCTGCAGGGCTGGAATGGCTCCCTCTACAGCCTGTTCGAGACCCGTTTCGGCCTGCGCATGATTCGCGCCCAGGAACGCATCCGCGCGGTGGCGGCGGACCGCGGCGCGAGCGAAGCGCTGAAGGTGCCGGAAGGTACGCCACTGCTGTCGGTCGAGCGCGTCACCTATACCTATGGCGACAAGCCGGTGGAATGGCGGCGCGGGCTGTATTCCACGGCGGAGCATTTTTATCTGAACGAACTGAATTGATGCTCGCGGCGTGACGGCACGCCGCGAATGAGCCGCTATAATTATGCGTTTTTGGGAGTCGGCGGCGAATCTTCGCCGCACATGCAGAGGGGAGTCTTCATGTCAGATGTGACAGTGCGCAAACCGAGGCCGAAGCACCTGGCCTTGAACCAGATCCGGCTGCCATTGCCGGGCATAGTTTCGATCCTTCATCGGGTCAGCGGGGCGGGGCTCTTCCTGCTCCTGCCGTTCCTGCTCTTCCTGCTCGATCGCAGTCTCGGGTCGGCCGAAAGCTTCGAGACCTTCAGCGCGGTGGTCGGCAATCCGCTCGTCAAGCTCCTGCTGCTGGGTCTGCTCTGGGCCTACCTGCACCACTTCTGTGCCGGCATCCGCTTCCTGTTGCTCGACATCCACAAGGGCGTCGAACTGGAGGCCGCGCGCAAATCGTCGCGCATCGTTCTGGTTGTGAGCATCGCGCTCACCGTGATCATCGGGGTGAAACTATGGTGAAACGTGATGTGGTCGGCGCGCACTACGGCCTGAAGGACTGGATTGCCCAGCGCGCCACGGCGGTGTTCATGGCGATCTACACGCTCATCTTCGCGGTGTGCGCGCTCACGCTGCCCGAACTCAGCTACGAGGCCTGGTCGGGCCTGTTCTCGGGCGGCATCTTCCGCTTCCTGAGCTTCCTCTTCTTCCTCTCGCTGTTCTACCACGCCTGGATCGGCGTGCGTGACATCTGGATGGACTACATCAAGCCGACCGGTGTGCGCCTGGCGCTGCATCTCGTCACCCTCTTCCTGCTCGTCGGCTACGCCGGCTGGGCAGCCCAGATCCTTTGGAGGCTGTAAGCGTGAACGTCGCAAAGCGTACCTTTGATGCGGTCATCGTCGGCGCCGGTGGTGCCGGCCTGCGTGCGGCCCTGCAACTGTCGGAAGCCGGCCTGAAGACCGCGGTGCTGACCAAGGTCTTCCCGACCCGCTCGCACACCGTCGCGGCGCAGGGGGGCGTGGCCGCCTCGCTCGGCAACTCCACCGAGGACAACTGGCACTGGCACATGTACGACACCGTGAAGGGGTCGGACTGGCTCGGCGACCAGGATGCGATCGAGTTCATGTGCAAGAAGGCCAACGAGGTCGTCATCGAGCTCGAGCACTACGGCATGCCCTTCGACCGTACCGACAACGGCAAGATCTACCAGCGCCCGTTCGGCGGCCACTCGATGAACTACGGCCAGGCGCCGGTGATGCGCTCCTGTGCCGCCGCCGACCGCACCGGCCACGCCATGCTGCACGCGCTGTACCAGCGCAATGTGCGTGCCAACACCCAGTTCTTCGTCGAGTGGATGGCGCTCGACCTGATCCGCAACAGCGAGGGCGACGTCCTCGGCGTCACCGCGATGGAGATGGAGACCGGCGAAGTGTCGATCTTCCATGCCAAGGCGACGATCTTCGCCACCGGCGGCGCGGGCCGCATCTACTACTCCTCGACCAACGCCTTCATCAACACCGGCGACGGCGTGGGCATGGCGGCGCGCGCCGGCATCCCGCTCGAGGACATGGAGTTCTGGCAGTTCCACCCGACCGGCGTGGCCGGCGCGGGCGTGCTGATCACCGAGGGCGTGCGCGGCGAAGGCGGCATCCTGCGCAACGCCTCGGGCGAGCGCTTCATGGAGCGCTACGCGCCGAACCTGAAGGATCTGGCCTCGCGCGACGTGGTGTCGCGCTCGATGGTGACCGAGATCAACGAAGGCCGCGGCTGCGGTCCGGACAAGGACCACGTCCTGCTCGACATCACCCACCTGTCGCCCGAGACGATCATGAAGCGGCTGCCCGGCATCCGCGAGATCTCGATCCAGTTCGCCGGCGTCGACCCGATCAAGGCGCCGATCCCGGTCGTGCCGACCTGCCACTACCAGATGGGCGGCATCCCGACCAACTACAAGGGTCAGGTGATCGTGCCGAAGGACGGCAACCCGAACGTGCCCGTGGCCGGCTTCTACGCCGCCGGCGAATGTGCCTGCGCCTCGGTGCACGGCGCCAACCGCCTCGGCACCAACTCGCTGCTCGACCTGCTGGTGTTCGGCAAGTCGGCGGGCGAGACCGTGGTCGAGGACTTCCAGTCCGGCAACCTGACGCTGAAGCCGCTGCCGGACGACGCCGCCGACGTGTCGCTGGCGCGCATCGCCCGCCTCGAGACGCAGAAGGGCGGCACCAACGTGCATGAAGTGCGCCTTGCCATGCAGCGCACGATGCAGAAGCACGCCGGCGTATTCCGCTTCAACAACCTGCTGCGCGAAGGCGTGGAGCGGATCCTCGAAGTCGCCGAGCAGGCGAAGACCACCGAGATCTCCGACAAGTCGAAGGTGTGGAACACCGCCCGCACCGAGGCGCTGGAACTCGACAACCTGATCGAAGTGGCCAAGGCGACGATGATCTCGGCCGAGGCGCGCAAGGAGTCGCGCGGCGCCCACGTGCGCGACGACGCACCGGACACCGCCGAGCGTCCGAACGGTCGCGACGACGCCAACTGGCTGAAGCACACCCTGTGGTACAGCGAAGGCAACCGCCTCGACTACAAGCCGGTGAACCTGAAGCCGCTGTCCGACGATGTCGAGCCGATCGCGCTCGCCAAGCGCACCTACTGAGCGCGGGAGAACAGAGCAAATGACCAAGCGTACCGTTCAATTCAAGATCTACCGCTACGATCCGGACAAGGACGAAAAGCCGTACATGCAGGACATCTCGGTCGAGCTCGAGGCTTCCGACAAGAAGCTGCTCGATGCGCTGGTGCGCCTGAAGGTGAAGGACGACTCGATGTCCTTCCGTCGTTCCTGCCGCGAAGGCGTGTGCGGCTCGGACGCGATGAACATCAACGGCAAGAACGGCCTGGCCTGCCTGACCGACATCGACAGCCTGCCGCAGCCGATCGTGCTGCGCCCGCTGCCGGGCCTGCCGGTCATCCGCGACCTGATCGTGGACATGACCCAGTTCTTCAAGCAGTACCACTCGATCAAGCCTTATCTGGTCAACAACGACCCGCCGCCCGAGCGTGAGCGCCTGCAGTCGCCCGACGACCGTGAGGAGCTGAACGGCCTCTACGAGTGCATCCTGTGCGCCTGCTGCTCCACCTCGTGTCCGTCGTTCTGGTGGAACCCGGACAAGTTCGTCGGCCCGGCCGGCCTGCTGGCGGCCTACCGCTTCCTTGCCGACACCCGTGACCAGGACACCAACGCGCGCCTCGACAACCTCGAGGATCCGTACCGCCTGTTCCGTTGCCACTCGATCATGAACTGCGTCGACGTCTGTCCGAAGGGTCTGAATCCGACCCGCGCGATCGGCAAGATCAAGGACATGATGGTCCGGCGTGCGGTGTAAGGAAGGAAACGGACCATGAGCACCAATCGGGGACGCGTGCGCTGGCAGTGCCGTCGGGCACTGCTCGAGCTCGATCTCGTGTTCGCACGCTTTCTCGAGCGGCACTTCGATCGTCTGAGCGACGATCAGCTTGCGGATCTGGACGACCTGCTGCGCTGCGACGACTACGACCTCTGGGCGATGGTCAATGGCAGCAAGGCATGCGAGGTGGACCGCTGGAAGGAAATGGTCGGCCTGCTGCGTCAGACCTGACGCGGTGCGCCGACCCATAACGACGACAGGCAGTTAAACCGGCTAGTAGAAGGGACGATCTATGAGCACTGAACGCACTGCAACCCTCACCGTCGATGGCAAGACCGTCGAATTCCCGGTCATGACCGGCACCCACGGCAACGATGTCATCGACATTCGCACGCTGGGTGGCAAGACCGGCCTCTTCACCTATGATTCGGGTTTCCTTTCCACCGCCAGCTGCAAGTCGGCCATCACCTTCATCGATGGCGACAAGGGCGAGCTGCTGTACCGTGGCTACCCGATCGAGCAACTCGCCGAGAAGTGCAACTTCCTCGAGGTCGCCTATCTGCTGAAGAACGGCGAACTGCCGAACGCGACGCAGAAGACGGAGTTCGAAGGCGTCATCAAGAACCACACGATGCTGCACGACCAGATGACGAAGTTCTACTCGGGCTTCCGTCGTGACGCGCACCCGATGGCGGTCATGGTCGGTGTGGTCGGCGCCCTGTCGGCCTTCTACCACGAGGCGATGGACTTCTCCGACGCCGAGCACCGCAACATCTCGATCAACCGCCTGATCGCGAAGCTGCCGACGATCGTCGCCATGGCCTACAAGTACAACATGGGCCAGCCGTTCATGTACCCGCGCAACGATCTCGACTACACGGCGAACTTCATGCACATGATGTTCGGCACGCCGTGCGAGAAGTACGAGCCGAACCCCGTGCTCGTGCGCGCCCTCGACGTCATCTTCACGCTGCATGCCGACCACGAGCAGAACGCCTCCACCTCCACGGTGCGTCTGGCCGGCTCCTCGGGCGCCAACCCGTTCGCCTGCATCTCGGCCGGCATCGCCTGCCTGTGGGGCCCGGCGCACGGCGGTGCGAACGAAGCCTGCCTGAACATGCTGGAACAGATCGGCGACGTCTCGCGCGTCGGCGAGTACATCAAGCGCGCCAAGGACAAGAACGACAGCTTCAAGCTGATGGGCTTCGGCCACCGCGTGTACAAGAACTTCGACCCGCGCGCCAAGCTGATGGGCAAGGTCTGCGCCGAGGTGCTGGGCGAACTGGGCCTCGAGAACGACCGCCTGTTCAAGCTCGCCAAGGAGCTCGAGAAGATCGCGCTGGAAGACGAATACTTCGTCGAGAAGAAGCTCTACCCGAACGTCGACTTCTACTCGGGCATCGTGCAGAAGGCGCTGGGCATCCCGACCTCGATGTTCACCTGCATCTTCGCGCTGGCGCGCACGGTGGGCTGGATCACCCAGTGGGAAGAGATGATCACCGATCCCGAATACAAGATCGGCCGGCCGCGTCAGCTGTACATCGGCGCTGCGCGCCGCGACGTGCCGGTCATCGAACAACGTCCGTAAGAGACGATGGAGAGGCCTGAAAGGCTCCGCCAGCGCTGATGGCTGCGGGATGGTCGCGCGAGCGCGGCCATCCCGTTTTTCCTTCGGCGTGCCGGTGCGAGCCTTCCGGGCGACGCAACACCCGCAAGCAGGGCAACAGGACACCACAGGTGGCTTTCATCATGATGAAGCAACTCGAACAGACTTCGCATTTGTTCGGCTCCAATGCGCCGTTCATCGAAGAACAATACGAAAATTACCTCGCCGATCCGGCCTCCGTGTCGGACGAATGGCGCAGCTACTTCGACCAGCTGCAGGGTCAGGCGGGCGCGGCGACGCGTGACGTCGCCCACGGCCCGGTCATCGCCGCCTTCGAGCAGATGGCCAAGCGCGGCCCGGTGCGCACCGTCGTCGCCGGCGGCGGCGGCGAGGACAAGCTGCAGGTGTCGGTGCTGCAGCTGATCAACGCCTACCGCTTCCTCGGCACGCGCTGGGCCAACCTCGATCCGCTCAAGCGCACCGAGCGCCCGCAGATCGCCGAGCTCGAGCCGTCCTACTACGGTTTCACCGAGGCCGATCTGTCGCGCAGCTTCAACGTCGGTTCCTTCCACGGCTTCTCGACCGAGCACGCCAGCCTGCGCGAGATCCTCGAAGCCCTGCGCCAGACCTACTGCGGTTCGATCGGCTCGGAGTACATGTACATCTCCGACATCGCGCAGAAGCGCTGGATCCAGAGCCGTCTGGAGAGCGTGCGCGGGACGCCGAAGTTCTCCGCCGAGATGAAGCGCCGCATTCTCGAGCGCACCACGGCGGCCGAAACGCTGGAACGCTACCTGCACACCAAGTACGTCGGCCAGAAGCGCTTCTCGCTCGAAGGCGGCGAGTCGGCCATCGTCGCGATGGACGAACTGATCCGCGTCGGCGGCAGTCTTGGCGCCGCCGAGACGGTGATCGGCATGGCTCACCGCGGGCGTCTGAACGTGCTCGTGAACACCCTCGGCAAGTCGCCCTCGATGCTGTTCTCGGAGTTCGAGGGCAAGGCCGCAGCCGACCTCACCGCCGGTGACGTCAAGTACCACATGGGCTTCTCCAGCGATGTCATGACGCCGGGCGGCCCGATGCACCTGACGCTCGCGTTCAATCCCTCGCACCTCGAGATCATCAACCCGGTGGTCGAAGGCTCCGTGTACTCGCGCCAGATCCGGCGCAAGGACACGACCAAGAGCCAGGTCATCCCGGTCCTGATCCACGGCGACGCGGCGGTTGCCGGCCAGGGCGTCAATCAGGAGATGCTCAACTTCTCCCAGACGCGCGGCTATGGCACAGGCGGCACCGTGCACATCGTCGTCAACAACCAGATCGGCTTCACCACCTCCGATCCGCGCGACTACCGGTCCTCGCTGTACTGCACCGACATCTTCAAGATGGTCGAGGCGCCGATCTTCCACGTCAACGGCGACGATCCCGAAGCGGTGGCCTTCGTCACCGCGCTGGCGGTCGAGTTCCGCCAGGAGTTCAAGAAGGACGTCGTGATCGACATCATCTGCTTCCGCAAGCTCGGCCACAACGAGCAGGACGAGCCGATGGTGACGCAGCCGCTGATGTATCGCACGATCCAGAAGCACCCTGGCACGCGCAAGCTCTACGCCGACCGCCTGGTCGCCGAAGGCACGCTCAAGGCCGACGAGCCCGAACAGATGATCGCGCAGTACCGCGAGCACCTCGACAAGGGCGAGCTGCTGTACAACCCGGTGCTGTCCGGACACAACCGCCAGTTCGCCGTCGACTGGTCGCCCTACCTGAACCAGCCCTACACCGACGTGGCCGAGACCGCGATCCCGGTGCAGGAGATCAAGCGCCTGTCCGAGCGTCTGACCGACGTGCCGGGCAACTTCACCCTCCATTCGCGCGTCAAGAAGATCGTCGACGACCGCGCCGCGATGGGCCGCGGCGAACTGCCGCTCGACTGGGGCATGGGCGAGAACCTCGCCTACGCCAGCCTGCTCGCTCAGGGCTACGCCGTGCGCCTGTCCGGCGAGGACGTCGGCCGGGGCACCTTCTTCCACCGTCACGCCGTGCTCCACGACCAGAAGCGCGAGCGCTGGAACGAAGGCATCTACAAGCCGCTCGACCACATCCAGGAGGGCCAGGCCGGCTTCCAGTGCTACGACTCGGTGCTGTCGGAGGAGGCGGTGCTCGCGTTCGAGTACGGCTACGCGACGGCCGAGCCGAACGAACTCGTGATCTGGGAAGCCCAGTTCGGCGATTTCGTGAACGGCGCCCAGGTGGTGCTCGACCAGTTCATCTGCTCGGGCGAATCCAAATGGGGCCGCCTGTGCGGGCTGACGATGATGCTGCCGCACGGCTACGAAGGGCAGGGGCCGGAGCACTCCTCGGCCCGCCTCGAGCGCTACATGAACAACGCCGCCGAGAACAACTGGCAGATCTGCGTGCCGACCACCCCGGCGCAGATCTTCCATCTGCTGCGTCGGCAGATGATCCGCAAGGTGCGCAAGCCGCTGATCATCATCACGCCGAAGTCGCTGCTGCGCCACAAGGAGGCGATCTCGTCGATCGACGAACTGGCCAACGGCCACTTCCAGACGGTGATCCCGGAAGTCGAGGCGCTCGATCCGAAGAAGGTCAAGCGCGTGGTGCTGTGCCAGGGGAAGATCTACTACGAGTTGCTGGCCCATCGTCGCGAGCACAACATCAAGGACACGGCGCTCGTCCGTATCGAACAGCTGTATCCCTTCCCGTCGGAGGCGTTCGCCAAAGCGATCGAGCAGTTCCCGAATGCGAAGGAAGTGGTCTGGTGCCAGGAAGAACCGCGCAACCAGGGTGCGTGGTACTGGCTGGCCTCGCGCCAGCACCTGGTGAACGTGCTCGGCACCAAGCGCAAGCTGCTGCTCGTGGCCCGTCCGGCCGCCGCTTCGCCGGCGGTCGGTTACTACGCCAAGCACAACCAGCAGCAGAAGGCCGTGATCGAAAACGCCTTCGGTCCGATCCAGGACGCGACCCCGCAATCCCCTAACTAATAAAGCTTACCGGGAGAGAACTCCATGCTGATCGAAGTCAAAGTACCGCAGCTGTCCGAATCCGTGTCCGAAGCCACGCTGGTGACCTGGCACAAGAACGAAGGCGACCCCGTGTCGCGCGACGAGAATCTGATCGACATCGAGACCGACAAGGTGGTGCTCGAGACCCCGGCCCCGGCCGACGGCGTGCTGGTGAAGATCATCAAGGCGGGCGGTGACACCGTGGCCTCGGGCGAACTGATTGCCCAGATCGACACCGAGGCGAAGGCCGCTGCCGCCGTCCACGCCGCGCCGGTCCAGGCCGTGCCTGCGCCGGCTGCCGCGCCTGCTGCTGCCGCGGGTGCTGCCAGCCCGGCCGCGCGCAAGATCCTCGAGGAAAAGGGCATGGCTGCGGCCGACGTCGCCGGCTCCGGCCGTGGCGGCCGCGTCACCAAGGAAGACGCCGTCGCCGCCCAGCCGCGCGCTGCTGCCGCGCCGGCGCCCGCCGCGCTGGCGCTGGCCGGTGAGCGTCCGGAAGAGCGTGTGCCGATGACGCGCCTGCGCGCGCGCATCGCCGAGCGCCTGATCCAGTCGAAGAACGAGAACGCCATCCTGACCACGTTCAATGAAGTGAACATGGCCCCGGTGATGGCCCTGCGCAAGCAATACGGCGACAAGTTCGAGAAGGCGCATGGCGTGCGCCTGGGCTTCATGGGCTTCTTCGTCAAGGCCGCCGTGGCCGCGCTGAAGAAGTTCCCGATCCTGAACGCCTCGGTCGACGGCACCGACATCGTCTACCACGGCTACATCGACATCGGCATCGCGGTCGGCTCGCCGCGCGGCCTGGTCGTGCCGATCCTGCGCGACGCCGACCAGATGTCGATCGCCGACATCGAGAAGAAGATCGCCGAGTTCGGCCAGAAGGCCAAGGACGGCAAGCTGTCGCTGGAAGAGCTCTCCGGCGGCACGTTCTCGATCTCCAACGGCGGCGTGTTCGGCTCGATGCTGTCGACGCCGATCATCAACCCGCCGCAGTCGGCGATCCTCGGTATCCATGCCACCAAGGACCGTCCGGTGGTGGAGAACGGCCAGATCGTGATCCGTCCGATCAACTACCTGGCCATGTCCTACGACCACCGCATCATCGACGGCCGCGAGGCGGTGCTCGGCCTGGTGACCATGAAGGAAGCGCTGGAAGATCCGGCCCGCCTGATCCTCGACGTCTAAGACGACCTGCCGGGGCGCGGTCGTCCGGGAAGGGGGCGTGAGCCCCCCGACCGGATCGGCTGCGCCCCGTTTTTGCGCACAGGAGAACCCTAATAATGTCCAAAGAATTCGACGTCCTCGTCATCGGCGGCGGTCCCGGCGGCTATGTCGCGGCGATCCGCGCCGCGCAGCTCGGCTTCAAGACCGCGTGCTGCGAATCCAACCCCTATGCCGACCCGAAGGGCGAGCCGCGCCT
>JANJTU010000253.1 GCA_024710965.1 Thauera sp. | reverse complement strand
CCGCGTCGACCGCGCCGACCGCCCGCCCCCGGCCACGGCCGAGGCGCGGCGGCCAGCGCCGAGCGGCACCTTGCGCATCGTCGAGCCGATCCGCGCCAGCCAGCTCGAGATCGACGACGGTTTTTCGTTGACCCCGCCCGGCGTCGCCGAAGCGTCCGCCGCCACGCGCGGCCAGGTGATCATCGAACTGTCGCTCGCACGCCTGCAGCGGCGGCGCAGCGAGCTGCTGTGGACCGGCGCCGGCTCCATGCTCGTCGTGCTCGCGGGCAGCCTGCTGCTGGCGCGGCGCATGAGCCGCGGCGTCAGTGGCCCGATCCGCAGCGTCGCCGACACCGTGCTGCGCATCGGCCATGGCCAGCTGCGCGAGCGCGTGCCGCTCACCGGCGGCGGCAGCCTGCGCCGCCTGGCCGAAGGCGTAAACGAGATGGCCGCACGCCTGACCGAAGCGCACGAGGACATGGCGCGCAAGATCGACGAGGCCACCGCCGAGCTGCGCGCACGCAAGGACGAGGCCGAGCGCGCCAATCTGGCCAAGTCCCGCTTCCTCGCCGCCGCCAGCCACGACCTGCGCCAGCCGATGCATGCGCTGGGCCTGTTCATCACCGAGCTCGCCGAGCACGAGCTCGCCCCCCGCAGTCGCAAGCTCGTCGACCGCATCGCCATGTCGGCCGGCGCGATGGAGAACCTGCTCGACAGCCTGCTCGACATCTCCCGCCTCGACGCCGGCGTGCTCAACCCGACGATCCGCAGCGTCGCCCTGCAGCCGCTGCTCGAACGCATCGCCGCCGGCCAGCAGGCCGCCGCCCATGCGCGCGGCCTGCGCCTGCGGGTGCGCGCCCGCGCCGACCGGGCACGGACCGACCCGGTGCTGCTCGAGCGCATCCTCAGCAACCTCGTCAGCAACGCCATCCGCTACACCGCCAGCGGCAGCGTGCTGCTCGCCTGCCGCCGCCGCGGCGGGCACCTGCGCATCGAGGTGCGCGACAGCGGCGTCGGCATCGCGCCCGAGTTCCACGAGATCGTGTTCCAGGAGTTCATTCAGCTCGACAACGCCGAGCGCGCGCGCGACAAGGGGCTCGGGCTCGGCCTGGCAATCGTGCGCCGCCTGGCCGACCTGCTCGAGCACGGCCTCGAGCTGCGCTCCGCCCCCGGCCGGGGCTCGGTGTTCGCCCTCGAGCTGCCGGCCGCCGGGCCCGAGCCCCAGCCCGATCCGGCCGAGGAGGCGCGCGCGCTGGGCGGGCTCGACGGCGTCCGCATCGCCCTCGTCGATGACGACCCGCTCGCGCGCGACAGCATGGCGAGCCTGCTGTCGTCCTGGGGCTGCTACGTGAGTGCGGCCGAAACGGCGCAGGAGCTGATCGCACGCCTGGGCGAGAGCGGGCCCGCGCCCGAACTCCTGATCACCGACTTCCGCCTGCGCGGGCCACTCAACGGCATCGAGCTGATCGAGCACATGCGCTCGCAGCCGCAGCTGCGCCAGCTGCCGACGATCCTGATCAGCGGCGACACCGCCCCGGAGATGCTCGCCCGCGCCCAGGCCGCGCAGCTGCCGCTGCTGCACAAGCCGGTGCGCCCGGCGCGGCTGCGCGCCCTGATCCACCGCCTGCTCGCGGCGAATTGAGGCCAGCCCGGCGCGCAGCAGCGGCATCGGGTACTATGGACGCCCCTCATCCACCCGCCGGGAGCATGCCGATGTCGCAGGATCACAACGCCCAGGACCCGCTCGAATTCGTGCGTGGCATGTGGAGCAACATGGGTTTCTCGCTGCCCGGCATGGTCACGCCGACGCTCGACGTCGACGAACTCGACAAACGCATCGCCGACATGAAGGCGGTCGAGGGCTGGCTGAAGATGAACCTGAACATGCTGCAGATGACGATCCAGGGCCTCGAAATGCAGCGCGCCGCGATCGCCGCGGTGAAGGCCATGAGCCAGCAGGCGCAGGGCAGCAGCAGTGAGGCCGGCAGCGGCGCCGACCCCGGCGCAAACCCGTTCGCCGCCGCCGCCGCGATGTGGCCGTGGAACCTGATGCAGGGCCAGCCCGCCGAGGCCGCGCCGCCGCCCGCCGCCAGCGGCGGCGCGGAAGCACGCGCCACGGCGCGGACCCCGCGCCGCAAGCCGACGGCGGAGAAGTAGGCGCGCCGCAGCCGCGGGCCACGCTCGCGAACCGACCGCTGTCGCCGGCCCGAAGCGCTGTCGCCGGCGCCAGCCTCAGATCACGCCGGCCGAGCGCAGACGCTCGATCTCGTCGCCGTCGAGCCCGAGCCGGCCGAGGATCGCCGCGCTGTCGGCGCCGGCCACCGCGGGCGCGGGGCGGGCGGGCGGCAGATCCAGCCCGGCCAGCCGCACCGGCGCCCCGTACTGGCGCACGCCACCGACTTCGGTGACCATGCCGCGCGCGCGCAACTGCGCGTTCTCCAGGCTTTCCTCGAGCCGCAGCACCGGCGTCACGCAGCAGTCCACGCCGTCGAACACGCTGACCCACTCTGCCTGCGTGCGGCTACGGAAGATCGCCGCAACCTCGGCCCGCGCGCGCGCGCCGGCCTCGCCGGTGGCCAGATGCGCCGGCTTCAGGTCCGGCCGGCCGAGCGTGTCGCACATCAGATGCCAGAACTTCTCCTCCAGCGCGCCGACCGCCATGTGTCGCCCGTCCGCGGTCTCGTACACGCCATAGCAGGGCACGCCGCCGGTCAGCAGATCCTCGCCGCGCGGGCGCACGCCGCCATGCGCGAGCACCTCGACGAGCGGAAAGATCGCATGTGCAAACGCCGCGTCGGTCATCGCCACATCCACGAGGCGGCCGCGGCCGCTGGCACGCGCATCGATCAGCGCCACCAGCATGCCGACCAGCGCCGCCATCGTGCCGCCGAGCAGATCGCCGATCTGCAGGTTCGGCACCGCCGGCGCGCCGCCCGCGGCGCCGATCTGGTCGAGCACGCCGGCGTAGCCGATGTAGTTGATGTCGTGCCCGGCGCGCAGCGCATAGGGCCCGGTCTGGCCGTAGCCGCTGATGCTGCAGTACACCAGGCGCGGGTTGAGTTCGGCGAGCACCGCATAGCCCAGCCCGAGCTTGTCCATCACCCCCGGCCGAAAGCCTTCCACCACCGCATCGGCGTCGGCCACCAGGCGCAGGAACAGCGCCCTGCCCTCGGCCTGCTTCAGGTCGAGGCGCAGGCTCTGCTTGTTGCGATTGACGATCTGATAGAAGTAGCTCGTGTCGCCGGCCATCGCACCCATCGTGCGCGCGTAGTCGCCGGCGCCGGTGTCCTCCACCTTGATCACCTCGGCGCCGTAGTCGGCGAGGTGCTGGGTGGCGAGCGGGCCCGGCAGCAGGCGGGTCAGGTCGAGGATGCGGATGCCCGCGAGCGGCAGGCCGCGCGGCGAAGGGGTCGTGGTCATGCGGTCGTGGTCATGCGGTCGTGGTCATGCGGTCGTGGTCATGCGGTCGTGGTCGTGCGGTCGTGGTCGTGCGGCGTCGGAGGCCTGGAGGAAAGTTGGCCGAGGGGCGAATGATCGCACGCCGCGCCCGGACCACCGGCAGCGCGGCGGCAACCGGGACGGGCGCGCAATCAGGTGGGCAATCAGGTGGGCAATCGGGCGTGCTACTCGTAGCTGCGCAGATCGTCGATGACCTTGCCGTCGTTGGCGAGCGAGCCGGCGGGGAGGAAGGCGACCTCGCCGCGCAGCTTGGTGAGCTCGCGCATGCTCGCCGCGATCGCCCCGGCGAGCGCCTCGCTGCCACCGGCCACCGTCTCGCACATCAGCGTCATGCGGTCGGCGAGGCCGGGGTTGTCGACGACCAGGCGGGCACGCGTGACTTCGGGGTGGCGACGCACGACCTGGGCGATCTGGCCCGGGTGCACGAACATGCCCTTGACCTTGGTCGTCTGGTCGGCACGCCCCATCCAGCCCTTGATGCGCAGGTTGCTGCGGCCGCAGGACGAGGCGCCCGGCAGCACGGCGGAGAGGTCGCCGGTGCCGAAGCGGATCAGCGGGTAGTCGGGGTTGAAGGTGGTGACGACCACCTCGCCGACCTCGCCCGCCGCGACCGGGTCGCCGGTGCCGGGGCGCACGATCTCCAGGATGATGTCCTCATCCACCACGAGGCCTTCACGCGCCGGCGTCTCGTAGGCGATCAGGCCGATGTCGGCGGTGGCGTAGGCCTGGTAGGCGGCGATGCCGCGCGCGGCGAAGGCTTCGCGCAGGCTCGGCGGAAAGGCCTCGCCGGAGACGAAGGCCTTCGTGAATGCCGGCTCGACGCCGAGCTCGTCGGCCTTCTCGAGCAGGATGCGCAGGAAGGACGGCGTACCGACGTAGGCATTGGGCTGCAGGTCGGCGATCGCCGCCACCTGCTGCTCCGTCTGGCCGACGCCGGCCGGAAACACCGTGCAGCCGAGCGCGTGCGCGGCCGTCTCCATCATCGAGCCGGCCGGGGTGAAGTGATACGAGAAGGTGTTGTGCACCAGGTCGCCGGCGCGAAAGCCCGCCGCGTACAGCGCACGTGCGAGGCGGTAGTAGTCCGGTCGCGCGCCTTCGGGCTCGTACAGCGGCCCGGGCGAGGCGAACACGCGCCGGCAGGCCGCCCCCCAGCCCACTGCGGCGAAGCCGCCGAAGGGACGCGCGGCCTTCTGCCGCTCCACCAGTTCGGACTTGCGCGTCACCGGCAGGCGGGCCAGCGCCGCACGGTTGCTCACCGCCGCCGGGTCGACGTCAGCGAGCAGCGTCGCGAAGGCCGGGGCATGCCCCCGCGCGTGGGCGATCTGTGCCGGCAGGCGGGCGAGCAGTTCGCGCTCGCGTTCGTCGGCATCGCGGGTTTCCCGCTCGTCGTAGAAGTTCATGTCGGCATCCCTGGTCGATGCAGTGGTCGTGGTCCGTGTGTCGCCGCTGGCCGGCTCAGCTGAGCCAGCGCTTGCGACGGCGGTAGTGCTTGACATCGCGGAAGCTCTTGCGCCCCTCGCCCGACAGGCCCAGGTAGAACTCCTTCACGTCCTCGTTGCTGGCGAGCTCGCTCGCCGCGCCCTCCATGACGATGCGGCCGTTCTCCATGATGTAGCCGAAGTCGGCGTAGCGCAGCGCGACCATGGTGTTCTGTTCGGCGAGCAGGAAGCTCACCCTTTCCTTCGCGTTCAAGTCCTTGACGATCTCGAACACCTCTTCCACGATCAGCGGCGCCAGGCCCATCGACGGCTCGTCGAGCAGCACCAGGCGCGGCTTGGCCATCAGCGCGCGGCCGATCGCGCACATCTGCTGCTCGCCGCCGGAGGTGTAGGCCGCCTGGCTGTTGCGGCGGGTCTTCAGGCGCGGAAAGTAGTTGTAGACCTTCTCCAGCGTCTCCTCGACCGCGGCCTTGCCGTCGGTGCGGGTATAGGCGCCGGTGCGCAGGTTCTCCTCGATGGTCAGGTGGCCGAAGCAGTGCCGCCCTTCCATGACCTGAACGACGCCGCGCTTGACGACGTCGGCCGGCGTCATCGCCTCGACGCGCTCGCCCTCGTACTCGACCGAGCCCTTCGTCACCTCGCCGCGCTCGCCCTTCAGCAGGTTGCTGACCGCGCGCAGGGTGGTCGTCTTGCCGGCCCCGTTGCCGCCCAGCAGGGCGACGATGCTGCCCTCCTGCACCGACAGGGAGACCCCCTTCAGGACGAGGATCACGTGGTTGTAGATGACCTCGATGTTGTTGACGCTGAGGAATGCTGAGTTGGGAGCGTTCATCTTGAATTCCAGGAAAAGGCCCCCGCGCCGCCGGGCGCGGGGGCGCGATTCAACTTACTCCTTGCACTGCTCGGCAGTACGGCGCTGGATGTTCTTCTCCGCCGCGTACTTGGAGGCGGCGTCGAGCACCATCGGGCGCAGGACCTTGTCGTCCGCCTGGTACCAGTCGGAGCTGAAGCCCCACTTGGCGCCGTCCCAGGTATGGACCCGCACCCAGGACGAGCCCATGTGATCGGTGCAGGACGTCTGCACCGGACGCATGACGCCCTCGAAGCCCATCGCGTTCAGCTTCGCCTGGTCGAGATTGAGGTTCTCCAGGCCCCAGCGCACCTGCTCGCCGGTCATGAGCTTGCCCTTGCCGTAGCGCTCCTGCGCCTGGCGCACGCCCTCGACGCCGAGCATCGCCGAGATCAGGCCGCGCATGTACAGCACCGAACCGACCTCGTCCTTCGGGCCGGTGCCCTGGCCCTTGTCGTGGAGCGTGGCGAGCATGTCCTTGACGATCTTGCTGTTGGGCTCGGCACCATGCTGCAGCGCCAGCGCGCTGTAACCCTTGGCGCCGGCACCGACGTCCTTGACATCCGGCTCGGCCCCCGCCCACCAGATGCCGAGCATCTTGTCGCGCGGGTAGCCGGTGGCCTGCGCCTCCTTGATCGCGGTCGAGTTCATCACGCCCCAGCCCCACAGCAGCACATGGTCGGGACGGTCGCGGCGGATCTGCAGCCAGGTGGCCTTCTGCTCGACACCCGGGTGGGCCACCGGCAGCAGCTGCAGCTCGAAGCCGTGCATCTTGGCGCGTTCCTGCAGCAGCGGGATCGGCTCCTTGCCGAACGGGCTGTCGTGATAGACGAGCGCGATCTTCTTGCCCTTGAGCTTGTCGAGGCCGCCTTCCTGCTTGGCGATGTGCTGGATGGCGACGTCGGCGCCCACCCAGTACGAGCCCAGCAGCGGGAAGTTCCAGGTGAACACCGAACCGTCCTGCGACTCGCTGCGGCCGTAGCCGGCGGTGATCAGCGGCACCTTGTCGACCGAGGCCTTCTCGGTGAGGGCGAAGGTCACGCCGGTCGAAAGGCTCTGGAACAGCGTCGCGCCCTTGCCCTTCAGGCGCTCGTAGCACTCCACGCCGCGGTCGGTGGCGTAGCCGAACTCGCACTCCTCGAACGACAGCTTGACGCCGTTGATGCCGCCCTTGGCATTGACCAGCTTCAGGTAATCGACGTAGCCGTTGGCCCACGGGTTGCCGTTGGCGGCGTAGGCGCCGGTGCGATACACCAGCACCGGGAAGAACTGCTCCTGCGCCTGGGCATGGGCGGCGGGGGCGAACACGGCGGACGACAGGCCGGCCGAGGCGATGGCAGCCGCGAGGGCCAGGGTACGGAATTTCATGAGTCTCCTCCTTGTAATGAGCTTCTTGGGCACAGCGAACGGCGCTGCATCAATGCGGGAACGGCCACAGACGCAGCTTTTGCTTGGCGATCGACCACAGTCTGGCGAGGCCATGCGGCTCGACGATCAGGAAGAAGATGATCAGCGAACCAAAGATGATGAGCTCGGCGTGCGAAATGCCGGCGGTCGACACCGTGACCCCGACCAGGCTGCCGAGCGCAGGCAGGAACTGGTTGAGGAAGATCGGCAGGATCACGATGAAGGCGGCGCCGAAGAAGCTGCCCATGATCGAGCCCATGCCGCCGATGATGACCATGAACAGCAACTGGAAGGAGCGATCCACCGAGAACGCCGCCGGCTCCCACGAGCCGAGGTGGACGAAGCCCCACAGCGCACCGGCCACGCCGACCACGAAGGAGCTCACCGCGAAGGCCGACAGCTTGGCGAACATCGGGCGGATGCCAATCACCTCGGCGGCGACGTCCATGTCGCGGATCGCCATCCACTGCCGGCCGATCGCCGCACGGGTGAGGTTCTTCGCCAGCAGCGCGAAGGTCACGACGAAGGCGAGACAGAACAGGTATTTCTCGACCGGCGTGTTCACCACCCAGCCCAGCACTTCGAGCTTGGCCACCGACACCGAGCCGGACGACGAGTAGTTGGTGAACCAGCCGATGCGCAGGAAGGCCCAGTCGCACAGGAACTGCGCCGCCAGCGTCGCCACCGCGAGATAGAGGCCACGCACGCGCAGGCTGGGAATGCCGAACAGGATGCCGAAGCCGGCTGCCGACACGCCACCGAGCAGCATCGCCAGGATCAGCGGCATGCCGTCGATGCGGACCATGAAGTTGTACGCGGCATACGCCCCGATCGCCATGAAGGCCCCCGCCCCCAGCGTGATCTGGCCGCAGTAGCCCACCAGCAGATTCACCCCCAGCGCCGCCAGCGACAGCACCAGGAAGGGAATCAGCACGGCGCGGAACAGGTACTCGTCGGCCAGGAAGGGCACGCCGATGGCGGCGAAGGCGATCAGGCCGAGGACGAACCACTTGTCCTGGGCGATGGTGAAGATCTGCTGGTCGGCCAGGTAGCTCGTCTTGAACTGGCCATTCTCACGATAAATCACTGTGTGTTCTCCCCGTCAGACGCGGTTGATGATCTTCTCGCCGAACAGGCCCTGCGGCCGGAACAGCAGCACGATGAGCGCCATCACGTAGGCGAACCAGATCTCGATGCCCCCACCCACCATCGGTCCGATGTACACCTCGGAGAGCTTCTCGCCGACGCCGATGATCAGGCCGCCGACGATCGCCCCCGGCACCGAGGTGAGGCCGCCGAGGATCACCACCGGCAGCGCGCGCAGGGCGACGGTGACGAGCGAGAACTGCACCCCCATCTTCGAGCCCCAGATGATCCCGGCGACGAGCGCGACCAGACCGGCCACGCACCAGACGATGACCCAGGTCTTGTTCAGCGGAATGCCCACCGACTGCGCCGCCTGGTGATCGTCGGCCACCGCGCGCAGCGCACGGCCGATCGCGGTCTTCTGGAAGAACAGCGTCAGCCCGCCGACCAGCACCGCGGCGAGCGCGGCGGCGATGAAGTCTTCCTTGTTGATCAGCACGCCGCCCTCGAACAGGCCCTCGAACATGATCACCGGATCCTTCGGCATGCCGACGTTGATCGAGTAGATCTCGCTGCCGAAGAAGGTCTGGCCCAGGCCCTCGAGCACGTAGGCGATGCCCAGCGTCACCATCAGCAGCGTCGCGCCTTCCTGGTTCACCAGCTTGCGCAGCACGAAGCGCTCCACCCCCCAGGCGACGACGAACATCACCGCGCCGGCGCCGACGATGCCGATGACATTGGCAAGGAAGAGGCTGTCGCCGCCGAGCGCGGCATTGGCCCACTCGGAGAAGCGCGCCATCGCCAGCGCCGCCACCAGCACCATCGCCCCCTGCGCGAAGTTGAACACGCCGGAAGCCTTGAAGATGAGCACGAAGCCCAGGGCCACCAGCGAGTACAGCATGCCGGTCATCAGCCCGCCCAACATCGTTTCAATGAAAAATGCCATGACTTGCTCCGCTTATATGTGCCCCCGCCCGCTTCGCGGTCGCCCCCCGCGGGGGCGGCGTAACCGTCTTGGGGCGGCCCGGCAACGGTTACTCAGTGACCGCTGCCGAGGTAGGCCTTGATGACGTCCGGATTGCTGCGGACCTCGTCCGGCGTGCCGTCGCCAATCTTCTTGCCGTAGTCGAGCACGACGACGCGGTCGGAGATGTCCATCACCACCCCCATGTCGTGCTCGATGAGGACGATCGTGGTGCCGAACTGGTCGCTGATGTCGAGGATGAAGCGGCACATGTCCTGCTTTTCCTCGACGTTCATGCCCGCCATCGGCTCGTCCAGCAGCAGGATCTGCGGCTCCATCGCCAGCGCGCGGCCGAGGTCGACGCGCTTTTGCAGGCCGTAGGGCAGCGCCCCCACCGGCGTCTTGCGGATGTGCTGGATCTCGAGGAAGTCGATGATCTCCTCGACCTTCTCGCGGTGGGCGATCTCCTCGTTGCGCGCCGCGCCGATCCACAGCGCCTGCTGGAAGAGATTGCACTTCATCTTCAGGTTGCGCCCGGTCATGATGTTGTCGAGCACGCTCATGCCCTTGAACAGGGCGATGTTCTGGAAGGTGCGCGCGATGCCCTGCGCCGCCGCCATGTGCGGCTCCATCTTCTTGCGCTCCGCGCCGCGGAACATGATCTGGCCTTCCTGTGGGTGATAGACGCCGTTGATCACGTTCAGCATCGAGCTCTTGCCGGCGCCGTTGGGGCCGATGATGGCGCGGACCTCGTGCTCGCGGATGTTGAAGCTGATGTCGGTGAGCGCCTTCCCGCCGCCGAAGCGCAGCGAGATGTTCTGCAGGTCGAGGATCACGTCGCCGATGCGGCGGCCGCCCGCCTGCGGCGCGGCGGCCTCCTGGCGCATGTGGTTCTTCATCATTGGTGTCTCCTCAAGCGGCCCGCGTCGCGGCCTGCGGG
>JANJTU010000245.1 GCA_024710965.1 Thauera sp. | reverse complement strand
AAGTTCATGCGCATGCCCTGGTCGGCGCGGTACTTGCCGAGGTTCCACAGCGAGGGCATGTCGGTGGGGCCGAAACTGTCGTCCATCGGCCAGCGGATCATGAAGTACTTGGTCAGGTTCATCGCGTCGTCGCGGCCGCGGCCCCAGGGCGGGAAATCCTCGCGGTACAGCCAGGCGAACTGCTGCTCGCGTTCGAGCAGGCGTTTGCGCGTGATCGGGATGATCACGAAGCGATAAAGCAGGCGGTCGATGAAGGACAAGTCGGTGACCAGATTGATCTCGGCCATCAGGTTGTCGGCATTGAAGCGCGGATCCTTGGCGCAATCGACCAGGAAACGGAAGAAGGCCCACAGGTTCAGCGTGTGGTTGGGGCCGGTCGGTACGAACACCGGCGCCGACTCCGGGCTCGCGCGGTAGCTCGCGGTGTGGCAGGACGCGCAGTTGTTCGCCACGCGCGGAAAGCCGACCACCTTCTTCGAGAAGCCCACCGGCAGCTCCTGGCCTTCCTCCCAGACCACGCCGAATGCGGCGTAGCCGCCGGGGCCGGGCAGCTTGTCCGGAAACAGCCGCGGCAGCACATAGAAGATCCAGTACGGGATGCCGGCGTCGCGTTCGGCACCGATCGAGCCGTACTTGAAGCGCATCTCGGGGTCGTTGGTGATCCATTCCGGCTGCGGCTCCTCGCGGAAGAACTTGTACCAGGCGAAGGCCGCGCCGGCGGCGCCCAGGAGTAGCAGCACGAGCAGGGCGGCGAGCAGCGAGCGACCGGCGCTGCGCCCCGGCCTGCGGCCGCAACTACGACCGCGGGCGTGCGCCGGTGTGGGTGAGCGAAAGGCGGGGGGCATGACGGCGCTCCTTGCATCAGAAGGTCTTCAGGAATTCGACCAGGGCGTCCTTGTCTGCGGCGGGCAGCTCGGTCCCGTAGGCGGCGCCCTCGTGGCCGCCGTTGCCGTTGCCCGGCACCGTGGTGTCGAAGAGGAACAGGCCCGCTGCCGGCGTGGTGCTGACGAAGCCCACCCGCAGCGGGTCGTACACGTCGCCGCCGCGGTAGAAGCGGGCGGGGCGCGCCGCGGCCGGTTCGAGCAGGTCGCGCAGGGTCGGGACCGAGCCGTTGTGCAGATATGGCGCGCGCAGCCAGAGGCCGTCCAGCGGCATGTTGGCGTAGCCGCCGGTCTTGCGGAAATGGCGGAAGCGGTGCGGGTAGCCGGCGTACAGCGTGGCCTGGTTCAGCGCCAGCTCGCGGGTGTAGGAGTCGAGGCGGGCGCGGTCGGTGCCGATCTCGGCGAGCGGGGTGACGTGGCCGACCCTGGCGCCGCGGAAGTCGCTCCCGCTCGCGCCGTGGCAGTCGGCGCAATACTGGGTGTAGAGCGTGGCGCCGCGCGCGGCGAGGGTCTCGTCGATGCCGTAGGGGTAGGGGGGCGGCGCTGCGTCGAGCAGCCATTCCTCGACCCGGCCGATCGCGGCGAGGTCGATCGTCGGCGGCGTGGTGCCGGTGCCGAAGGCGGCGCTCTTGTTGCGCTCTTCGGTGTGGGTGTTGTTGCCGTCCCAGTGCAGTTCCATGCGCGCGCCGTCGTCACGCGTCATGCGCTTGCGCTGGTGCCAGATCGAGGGGAAGTCCGAGGCACCGAGCAGCTCCTGCGCCGGCAGCGCCTGCATCGGGAAGTTGAACAGCACCTTCGCCGAGTTGAAGGTGTCGACCCGGCCCGGGCCCCAGGCGGGCTGGTCGAAGACGAAGCTGAAGCGGCCGCGCAGCATCAGCAGGCGTTCGCGCATGAGCGCGATCGCCACTGGGTAGACGAGATAGCGGTCGATCGGGCCGAGGCCGCCGGCGAGGCGGTCGATCTCGGGCACGATGAACTCGCGCGAGAAGGTCGGCCCCGCGGCGCAGTCGAAGAAGAAGGTCTCGAAGGCGCGGATGTCGAAGCGATGCGCCGGCATGCCGACAATCAGGCGCGGCGGTGCGCCGGCGGTGTCGCGCACGGTGCTGGTGTGGCAGACCGCGCAGTTGAGGAAGACGCGGTCGAGGCCGAGGTGGCGGCGCTTGGAGACGCCGATCGGCAGGTCGCGGCCGTCCTCCTGGATCAGGCCGAGCGAGGCATAGCCCTTGCCGGGCAGGTGCTCGCTGCAGACTTGCGGCAGGGCCTGCCAGATCCAGTACGGAAAGCCGGACTCGCGCTCGCCGCCGGTCGAGCCGTACTTGAAATGCTCGACCGGGTCGGCGTAGGTGACCGCCCGGTCCGGCAGGAAGCGCAGGGCTGCATAAGCCGCGCCGAGCGCGATCAGCATCCAGGGCGCGAGCAGGATCAGGACGCCGAGCGCGCGCAGCAGCGGGGCGCGCCGCGGGCGCGGAGGAGCGGGAGTGTTCACGGTCGGTCTCCTCGTGGCGCGGGGTCGCCGTCAGCCACGCAGGGCGCGAGCGCGGCGTAGGGGCGATCGAGCACGGTGGCCGGATCGGTGCCGCGCGCCGCGAGCATGCGCTCGACGGCGGCGCGCATCGCCGGCAGGTCGGGCGAGCGGACGAAGTCCGCCGCATGGGCCGCGGCGGGCGGCGGCATCGGCGTCTTCGGGCGCCGAGCCGGGGGGAGGCGATTCATCTCCAGGCGATGGAGGATGCGCTCGGCGCAGCCGGCGAGGCTGCGGCGGATGCGGCCGTCGTCGCCGCGCAGAAAGCCGGGCGGGAAGGGGCTGTCCTCGGCATGGCACTGCCCGCATTGGCGCAGGAAGGGCTGCAGATCGGGCGGCCACGCTCCTGCGCGCGCCACGGCCGGCGGACGCGCGCGGGCCGGCTGCGCCCCCGCGGGCGGCATCGGCTGCGGCAGGGCGAGGCCGAGGCGGGCGAGGAGGGGGGCGAGGATCGCCATGCGCCGGAGCGGGCGGTCGCCGAGCGGCGCCTCGTCCAGCGCGGCCTGCTCGAGCGAGGCGTCGGCGGCGTCGGCGGCGTCGTCGGCGGCGTCGTCGGGGGCGGCGCGTGCGTCGCGCGGCAGGGCGCTGCGGGCGGCGGTGGCCGGAGCGGCGCCGCGGCTCAGGCTGGCGTCGGCGAGGGCGTCGATGGCCTCGTCGAGTGGTGCAAGGTCGGCGACCAGTTCCAGCGTGACCCTGGCCGATGGGCCCGCCGCGGCGGCGTCCAGGCGCATGGCGCGAATCGCCTCGCCGGACGGCGCGCGCACGCCGAGTCCGTCGGCGCGGCGGAGCACGAAGCGGGCGCTGGCGGCATCGGCACCGCGGGCGAGTGGCGCGAGCTCGAGCGCGCCGATCGCGGCCTGGCCGCCCAGGGTGAGGCGGTCGACCCGGCCGCCGACCGGTACGTTGTCGCGCAGGGCGAGGCGGGCGCGCAGCCGGGCGCCGTCCGCGCCGTTGCAGTCGAGGTCGAGCCGGGTGCCGGCGGCGGCATGGCGGCGGGTGCAGGTGAACGCCAGTTCCCGCCGCGGGGCAGTAGCGACGGTGGCGAGGCGGCGATCGATCAGGGCGATGTCGGCGTGGGAGAAGAACGAGGACAGGATGTGAATGAAGCGGCCCACGTCGGCGCTGTCGCGCCCGGGCCAGCGTTCCAGCGGTGGGCGCAGGGCGAGCGGATCGAAGGCGGCGGGAACGTCGGCGTAGCGGGCAAGGGCCGCGTCGTCGGGCGCCGCCATGCCGCCCTCGATGCCGGCAAAGGGTTGGCGGTTGGGCAGTTGCGGGTCGGGTACCGCCAGCCCGTCCGGCCAGCGGCGGCGCCAGTTGGCCAGCAGGGGCTCGATGAGATCGCGCCGCGTGGCGGCGCCGTCGAGCGCGGGCAGGGGGCCGGCGCCGAGGCGGTAGCGCAGCGCCAGGCGCAGCGCCTCGGCGCGGCAGGCGATCGCCGCAGGCCGTGCTCCGGCGGCACAGCCGTCGCGCCACAGGCGCTGGGCGGTCGCGAGCAGGTTTGCGCGCGCGGTGGCGGCATCGATCGCGTCGGGGATGTCCACCCCGTGCCGCCAGGGCAGGCCGTAGTAGGACAGGCCGGTGGCGGCGAGCCGTGCCGCGATCGGCGGGCTGGCGCTGGTTTCGTCCCAGGACGGACGGGAGAAGATCGGCCCCGCGTTCTGGTGGCAGGCGAGGCAGAGCGTGCGGTTGGCATCGACGATCGTGGGCGTGCCGCCGGCGCGGTAGTCATGCACGAGCTGGAAGTCGAAGCGGCCGGCGTGCTCGTTGTAGCTGATGACCTCGAGCGCCGCGGCCTTCTCGTGGTAGGCGACGTAGAGCCTGTCGCGCAGAAAGCGGTGGCCGGGCGGCGCGGCGGTCGGCGGCTCGCCGGTCACCGCCGCGACCACGCGCGGGTAGCGGAAGGCCTCGATGTCGCCGGCGGCGTGGCGTTGCAGCGATCGACCGAGCGGAATCAGCACCACGGACAAGCCTCCTGAAGGCTGATGGGGGTCGAGATGGCTACCGATCTGGCGCAGCAGTGCCGGGAAGGGGAAGGGCACCTGCCGCGCCCCGTCGGCGTCGCTGTCGAGCAGTTCGTCGAACAGCGAACGGCCGCTCGCGGACGGCGCTTCAGCCGCAGCGCTGATGGAAGGGCCGGCGCGCACGGCCGGTGGCAGCAGTGCGAACAGGGCGAGGGCTGCGAGCGCGCGCGTCAGTGAAGCGGTCAGTCGGGTCATGACTTCCGCACGCCGTGGCGCGGGGGCCAGCAGGCGCCGGTCCCCTGTCAGCCAGTCCCACCCGGCGCCGATGCCGCCCGCGGCTGCTGTGTGCCGGTCCAGCAGTCCTGCTGCACCTCGCCGGTCTTCATGAACTCGTCGCGGGCGCGTTCCGCGACGTCCTTGTTGTAGAGCACGAAGTTGACGACGAAGGCGCGGTCCAGGTAGGCGCGACCGAGGTAGAAGCCGGGATACACCATGCGGATCTCGTCGCGGATGGCGAAACCGTTGCGTCCGGCGAGCAGGTCGGGCATGCGGCGGTAGCCGGGCAGCTCGTCGGTGAACGCGTAATCGATGATGATCGACTCGCGCCGGCCGTCGAGCAGGCTCTGGCCACAGTAAAGCTTGGCCGGGAACAGCAGCCACTGCTCCTTGCCGCCGACCTTGAGCTTCTGCAGCGGGTTGTCCGCGCGCTCCTCGACGAGGCCGAGCTTCTGCAGCGCGCCGAGGTCCTCGATGCGGTTGCGCAGCAGGCGCTCGTCCCGATAGAAGACCTTGCCCTTCCACAGCGTCTCGCCGACGAGGTCGAGCTTGGCGCCGGCGACATTCACCAGCAGCCCGCGCAGCCCGCCGCCGGCGATCTCCGACAGGCGCAGCTTGCCGCTGCCGCCGCGGGGGAAGAAGAGATCGCCCTCGAACGGACCGTCCGGGATCGGCCCCGCGGACAGGCGGGCGTAGATCTGGTCGATCTGTTCCTGATCAAGGAAGGACAGGTTCTTCGGCGTGATCTTGTAGCGGTCCGCGGGCGTCAGCGGATGGCGGTACTCGAGCTGGGCGAAGTCCGGCTTGCCGGCGTAGCCCTCGCTGTAGGACGCGAAGGCGATCTCGGGTGCGGCCTTGTCACTGTCGTCGAACAGCCCGCAGGCCGCCAGGCTCAGCGTGGCGAGCACGCACGCGGCACGGGTGAGGCGGGAGTCGAGGCTCATGATGTTCCCCCGGGGCTCATAGGGTGGCGAGGAAGGCGATCAGCGCGTTCTTGTCGGCTTCGGAGAGGTCCTCGCCGAAGCGATGGCCGTCGTTCTCGATCTCCGCCGTGCAGCTGCTGTAGACCTGCTTGATCAGGTAGGGGCGCGCTTTCAGCGCCTCGACGAGGCCGTTCGGCTTGCCCGCGACTTCGCCCGCGATTGCCTGCAGGTCGGCGAGCACCTTCTTTCCGGTGTCGCTGCCGAGGCGTGTGGCAAGGCCGGCTTCGAGCTCTTTCGGCGCGGTCTTCGCGCGCACCAGGTCGACGATGAACTGCTTGTGCTGGAAGTTGCCGATGGTGCCGGCGGTGACGCCACGGCCCTCGATCTCGCTCGGAATCGTCAGTTCGAAGCCGAGCAGGCGCTCCTTGTCGGTGCCGTCCCACAGCCGCGGGCCGATGCGCAGCGTGACGTCCTCGTTCAGCAGCGTGACTTTCGGGATGCGCTGGGCGGGGTTCAGCAGCGCCTGCATCGATGCGGTGTACAGCCGGTAGCGGCCCTCCACGCTGGGGTCGTACTCGACGCAGGCCGGCTGGCGCTCGGGCGGCAGCAGCTTCAGGTGGCTGGTGTCGACATAGCGCGGGCGCATGGCGTAGAAGTCGTTCGCCGCGTTCTTCGGCTTGCCGCACAGTTCGGGGCCGAGCGCGTTGTTGTGCAGGAAGGGGGCGTGCGCCCACAGATTGAGCAGCGAGATGTTGCGGTAGTAGCCGCGGCCGCCGTCGCCCGGCTCCCTGACGTTGGGGTCGGGCGGCTGCCCACGCAGGGTCTCCGAGCCGTACTCCTGCCAGACGTGGCCGGCCATGTGGTTGGAGTGCAGGGCGCGGCAGCGGAAGGTGCCGACCTCGGACACCGCCGACGGACGGTCGTTGCCGAGCCAGTCCTCGCGCAGCCCGCTCCTGAGGTCGAGCTTGTGCGGGTCCAGGCTGGCGAACTGGCCGGCAGCAGCCTCGGGCTGGCTGGAGTGGCAGCGCGCGCAACTGTTGGCGAAGACCTCGCGGCCGCGGGCGACGGCGCCGTCGCCGAATTCACGTTCGAGGTCGGCGATCAGGTCCTGCTCGGTGTAGCGCGCCCCGGGCGTCGCCGCGCGCAGCATGTTGTCGCGCGCCTCGCGCAGGTCGGTGACGTGGGCCTCGGCCGAGAGGAAGAAGTCGAGGATGTTCGTCAGCCGGTCCTCGATGGCGCGGAAGTTGGGGCAGTCGCGCCGGCACTGGCCGATGTCGAAGGGGGTCTGGCCGAAGCCGCGCTGCTGCGGGTCGAGTTGGCGCAGGTCGGCGAGGTGATTGACCCAGCACTGCTCGGAGCAGGAGCCGATGTTGAAATAGACGCGCTGGATCGCCTCGAGGGCACCGATCGAGTCCTCGCCCCCCTTCAGGATGTGGTGCACGGTCTCCTGCTGCAGCGACTTCTGCCAGCACTTGCCGTCGCGCCCGGGCTCGCACCAGCACGTGGCCTCGTCCTCACCGCTCGCGCAGGCGGTGACCTTGCGCCACTTCAGCACCGACTCGCCGGGGAAGGTCGGGCGCTTGGCGATGTTGAGCAGGGCGTTGATCGTGCCCGGGTTGTTGACCTGGTCGGTGGGGATCGCCGAAGTGTCGCTGGTGCCGGGGCGGGCGTGGGCGAACATCTGCCATTCGAGCGTGTTGCTCGCCATGCCCGAGACCATGATCTCGGAGATGCGGGTGTACTGGTTGCCGACCAGGCCCTTGATGTTCTCCCACGCCGGGTTGGCGGGGTCGGCGGGCGGGTTGAGCGGGTCGAAGGCGATGTGGCAGGAGCCGCAGGCGGTGCCGATGAGGAAGGGCGGCTCGATCGCGCCGTCCTGCAGGTGCGAGCGCGCCGCTTCGCCGCGGCCGCCGGCGGCGGGGATCGGGCGGTTGTAGCCTTCCCAGGTGCCGCTGCGGCCGTTGAGCTTCACCCAGGCGTCCTTGTCGAAGCGCGGGTTGGGAAACTTGCGGATGCCGAGCGCGCCGGTCGAAGTGCCGAAGCGCAGGTCGCAGGCGGAGTGGCGCTGGTCCTTCGGTCCATGCACGTCGTCGGCCTTCAGCGGGGCGTCGCGGAAGTCGCAGGCGGGGTCGGGATAGCCGCTGCGGCCGACGTAGCCGAGCAGTTCCTCGTCGCCCGGACACCAGTCGAAGCCGTAGGTCTCGTCGAGGCTCTTCGCCGGGCAGTTCGGCGCGCCCGGCGTGCAGCAGGCCGGATCGTTGATGATGCCCCAGGCGCGGAAGCGGTCGCCGCGCTCGTCGGCGCGCAGCACACGGAACCAGTCGATCAGCACGCCGACACGTTGCTGGAAGACGTAGGTGTGGAAGCGGTCGTTGCCCGCCGTGGCCTTGAACCAGATCAGCCGCCCGGCGCATTCGGACTCGTTCAGGCCCTGGCGTGCGCAGGCTTCGTAGTAGGGCGCGTCCTGCGCGTGGACGATGCCGGGCCTGGCTTCGGCCGCTGCGGGCTCATCTGCCGCGCGTGCCGGGGCGCTGGTGACGAGCGCGAGCGCGGCGACGGAGATGGCAAGGATCACAGTGGCGACACGTAGCGCACGCTTCATGATGCGTCCTCCGGCTCGGCGGGTCGACAGCGGGAAGGTGACTGGGACTCACCCGAGCGGGCCTGCACCGGCCGGCGCGAAACAGCATCGTGCTACCGCGGCGGCATCGCGTGGCAATACTCTCTGTCGGCTTGGGGAGCGCGCCATGACGACGCTTTGGCGCACCCGCCATTCATTTTTGGTATTTCATTCATAGCAGGCAGGCGCGCGTTTGCAAGCGTGCACACGCGCCGTGTGGTGGCGGCGCAAAATGGGCAACGCCCCGCGCGGGGGACCGGGCGGGGCGTTGACGGGCCGGGACTTGACCGGCGGGCAGTGGCCGCCGGCTGCGATCAGGACTCGGCGGCTTTCGCGGCGCGCTTGCGCTCGTGCTCGAGCAGGTGACGCTTGCGCAGGCGGATCGTCTTCGGCGTGATCTCGACCAGTTCGTCGTCGGCGATGAACTCGATCGCCGATTCGAGCGTGAGCTGGATCGGCGGCGTCAGCGACACCGCCTCGTCCTTGCCCGAGGCGCGCACGTTGGTGAGCTGCTTGCCCTTGATCGGGTTCACGACGAGGTCGTTGTCGCGCGAATGCACGCCGATGATCATGCCTTCGTACAGCGCATCACCCGGGCTGACGAACATGCGGCCGCGGTCCTGCAGGTTCCA
>JANJTU010000210.1 GCA_024710965.1 Thauera sp. | reverse complement strand
TCGGTGATCACCGTGGCCATGCCATGGGCGCGCGCGGCGGCGACGCCCTCGACGCTGGCGATGCCGTTGTCCACGGTGATGAGCACGTCGGGTTCGAGCCGGGCGGCGATCTCCACCATGGCCGGGGTGAGGCCGTAGCCGAGCGTGACGCGGTCGGGCACCAGGTAGTGCACGTCGGCGCCGAAGGCGCGCAGCGCGCGCATGCCCACGGCGCAGGCGGTGGCACCGTCGCAGTCGTAGTCGGCGACGATGACCATGCGCGCGCCGGCCTCGATCGCGTCGGCCAGCAGCTGCGCCGCCTCGCGCGTGCCGGTGAGCGCTTCGGGCGGCAGCAGTGCGCGCAGCGAGGTGTCGAGCTCGTCGGCGCGGGCGATGCCGCGGGCGGCATAGAGGCGGGCAAGCAGCGGGTGGATGCCGGCGTCGGCGAGCGCGGCGAAGGCGCGCTGCGGCACGGCGCGGGACTGGATGCGGGTCATGGGCGGCGGGTCAGTGATTGTGGATGTCGGCGACCGACGCCGGGGCGGCATGGGCGGCCAGCGTGGAGACGGCAGGCGCCATCGACTGCAGCACGGTGGCGAGCGGGCAGGGCTTGCGCCAGAACTTCCAGCGGTCGCTGCGGTGGACGGTGAGCTCCAGCGTGCCGCGATCGCCCGGCGCGCTCAGGCGCAAGCGCTGCAGCCGGCCGCGGCGCAGCGCTTCGGCGAGCGGGGCAAACCAGTCGTGTTCCAGCGCCGCGGCGCGCGCGCGCCAGGCGTCGGCGTCATGCTGCTGGGCGGGCTTCAGCAAGCTGTCGAGCACGACCAGCGTGTCCTGCTGCAGCGCGGTGGCGGCATCGGGGGCAGCGGGCTCGATGCCGGCGGCGCGGGCGAGGCCGCGCGCGAGCGGGTCGGTCGCCTGCACCGCCGCCAGCGGCGCGCACGGCTGCATGCCGCTTGCGCCGCCGAGTTCGCCCGCACCCCACAGCCACAGGCTGTTGACGGCACGCCGGCCGGCCTCCTCGCGCGCGCGGCTGGCGGGGTGGTTGTGCAGCACGATCTGCGCCTCGTTCATGGTGCGCTGCCATAGACGTGCGTCGCGGCCTTCGGGCAGGAAGTGCTTCACCGGCCGGCCGACGACGTCGTTCAGCGCGTACAGCTTGACCTCGGTGGGGGCGGCGAGGCGCAGGTACCAGCGCGTCGGCGCGCAGGCTTCGAAGTGGCCCAGCTCGGCGAAGGTGTCGTTGAGCGCGCCGAGCAGCGCGGCGACTTCGGCCGGTGCCAGCTCGTCGGCCGGGAACTCGTTCAGCAGCAGGTGCTCGCGCGCGAAGGACAGGTTCACCGGGTCGGCACACAGCCAGCGCGAGCCGGGTTCGGGCGGCGCGGCGTCGGGCTCGCCGAACCGGCGCAGTACGGCGAGTGGCATCGGCCGCTGCGGATCGAGTCCGAACAGGCTGCCGAGCTGCTCCTCCAGCGGCGCGAAGGGCAGGATCTCGCGCCGGCCGCGGCCGAGCAGGCCGGCGCGGGCGGGGAGGTCGGGGCCCGCGGCGGTGGATGGAAGCAGGCTGCCCGGCCAGAGCAGGCCGGGAACGACGAGATGGATCTGCATGGGACTCGCGTGGGGAAGTGCGCGCGGAGTCTAGCACGGCGGCCGCGGGGTGCCGCCGGCGCGGGCAGGCCGCGCCCGCCGTGCCGGCGGGGCCGGATCGGGCGGCGGGACGGGCGGCGGGACGGGCGAGGGCCGCTTCGCGCCGGCCGGGGGCGTTGCGCCTGGTGCGCGCCGTCCGTTCATTCGACCGTGATCGTGATTCGCTCCGAGCTTAGCGGCGGGTTGTGCGGCACATGCAGGTGGTCGCCGAGGAGCAGCTGCAGCTCGTGCCGGCCGGGCGGCAAGGTCAGCGCAGTTTCCGTCTGACCGGCGCCGAAATGCACGTGCTGCGTGTCTGCCGGAACGGGCTTGTCGAGGGGCGGCAGCGGCGCGTCGACGATCAGGTGGTGGTGGCCCGTCTTGGGCGCCTGCGTGCCGGCGGGGGCGACGCCCATGCCCTTGAGGCCGAAGCGCACCGTGACCGGGTTCTTCACCGTGGCGCCGTTGGTCGGCGAGATGAAATAGACCGCTGCGCCCTCGGGGGCAGGGGTCGCCTGCGCGCCGGCCGGTGAGCTCATGGCGATCGCACTGGCGGCGATGCCGATGGCGAGCAGGGCAGAGCGGGCGTGACGGGCGAAGGGGCGGGCGAAGGGGCGGGCGCTGTATTGCATGAGAGATCTCCGTCGGGGTGGGGAGGGGCGAACGCCGACGCCTGTGTGCGGGCTTGCCGTCGCGGGCGCGGATTCCGATCCAGCATAGAGGCTGGAGCGCGGAATCGCCATCCGCCACAGGGGCCCCGGGCGCGGCCCGGCGGTGCGCGAGGGTGGGCACGAAGGAGGGCACGAAGGGGGGCACGAAGGGGGGCAGGGGCGCGGCGCGCAACCTCGCCGATATGCCGGTGTCGAATGCATGGCGGACACTACAGCAGGAGCGCAGCATGAGCCCGGAGCATCTCGCAACCTTGATCGCCGAAATCGAGTCGGCCGACCCGCTCGACTTCGACGCCCTGTCCATCGATGCTGGCGGTGCACGCCGGCTGATGGCCAACCACTTCTGCGAGCTCGACCGGCGCCTGGCCGACTTCGGCCTCGCCACCGACGAACGCCTGGAGATGATGGCGGCGATCGCCGCCCACGCGCTGGTCGAGAACATGCTGCTGCAGTTCGAGCGCCTGCGCGCAGCGGGCGACAAGGCCGAGTTCCGTGCCTGGATGAAGCGCCACGGCATCGGCTAGGCGGTCGGCGGCGCCTCGCCCCGCGGCCGGCAGAGCCTCACCCCTCGGCCGGATCGAGGCAGCGTCGCCCGCCGCCGGTGCCGTTGCCCCGATCAGCTCATGAGCGCACGACCCGCACGGTGGAGTTGCGCATCGGTCTTCGTTTCCTGGACCAGGCGAACGTCGCCGGCCTCGTCGACCGTTTCCAGCCGCACGGTGAAGCCCCACAGGCGGGCGACGTGCTTCAGGACCTGCTCGGTGGACTCGCCCAGCGGTCGGCGGTGGAAGGGTTGGTGGCGCAGGGTGAGCGAGCGGTCGCCGCGCAGGTCGACG
>JANJTU010000208.1 GCA_024710965.1 Thauera sp. | reverse complement strand
CGACGAGCTGCTGAAGAACGGCACCACCACCGCGCTTGCCTTCGCCACCGTGCATCCGGCCTCGGTCGATGCGCTGTTCGAGGCGGCGCTCAAGCGGCGCATGCGCCTGATCGCCGGCAAGGTGCTGATGGACCGCAACTGCCCCGACTTCCTGCGCGACACGGCCGAGGGCGGCTATGCCGAGTCGAAGGCGCTGATCGAGCGCTGGCACGGCCGCGAGCGCCTGCTCTACGCGGTCACGCCGCGCTTCGCGCCCACGTCCACGCCCGCGCAGATGACGCTCGCCGGGCGCCTGTTCGCCGAGCATGCGGACCTCTACCTGCAGTCGCACGTCGCCGAGAACCGTGGCGAGGTCGAATGGGTGGCGCAGCTCTATCCCGAGGCGCGCAGCTACCTCGACGTGTATGAGCGCTTCGGCCAGCTCGGCGCCCGCGCGGTGTACGCGCACTGCATCTGGCTGGACGACACCGACCGCGCGCGCATGGCCGCCACCGGCAGCGCGATGAGCTTCTGCCCGACCTCCAACCTGTTCCTCGGCTCGGGGCTGTTCGACCTCGAGCGTGCGCGCACGCTCGGCGTGCGCGTCGGCATCGGCACCGACGTCGGCGGCGGCACCAGCTTCTCGATGCTGCAGACGCTGAACGAGGCCTACAAGGTGCTGCAGCTGAACGGCCAGAAGCTGTCGGCCGCGAGCGCCTTCCACCTCGCCACCCTGGGCGGCGCGCACAGCCTCTACCTGGACGGGCGCATCGGCAACTTCGCCGCCGGCAAGGAGGCCGACTTCGTCGTCCTCGATCCGCAGGCCACGCCGCTGATGGCGCGCCGCATGCAGAACACGACGACACTCGCCGAGCGCCTGTTCGTGCTCATGATGCTGGGCGACGACCGCGCGGTCGCTGCCACCCACGTCATGGGCGAGGCGGTGTTCAGTCGCCGGTGCGCGCCCGGCACGGTTGCGGCCTAGCCGGCGCCTGCCCACCGGCGGCCGGCGCGGCGGCCTCACCGGCCTTCGGGGGGGCCTGCAGGCGGGCCTGCTGCCGGCTCTGCCATAGCGACCACAGGCTGACCAGCGCCAGCGCGCCGCCGATCAGCACCATGCCGGCGAACTCGGCGGCGCTCGGACGCTCGCCGAGCTGCAGCCAGCCGGCGAGCGCGCCGATCATCGGCACGCCGAGCGCCGACAGCCCGGCCATGCCGGTCGACAGGTGCTGCAGGATGTACAGCCACAGCAACCAGGCCAGGCCGGTGGCGAGCACGGCGTTGAAGGCGAGCGCGCCGAAGAAGTAAGGCGTCGGATCGATCGGGCGCGAGGGGTGCAGCGCCGCGAGCAGGCACAGCGCGAGCGCACCGAACAGCATCTGCCAGGCGGTGAGCGAGAGCAGGTCGAAGTCGTGCGCGCGCCGCATGCGCTTGGCGAGGATCGCCGACACTGCCCAGGTCAGGCCGCCGCCGATCGCGAGCAGGTTGCTCAGCAGGCTGCCGCGCATCGCCCACGGCTCGAGGATCAGCACCAGCCCGCCGGCGGCGATCGCCAGCGCCAGCCATTGCAGGCCGCGCACGCGCTCGCCGAGCACCCACCACGCGAGCGGAATCACCCAGAACGGCATCGTGTACACCAGCACCGCGGTCTTGCCCGCGCCGCCCGCCACCAGCGCCCACTGGATCAGCGCGGTGAAGGCGGCGGTCTGCACGACGCCGAGCAGCATCACCTGGCGCGCGGCCACGAGCGGCATCGGCCGGCGCAGCACGATCAGCACGAGGAACAGCGTGACCGCGCCGAGCAGGGTGCGGATGGCGGAAAAATCGAAGGGATCGACGTAGCGGATCACCTGCTTCATGACCACCCAGTTGTAACCCCAGATCAGCGACAGCAGGATCAGGGCGCCGATGGCGAGGCGGGATGGTCGGGTCGAAGTCATCGATTCACTCACTGAAGAAGAAAAGGAAACCCGCGCTCGCTCGGCGGAGCGACCGCGGGATGGGATCCGCGCCGGTGCGCGACCGGTGCAGCGCTTGTCGGGTCATGGATCCGGGGAGGGGCGGGCGGGCGGCCGCGACGCACTCCGGGGCAGCACGCCGCGGCACGCTTGCGCCGCGGCAGTCCGTCCGTGTGACGGCGGCGGCGCGCCAGCCGCGCCGCCGCTTCCGATCATACCGCCTGCTGCGGCACGATCCCGACGCGGCCGTGCATCACGCCGTAGTGGAGCACGCCGCCGAGCAAGGCCCCGATCAGCCAGCCGTAGCCCGACAGGCTCACCAGCGCCGGCACCCACACCGTGGCCACGGAGAAGATGGCCGCGATCGCGAAGGCGATCATCGCGCGCTTGTTCCAGCCGTTGTCGTAGTAGTAGGTGGAGCCCGGCTCGGCCGAGAACAGGTCCTGCAGCACCAGGCGCTGGCGCCGCACCAGGTAGTAGTCCGCCACCATGATGCCGTACAGCGGGGCAAGCACGGCGCCGAGCGTGTCGACGAAGGCGGCGATGCCGATGGTGCTGATCACCGACACCCACAGCGCGCCGATGAAGAAGGCGACGCCGGCGGTGATCATGCCGCCGGTGCGGGCGCTGATCTTCGCGGGCGCGAGGTTGGCGAGGTCGAAGGCGGGCGGGATGAAGTTGGCCACCAGGTTGATGCCCACGGTCGCGGCAAAGAAGGTCAGCGCCGCGATCACGGTCAGGCCGAGGTTGTCCACCTTGGCGATCATGTCGGCCGGGTTGGTCAGCACTTCGCCGAACAGCACCGCGGTGCCGGCGGTGATGAAGAGCGCGAGGAAGGAGAAGAAGGCGAGGCTCACCGGCAGGCCGAGGAAGTTGCCGACCATCATCTGCTTCTCGCTGCGCACGAAGCGGGAGAAGTCGCCGTAGTTGATCACCACCGCGGCGAAGTAGGCCACCATCGTGCCGACCACGGCGACGAAGCCGCCGATCGCGCCGCCCGGGTGTTCGCCGCGGCCGGCGAAGATGTTGCCGAGCTCGTTCACCAGGCCGCCGCCGGCCTTGTACCAGATCACGCCGAGCAGGCCGACCATGACCAGGTAGACGAGCGGACCGGCCCAGTTCAGGAACTTCGTGATCCAGTCGATGCCGCGCAGGAAGAGCGCGACCTGGAACACGCAGACCAGGATGTAGGACACCCAGCCCACCATGTCCATGCCGAGGAAGGTGTCGCCGCCGGGCGAGCCGAGCAGCGCGTTGAGCAGCAGCGCGACCGCGGTGGAGGCGAAGTAGGTCTGCACCCCGTACCAGAAGATGGCGACGATGCCGCGGATCATGGCCGGGAAGTTGGCGCCGCGCACGCCCATGCTGGCGCGCGCCATCACCGGGTAGGGGACGCCGTACTTGACGCTCGGCTTGCCGGTCAGGTTCACCAGCAGCATGATGATGAAGCCGGCGAGGATGATGCCGGCAAACACGGCCCAGCCGTTGAGGCCGTAGGAAATGAACAGCGTCGCCGCCAGCGTGTAGCCGAACAGGCTCTGGATGTCGTTCGACCACACGTTGAAGATCTCGAACCAGCCCCACTTGCGCTTCTCGTGCGCGAGCGGGGCAAGGTCATGGTTGTACAGCGAGGGGTCGATGTTGCGGATGGACAGGTCAAGCTTTTCCACGATTGTCTCCTCGGCCCTGCGGGGCCTTGCGCTGAGGAACTGGCGCCGGACCATGCGGCCCGGCGCAGCTGTCGTCACTGTTGTCGTTATAGGCAAATCCTTGTTGCGGCGCGGCAACCGTCTCCGGCGAACGCGCGCCGACGGCGTGCTTCGGCCCTACTTGATCGCCGCCGCCAGCTCGCCCGACAGGCCGGCGCTGTCCACGCTCGGGCGCGCGGCGCTACCGGCCTTGGCCCGGCCGACGGTGCGCGCGAGCATCTCGGCGGTCGCCACCGAGACGGCGACGTTGTCGATCAGCGGCACGCTGACGCGGTGGGCGATCTGGCGCGGGATGCCGGCCACCGCGGCGCCGCCAAGGATCACGCAGTCGGCGCCGTCCTCGCGCGCGCAGGTCTCGGACAGCTCGGCGAGCAGGTTGAAGGCACGCTCCTGATCCTTGACGATCTCGGCGCCGGTGAGCGGGATCGCCCGTACCGAGGCGACGCGACTCGCCAGCCCGAGGTCGGAGAAGCGCTCCTCGAGCATCGGCACCCAGCGCTCGCCGCCGGTCAGCACCGAGAAGCGCTTGCCCAGCACCATCGCCGCCGAGGCCGAGGCCTCGAGCATGTCGACGATCGGGAAAGGCGCGAGCTCGCGCATCGCGGCCGCGCCCTGGGCGCCGAAGCCGGCGAGGATCGCGGCGTCGAAGCTGGCGTCGGTGGCGAGCACGCGCGCCAGGGCGTCGACCGCGGCGTGGCCGGCGATGGCAGCCGTGGCCCGGGTGCCGATGTAGCGCGGGCCGAAGGCGGAGGTGGCCTCGACCACCTCCGCGCCAGGCGAGGCGGCGCGCCGTACCTCGCGCGCGATCAGGCGGGTGAAGTCTTCCGAACTGTTCGGATTGAGCACCAGCAGGCGCGGCACGGCGCCGCGCCCGCCGGGCCCGTCATCGGCCCGCGCCGCAACGGGCAGCAAGGCGGCGGACAGCGCGGCGGCCGAGGCGCCGCTCAGGAAGCGGCGGCGGGCGTTGTGGGTCTGTGGGGTCATGCGCATCTCCTCTGGTCTTCTTGTGGGCTCCAGGCTGGGGCTTGGGGCTGGGGGCTGGGGGCTGGGGGCTCCGGGGCCGGGCGCGTCGGCAACCGCGCCGACCGCCGGCGACGATCGGCCGGCCGTCGGCGCGGCGGCTCAGCCTTTCGGCCGGTAGGGGTGGTGCTCGATCCAGTGGCGGGCGATGTCGACGCGGCGGCACACCCACACCCGGTCGTGCTTCTCGATGTGGTCGAGGAAGCGCTGCAGGGCGCGGAAGCGGCCCGGGCGGCCGAGCAGGCGGCAGTGCATGCCGATCGACATCATCGCCGGGCGCTCCTCGCCCTCGGCATACATCATGTCGAAGGCATCTTTCAGGTACTCGAAGAACTCGTCGCCGTGCGAGAAGCCCTGCGGCAGCGCGAAGCGCATGTCGTTGGTGTCGAGCGTGTAGGGCACGATCAGGTGCGGCACGGTGTCGCCGTTGGTCTTCGTCACCTCGCTCCAGAACGGCAGGTCGTCGCCGTAGTAGTCCGAGTCGTACAGGAAGCCGCCGTAGTCGGCCACCAGGCGCCGGGTGTTCGGGGAGTCGCGCCCGGTGTACCAGCCCAGCGCGCGTTCGCCGGTCAGGCGCTCGATGAGCTCCATGCCGATCTTCATGTGCTCGCGCTCGATCTCCTCGGGCACGTTCTGGTAGTGGATCCAGCGCCAGCCGTGGCAGGCGATCTCGTGGCCCAGTTCGCGGAACGCGGCGGTGAGCTCCGGATGGCGCTCGAGCGCCATGGACACGCCGAACACGGTCAGCGGCAGGCCGCGGCGCTCGAACTCGCGCAGGAAGCGCCACACGCCCACGCGCGCGCCGTACTCGTAGATGCCTTCCATCGACAGGTGGCGCTCGGGGTAGCTGGCGGCGTTGAACAGCTCGGACAGGAACTGCTCGCTGCCGGCGTCGCCGTGCAGCACGCAGTTCTCGCCGCCTTCCTCGTAGTTGAGCACGAACTGCACGGCGACGCGGGCGCGGCCCGGCCAGTTGGCGTAGGGCGGGTTCCTGCCGTAGCCGATCAGGTCGCGCGGGTAGGGACTGGATTTCATTGCTGCATCTCTCCTGCGGCGCC
>JANJTU010000019.1 GCA_024710965.1 Thauera sp. | reverse complement strand
CGTCTCGCCCATGCGCTTGCCTTCAGCATAGCAGGCGCGCAGCGTCGCCGGGTCGACGATGCCGTACTGAGTCTCGTCCAGCGAACCCGTGCTCGACACCGCGCCATAGACCTCGCTGCTGCTCACGAACAGCAGGCCGCGCGCGTCTGGCGAGCGCCGTAGCGCCTCGAGCAGGGCGGCGGTGCCGATCGTGTTCGGTAGCAGGGTGCCCACCGGATCCTGGCCGTAATAGCGCGGACTGGCCTGGCTCGCCGCGTGCAGCACGTAGTGGATCGGGCCGAGTTCGGGCACGGAAAGGGTGCAGAGATCCCATTCGACCAGCCGGAAGTGGGGCGTGCCGACGAGGTCTCCGAAGCGCGCCCGAGCCCGCTCCGCGTCGCGCACCATGGCGACGATTTCGACGGCGCGCGAGATTCTTCCCAGGCGATGGAGCGCGGCGAGCGTGCGGACCAGGTAGCCGCCGATGAAGCCGGCCGCGCCGGTCACCACGACGGTGCAGCCGGCGAGCGCCTCCCAGGGCAGATCGCAGGCCGCGATCGCGGCGACGTCCTCGTCGATGACGGCGGTCAATTTCTCATCCACCTGCGTCCCCGTCAGAAGTCCACGCCCAGGAAGGCTTCGATCCGGCTTGCCGCGTAATCCAGCATTGTGGGCGTGAGGGCCGGCTGGACGCCGATCCAGAACGTCTTGTTCGTGATCACGTCGGTATTGTCGAGGCTGCCCCCGACACGGAAGTTGCGGCCGGCCATGTATGGCTGGCGGGTGAGGTTGCCGGCGAACAGCAGGCGGGTGCCGACCTTCTCCTGATCGAGGTAAGTCAGCAGGTCGAGGCGGGTGACCGGTGCGTTGTCGCGCAGCGTGATCGGGAAGCCGAACCAAGAGGGATCGGAGCCGGGCGTGGCTTCGGGCAGGATCAGGAGTTCCTCGCAGGCCGACAGCCGCTCACGCAGGAACGCGAAGTTGGCCTTGCGCTGCGCGATGAAGCCGGCAGCGCGGTCGAGTTGCGCCAAGCCGCATGCGGCCTGCATGTCGGTGATCTTCAGGTTGTAGCCGAGGTGGCTGTAGACGTACTTGTGGTCGTAGCCGGCCGGGAGTTCGCCGAGCTTCCAGCAATAGCGCCGACCGCAGGTGTTGTCCTTGCCGGGCGGGCAGTAGCAGTCGCGTCCCCAGTCGCGGAAGCTCTCGGCGATGCGCTTGAGTTCCGGATCGTTGGTGAATACCGCGCCGCCTTCGCCCATCGTGATGTGGTGGGCGGGGTAGAAGCTGAGCGTGCCGATGTCGCCGAAGGTGCCGACGAGCTGGCCGTCGTACGTTGAGCCGAGGGCGTCGCAGCAGTCTTCGATCAGCCACAGGCCGTGCTTGCGGCACAGGGCGGTGACGGCGGCGAGATCAAAGGGGTTGCCCAGGGTGTGGGCGAGCATGATCGCCTTGGTGCGGGGGCCGATCGCGGCCTCGAGTCGTTCGACATCGACGTTGTAGCTGCCCAACTGCACGTCGACCAGCACCGGCACGGCGCCGAACTGCAGGATCGGGTTGACCGTGGTCGGGAAGCCGGCGGCGACGCCGATGACTTCGTCGCCCGGCCTGATTGCCCGCTCTCCGAGCCGCGGTGAGGTCAGGGTGCTGAAGGCGACGAGGTTGGCCGACGAACCCGAGTTGACGGTGAGCACGTGCTTGACGCCGAGAAATTCGGCGAGGCGGGTTTCGAAGGCGTCGTTGAAACGGCCGGTCGTCAGCCAGCCGTCGAGTGCGGCATCGACCATGTTGCGCAGTTCGGCCGCGCCGATCAGCTTGCCCGATGGAGGGATCGGCGTGCGGCCTGGCGTGAATGGCGACTGCGCCGGGGCGAGGGCGGCATATTCGTCGACGAGGGTGGCGATCTGCGCCCGAATGGCTTCGGCCTTGCTACTTTCCATGAGGGTTTCGATCCGCGAGCAGGTTCTGGTAGTCCTGGATCTGCGCCAGGGTGTGATGATGCATGTCAGCGCCGCGATGCATGGCCCGTACCCAATCGACGGCGAGTTCGAGAGCCTTCGCCAGGTCCAGCGCAGGGTGCCATCTGAGTCGCTTGCGTGCCTTGGAGATATCGAGCTTGAGGCTCGCCGCTTCGTGCGGATGGCTCGCGGGATCCTGCGTCCATCGGGCGTCCGCGCCCCACATGCGTGCGAGCGTGTCGGCGATCCAGGCAACGGGTTGGACGTCGTCGTCGCGCGGGCCGAAATTCCAGGCTTCGGCATGGCTTGCGCCGTCGAGGACGAGTCGCTCGGCGAGCTGCAGGTAGCCGCCGAGGGGCTCCAGCACGTGCTGCCACGGCCGGGTGGCGGCCGGGTTGCGGATGCTGACCGCGCGGCCGGATGCGAAGGCGGCGAGGATGTCCGGGACGAGCCGGTCGGCTGCCCAGTCGCCGCCGCCGATCACATTGCCCGCGCGCGCCGTGGCGAGCGCGACCGGGCGGTGGCCGTGGGCGCCGAAATACGAGGCGCGGTAGGCGGCGCTGACCAGTTCGGCGCAGGCCTTGCTGCTGCTGTAGGGGTCACGGCCGCCCATCGGCTCGTCTTCGCGATAGCCCCAGACCCATTCACGGTTGTCATAGCACTTGTCGGTGGTGACGTTGAGCACCGCGCCGACACCCGGTGTGTGCCGCGCCGCTTCGAGCACATTGATGGTGCCCATGACGTTGGTCGAGTAGGTAGCGAC
>JANJTU010000342.1 GCA_024710965.1 Thauera sp. | reverse complement strand
AGCTCGGCTTCGCGCTGGCCGGCTACGGGTGCACGACCTGCATCGGCAACTCCGGCGACCTCGCCGCCGAATTCAACGAGACGATCATCGAGCACGATCTCGTCGTCGCCGCCGTGCTGTCGGGCAATCGCAACTTCGAAGCGCGCATCCACCCCAACATCCGCGCCAACTATCTCGCTTCACCACCGCTGGTGGTCGCCTTCGCCCTCGCCGGCACGGTGGACATCGACCTCACCCGCGAGCCGCTGGGTACCGGCAGCGACGGCGAAGCGGTGTTCCTGCGCGAGCTCTGGCCCAGCGCCGACGAGGTCACGGCCTTGCTGCCGGTGGCGCTCGAGCCGGCGAGCTACCAGCGCCTGTACGCCGACTTCACCCGCGACCACGACCTGTGGAACGCGATCGCCGCCCCCATCGGCCAGGTGTACGACTGGCCCGAGTCGACCTACATCGCGCGCCCGCCCTTCTTCGACGACTTCGCGCCCCAGCCCGGCGCCATCGGCGACATCCGCGGCGCGCGCGCCCTCTTGCTGCTCGGCGACTCGGTCACCACCGACCATATCTCGCCCGCCGGTTCCTTCCGCGAGACCAGCCCCGCCGGCCACTGGCTGCTCGAGCGCGGTGTCGCACCCGCCGAGTTCAACTCCTACGGCTCGCGCCGCGGCCACCACGAGGTGATGGTGCGCGGGACCTTCGCCAACGTGCGCCTCCGCAACCTGATGCTGCCGCCCAACCCCGACGGCAGCCGCGTCGAAGGCGGCTACACCTTGCTCGACGGCGAACAGACCACCGTGTATGAGGCGGCGATGGCGCACCTCGCGCGCGGCACGCCCACCGTCGTCTTCGCCGGCGAGGAATACGGCACCGGCTCTTCACGCGACTGGGCGGCCAAGGGCACGGCGCTGCTCGGCGTGAAGGCGGTGATCGCGCAAAGCTTCGAGCGCATCCACCGCGCCAACCTCGTCGGCATGGGCGTGCTGCCGCTGCAGTTCAAGGACGGCGACAGCTGGCAGGGCCTGGGCCTCACCGGGGCGGAGCGCTTCGACATCGGCCCCATCGGCGCCGACCTGAAGCCGCAGCAGGAGCTGACCCTGAGCATCCGCGATACCGAGGGCGGCACGCGGAAGGTGGCCCTGCTGTGCCGCATCGACACTCCGATCGAAGTCGAGTATTACCGCCATGGCGGCATCCTGCCCTACGTGCTGCGCACCATCCTCGCGCGCTGAGTAGCCATCGCCGGACAGGCTCGGCGGCGCGGACCGGCGCGCCGCCGAGCGGGCGCATGGGCGTGCTGGCCGACGGCATGCACCTGATGCACAATCGCGCCATCGCGTGCGGCCCCTTCCCGATGACTACGACTTCCTGTCCCTGCGGCTCCGGCCTGGCCTTCGATCACTGCTGCGGCCCGCTGCTCGCCGGTGCCCGCCGCGCGCCGACGGCGGAGGCGCTGATGCGTTCGCGCTACACTGCGTTCGCGCTCGGCAATGCGGCCTACCTGCTCGAAACCTGGCACCCGAAGACCCGCCCCGAGGCGCTCGAGCTCGACGACACGCCGCCGCTGAAGTGGATCGGGCTGCAGGTGCGCCGCCACCAGATCACCGGTGAAGATCGCGCGGAAGTCGAGTTCGTCGCCCGTTGCCGCATCGGCGGCCGCGCCGAACGCCTGCACGAGAGCAGCCGCTTCGTGCGCGAAGACGGTCGCTGGTTTTACGTGGACGGCGAGCTCGCGCCCTGAACCCCGCGCCACCGCGGCCGTAACCGGTCGCTGCGCCAAGCCCCCTCTCCACGACATCCGCCCATGAACCTCGAAAAAGTCATCTTCGGCTTCTTCATCGTCCTCGCCGCCACGCTCAACTTCGGTTTCTTCGTCGGCGACATCGACGACCCCGCCCACCACGACATTTATGAGCTGTTCGCCGCGATCGTCGTCAGCCTGATCGCCACCGTGCTGAAGTTCGGCGACCGCACCCAGATCGGCGCCGTGCACCTGTCGACCAGCCTGGTCGCCGACCTGCAGCTGATCACCGCGGCGATGGTGTGGGGCTATGCCGCGCACATCTCCGCCAGCGGCCTGACGCCCGAGATGACGGCGCGCGTGGTGTCGCTGTCGGGCGGCGCACTGTTCGCCAACATCGTCTCGGTGATCATCCTGATCGCCGAGACCATCATGCAGCGGCGCTGACGCGCGCGCCGATCCGCGCCGCGATGCAGCCCCTCGCCCGCCATCACAGCATCTTCTTCCTGATCATGCGGCGCCTGCGCGCGCCGCTGATCCTGCTGATCACGATCATGGCCATCTCGGTGCTCGGGCTCACGCTCGCGCCCGGCGTGGACGCCGACGGCCGCGTCCATTACCTGAGCTTCTTCCACGCGCTGTACTTCATCAGCTACACCGCCACCACGATCGGTTTCGGCGAGATCCCCCACGCCTTCTCCGACCAGCAGCGGCTGTGGGTGCTGTTCTGCATCTACATGTCGGTGGTCGGCTGGGCCTATACGCTGGGCACGGTGTTCGCGCTGCTGGCCGACCGCAACCTGCGCCAGGCGATCGCGATGCAGCGCTTCGTGCGCGCGGTGCGGGCGCTGCGCGAGCCCTTCTACCTCGTCTGCGGCTACGGCGAGACCGGTCGCCTGATCTGCCAGGCGCTCGACCGCCTCGGCTGCCGCGCCGTCGTCGTCGAGCTCGACGAGGCCAAGGTCGGCGAGATCGACCTGCACAGCTACGCCGCCGACCTCCCCGCGCTGTGCGCCGACGCCGGCAACCCGGAGACGCTGAAGTTCGCCGGCCTGACCCACCCGAGCTGTGTCGGCGTGATCGCGCTCACCAACGACGACGCGACGAACCTCGCCATCGCCATCGCCGCGCGCCTGCTCGCGCCGAAGATCCCGGCACTGTGCCGCGCCGAACACCGCGACACCGCGGCCAACATGGCCTCGTTCGGCACCCGCCACATCATCAACCCCTTCGAGCGCTTCGGCGAGACGCTCGCGCTGGCGCTGCACACGCCGGCCGCCTGGCAACTGCTGAACTGGCTCACCGGCCTGCCCGGGACGACGGTCGAACGCCACCGCGACCCGCCGCGCGGCCAATGGATCATCTGCGGCCACGGCCGCTTCGGCCGCTCGATGGTGGAGGCGATGGACGCCGAGGCCCTGCCGGTGACGATCATCGACCGCGATCCGCACCCGGACGGCGCACACCGCTGGGTGCAGGGCGACGGCACCGGCGCCCCGGCGCTGCTCGAGGCCGGCGTGATGCAGGCGACCGGCATCGTCGCCGGCACCGCGTCGGACGTGGACAACTTGTCGATCGCGGTCACCGCGCGCGAACTGAACCCGTCGCTGTTCGTCATCGTGCGCCAGAACCACTACGCCAACAGCGCACTGTTCGAGGCCTTCGACGCCGACATCGCTGTCGTGCCGAGCCAGATCATCGCCCACGAATGCCTGGCCATCCTGAGCACGCCGCTGCTCGTGCCCTTCCTGCACGAAGTGCGCGGCCACACCGAGCCCTGGTGCGCGCAACAGCTCGGGCGCCTGACCACGCGCCTGGGCTGGGAAGTACCCGAAGTGTGGAGCGAACGCATCAACCTGAGCCGTGCCCCGGCGCTCTACCGTCGCCTGATGCGCGGCGAGACGATCACCGTCGACAGCCTGCTGCGCTCGCCGGCCGCACGCGAGGAGCGCCTGGCATGCGAGGTGCTGTATCTCGACCGCGACGACGACGATCACGTGCTGATGCCGGCCCGCGACACGCCGATCCGGCCCGGCGATGAACTCTTGCTGGCGGGCACCCGGCACGCCCGCGGCGACCTCGGTCTGAGCATCGCCAACGAGCACAGCCTGAACTACATCCTGACCGGCACCGATCTGCCCGGCGGCTGGATCTGGGAGAAACTCTCCCGCCGCCGGCGCACGCACACGGCGCCGCGCCTTCCCTGATCCCGCTGCGCAGACGCGCCCGGGGGCCGGCATGCGCGCCCCGGCCGGCTTCGCCGCCAGCGGCAAGCGCCACCGCCGGCCCCGGGCCGCGCGGCCCCTCAGGCCCCCTGTCCGGCCGCCTCGTCGGTCACCAGCACGATCTCCTCGCCACCGAAGCGCACGCGCTGGCCGGGGCGCAGCTTGGCACGCTTGCGCATCTCCGGCCGCCCATCCACCTCGACGTCGCCCGCATCCACCGCGGCGTGGGCCGCGCCGCCCGAGCCCACGAGGCCCACGGCCTTCAGCAGCTGATCGAGCTGGATGTAATCGCCGCGAACGACAAACGAAATGCTCATGCACCACTCCCGGAACGGCCCGCACTCCGTGCGGAGGCGAGGGCCATGTCAAAATGCGGCATTCTCGCCTGCCCGATGCCTCCATGACCAGTCCCGCCCCGCTCGCTCCGTCCGCCGCAGACGCTGCCCGTCCCACGCTGCTCGACCAGGCGGCGCTCACCATTGCCCGCGCGCTCGAATCGGGCGCACTGCAGCCGATCCGCACCGAGCAGGCCGCGATCGCCGACGGCGGCATCGAGTTCTCGGTGCGCTGGGTGTCGTCGCTGGCGCTCAAGGACCGCGCGCGCGTCGACACCGTGACGCGCCGCCAGCCGGGCTTCAACCCCTTCCTGCCGCCGGAGCCGGCGCTGACCGTGGCCGCGCTGGGTGACAAGCACCTCGTGGTGCTGAACAAGTTTCCGGTGATCGAGCGCCATCTCCTGCTCGTCACCCGCAGCTTCGAGGCCCAGACCGCGCCACTGACCACGGCCGACTTCCGCGCGCTCGCCGCCGTCATCGGCGCCCACGGCGGCCTCGGTTTCTACAACGGGGGCAGCGTCGCCGGCGCCAGCCAGCCCCACAAGCACCTGCAATGGGTCCCGGCCGACTGCGCGGCAAGCGGCGCGGGCCTGGCCGCCGTCGTGCGGGACCTGCCGTCGACCGCCGCCGGCGAACTGATCGAGCACCCCGCCCTGCCCTGGGCGCATGCCTTCGTGCGCCTGGACACCACCGCCTGGGACGACGCGGACGCGGCGGGGGCGATGCTGCAGGCCGCCTTCCGCGCCGCCTGCGCACGGGTGGCGCTGCCTGCGGCGGCCGACCCGATGCCGCCCTACAATCTGCTCGTCAGCCGCGACTGGCTGCTGCTGGTGCCACGCCGCTGCGAGAAGTGGCAGGACGTGTCGGTCAATTCGCTCGGCTACGCCGGCTCCCTGTTCGTGCGCGACCGCGAGCAGATCGAGCGCCTGCGCGCGGCGGGGCCGCTGGCCGTGCTGGCGGCGGTCAGCCAGCCGCGCTGAC
>JANJTU010000326.1 GCA_024710965.1 Thauera sp. | reverse complement strand
AAGCGCGCCGAATCGGCGGCGCTCGTGCGCATCCTGCCCAAGCGCGGCGTGGCCGTCATGGAGGCGACGCCGGCGCTGATCCGCGAGTGCTTTCACCTGCGCACGATCTTCGATCAGGAAGGCGCGCGCCAACTCGTGCGCAACGGCGCGGCGGGCAAGCTGGATGAGCTGCGCGCGGTGCATCAGCGCGTGCTCGACGCCGCGCGCGAGGGCATCACGCCCTCGCTGCAGCGCGAGGCGATGGCGGTCGACTGGGCGCTGCACTCGGCCCTCGCCGACGCGCTCGGCAACGACAGCGCGCGCGAGATCTACGCCCGCAACCGCGACCGCATCTCGGTGATCCAGCACTCGCGCCCGCTGCTGCCGGACCGCATCATTCCGGCGATGGAAGAGCACCTCGCGATCATGGACGGCATCGCCAGCGGCGACGAGGAGCGCGCCGCCGCCGAGGTGCGCAACCACTTCCGCCAGACCCTGCGCTGGTGGGGAATCATCGCCTGAACAAGGCGCCGCCCCGGCGGCGGACGCCATCGGCCGAGCAGTGACGAAAGGGGGCAATGCCCCCTTTCCCTTTTCCGCTTCCCCCTTCCGCTGCGCTGGCCCCGGCTGTCCTGCCCGGGCGCAATGCGGAAGGCACGCCTCGTGCCAGGCTGCGGCATGAATGTATTCAAAAGTATTTGAAAGTGTACACATAACGTGTGCGCGACATTCGGTCGTCCGGCCCGGAACTGCCCGCCTCCCGCTGTTCAATCCCCACCATGGCGCGGGCCTCATCGCGGCGCTCGTCAGTGGGCCTGCGCTGCCGCAGTGCAGCCCGGCCGTGTTCGCCAAGGGCTGCAGCGGCGATAAAAGGGTTCGGGAGGGGGGCGGGGAACGCCGGAAAAAACGGCTGTTCTCAATAGAATGTTTAAATGAGTACAAAAAAGCTGTTGTTTTGTGTACAAGAGAAGACTAGATTTGCATCCAACGCGGGCCGTGCCTTGGCGACGAGGCGCGGACACAGGAGAAGCAGGCATGAGCAAGAAGCGTTCATCGATCGATCTCGGTTCGCTGCAGGGCGAGGAAGGGGCGTCCACCGGCGGCCGGGATGAAGCGATCTACCGCAACCTGTACGCGGCGATCGTCGAGAACCATCTCGAGCCCGGCACCAAGCTGCCGGAGGACACGCTCGCCGAAGCCTTCGGCGTCAGCCGCACCAGCATCCGCAAGGTGCTGCAGCGCCTGGCCTACGAGCACCTGGTCGACATCCGCATGAACCGCGGCGCCACCGTCGCCCAGCCCACGGTGAAGGAGGCGCGCGACGTCTTCGCCGCGCGCCGCATCGTCGAGTGCGGGGTGATGACCCAGGTCGTCGCCAAGGCCACGCCGGCCAAGCTCGACGGGCTGCGCGACATCGTGCGCCGCGAGCACGAGGCCGAGGCGCGCGGCGACCGGCGCGAGGCGATCTACCTGTCGGGCGAGTTCCACGTCGCGCTCAGCCGCGTGTCGGAGAACGAGGCGATCGCCGAGATCCTCGCCGGCCTGGTGTCGCGCTCCTCGCTCGTGATCGCCACCTACGGCTCGCCGATGGCCGGCAGCTGCCGCCACTCCGAGCACGACGAGGTGCTCGAGCTGATCGCCGCCGGCGACGTCGAAGCCGCGCGCAGCTGGATGGAACGCCACCTGCGCGACGTCGAGCGCAGCGTGGTGCTGGTCGAGGAGGAGCCCTCCGCCCTCGACCTCCGAAAGATTCTCGACGACGTGGCCAGGCGCCACCGTCGCGAGCGCTGATTGACGAACCGCGGCGGACGGTCCCGACCGCGGCATGAAGGAGAAAGAGCGATGCACATCAGACTGATCAACCCCAACACCACCGCCAGCATGACCGACAAGATCGGCGCCGCGGGCAAGCGCGTCGCCGCCGCCGGCACGCGCATCTCGGCGACCAACCCGGCCGCCGGCCCGGTCTCGATCGAGAGCCATTTCGACGAGGCGATCAGCGCCGTCGGCGTGCTCGAGGAGATCCGCCGCGGCGAGCCGGAAGGCGTCGACGCCTACATCATCGCCTGCTTCGGCGATCCCGGCCTGCTCGCCGCGCGCGAGCTGACCGCCGCGCCGGTGATCGGCATCGCCGAGGCCGCCTTCCATCTCGCGACGCTGATCAGCACCCGCTTCTCGGTCGTCACCACGCTCGGGCGCACCGCCATCATCGCCGAGCACCTGCTGCAGAACTACGGCTTCGCCCACCACTGCCGCAAGGTCCGCGCCGCCGAGATCCCGGTGCTCGACCTCGAGGACGACGGCGCCTGCGCGCTCAACCGCATCATCGACGAATGCCGCCGCGCCAAGGCCGAGGACGGCATCGGCGCGATCGTGCTCGGCTGCGGCGGCATGGCCGACCTCACCGACGAGATCCGCGAGGCGGTCGGCCTGCCGATCGTCGAAGGCGTCACCGCCGCGGTCAAGCTCGCGGAGTCGCTGGTCAGCCTGCGCCTGGGCACGAGCAAGTTCGGCGACCTCGACTTTCCGCGGCCGAAAGTGTTCACCGGCCGCTTCGACTACCTCGGTTCCTGATCCATAACAAGACCCCCGGCCCTGACGGCCGAGGGGCTGTCGCAGCACCCTGTCCGACCCATCGCGGCGTCCAGGCCGCATGCCCCATCGAAGGAGGAGCAGCAAAATGACAAGCAAGACGGAAACCCTGCACATGCCCGGCCTGCAGGCCGGCGCGGAGCACGCGGCGGCGCCGCACACGAAGGGCGTCGGCGAGGAGTCGCTCGCCCCGCAACAGACCCGCATCATGGGCAAATGGTCCTACCTGCTGGCCTGGTTCGGCGGCTGCGTGTCGATCGGCACCTTCGCCATGGGCTCGAGCATCGTCGGCACCCTGAACCTGCTGCAGGCGACGATGGCGATCGCGATCGGCTGCTTCGTCATCGGCATCGCGCTGGCACTGAACGGCGCTGCCGGCTACAAGTTCGGCATTCCCTTCGTCGTGCAGGCGCGCACCGCGTTCGGCTTCGCCGGCACCAAGTTCCCCGGCCTCGTGCGCGCGGTGCCGGCGATCGTCTGGTACGGCTTCCAGAGCTGGGTCGGCGCCGGCGCGCTGAACGCGGTATCGGCCTCGCTGTTCGGTTTCGACAACCTGGTGTTCTGGTTCGTCGTCTTCCAGCTGCTGCAGATCGCGCTGTCCGTGCTGGGCTTCCAGGGCATCAAGTGGCTGGAGAACATCGGCAGCGGCTTCATCCTCGTCTCGCTCACCTACATGTTCTTCAGCGTCATCAACAAGTACGGCGACGTCATCACCGAGAAGCTGGTGAACATCGAGGGCACCTGGGGCCTGCCGTTCTGGGGCGCGACGATGCTCTTCCTCGGCATCTACAGCACGATGATGCTCAACGTCAGCGACTACTCGCGCGAGCTCGAGCGCGGCGTCAAGCGCGGCCCGCTGACCACGATCTACGCCATGTCCATCCTGCCCTGCACGCTGTTCATGGGCCTGATCGGGCTCATGGTGTCGGGCGCCACCGGCGTCGCCGACCCGATCCAGGTGTTCTCGAGCGCGGTCGACAACAAGCCGCTCTTGATCGCCACGCTGCTCTTCATCACCTTCGCCCAGGTCACGACCAACGTGCTCAACAACGTCGTGCCGCCGACCTACGTGCTGATGGACGTGTTCAAGCTGTCCTTCCGCAGCTCGGCGATCATCGTCGGCCTGCTCGCCTTCGGCACCTTCCCGTGGGAACTGGTCAAGGACGAGTCCGCCGCCGGCCTGCAGGTCTTCGTGCAGACCTACTCGGCCTTCCTCGGCCCGATCTTCGCCGTGCTCGTGGTCGATTACTACATCATCCGCCGCCGCAACCTGAACCTCACCAAGCTCTACGACGAGAACGGCCCCTACCGCGGCGTGAACTACGCCGGCATCGTCGCCTCGCTGGTGGGCGCGGGCGTCGCCCTGAGCTTCTCCTCGGTGTCCTGGTACGCCAGCCTGATCCCGGCCGGCCTGACCTAGGGGCTGCTGTTGAAAAACTGGAGCGCGTGAAAGCGCTTCCTGGATACCTGATCTTTGTCAGGGGGGCGGGGGGTGTGGCGGCGGGCGCCGCAGGAGAGATGCAGCAATGAAATCCAGTCCCTACCCGCGCGACCTGATCGGCTACGGCAGGAACCCGCCCTACGCCAACTGGCCGGGCCGCGCCCGCGTCGCCGTGCAGTTCGTGCTCAACTACGAGGAAGGCG
>JANJTU010000319.1 GCA_024710965.1 Thauera sp. | reverse complement strand
GATAAACTGTACGCAAATACAGTTCCTCGTTCCCGCCATGAAGTGCCGTGTTGTCGAGTTGTACGCCCAGGGGGTTCGTCGCCCACGCGAAGGACTGCGTGCGGACTGCGGGACGTTCGGCTGTCTGGTCGTCTATGAGCGGGAAGGGCGCCACAATGCGGATAGACGCGCCCTAAAGATGGCGGACCTTCTTACGCTGGACCCCTCACCCGGCTATCCGCCAGCGCCTCGGCTGCCGCCCTTATTCGACGTTACGCTGCTGAGAGTGACGCGGCGCGGCATGCTTTTACGAGGCATCCAGATCGAAACGACCGAGGGGCGCATCGTGCACATGGCGCAGGAATGGTGGTGCGAGTTCGACGCGTCAGCCTGATCTGGTCGCCGAGATCGAGGGCCTGCGCGACGAGTTCGCCGACCGGGCCGGTGGCGTCGTCCGGGCTGGTGGCGACGAACTGGCTGGCGCTGACGATGGGCTTGGCGCGGGCGGGGTCGCGCTGGGCGGTATCGGCGGCGGTCCGCGACGGCACGGCTTCCTTCAGGTAGCCCTCTGTCCTGCCGCCTCGCTCGCATAGCGCGCACGCAGTTCGCGCTTGAGCAGCTTGCCCGAGGCGTTGCGCGGCATGTCCTCGACGAAGAACACCCGCTTGGGTGCCTTGAACGGCGCCAGCTTGGCCTGCACGTGGGCGATCAGGTCCTCCGCTGCGGCCCGCGCGCCCGGCTTCAGCGCCACCACCGCTGTCACCGCCTCGATCCAGCGCTCGTCGGGCAGGCCGATCACCGCCACCTCGGCGACCGCTGGATGGGTGTAGAGGCACTCCTCCACCTCGCGGCTCGCCACCACCACGCCGCCGGTCTTGATGATGTCCTTGATGCGGTCGGTGATGTAGAGGTAGCCCGCCTCGTCCATGTAGCCGACGTCGCCCGAGCGGAACCAGCCGTCCTTGAAGCTGGCTGCGGTCTCCTCCGGCTTGTCCCAGTAGCCGCTCATCAGCTGCGGCGAGCGGTGCACGATTTCGCCCATGTCGCCCGGCGGCACGTCGTTCAGGTCGGTATCGACGATGCGGGTCTCGACGTTGAAGATCGGCCGCCCGGCGGACGCGGGGCGCTCGGCATGCTCCTCGGGCCGCAGCACGGTGGCGAGCGGGGCGATCTCGCTCTGGCCGTAGCAGTTGTAGAGCTTCAGTGCGGGCAGCTTCGAAGCCAGCTCCTGCAGCACCGGCACCGGCATGATCGACGCGCCGTAGTAGCCCTTCTGCAGCGAGGCCAGCCTCGCCGGGGCGAAGGCCGGATGGCGCAGGAAGGCGATCCACACCGTCGGCGGGGCGAAGAAGGAGGTCACGCCTTCGCGCGCGATCAGCTCGAAGCAGCGCTCGGGCTGCGGTGCCTGGATCAGCAGCGTGGTGGCGCCCACCAGCAGCTGCGGCATCAGGAATACGTGCATCTGCGCCGAGTGGTACAGCGGCAGCGCGGCGAGCGAGCAGTCGTCGCTGCGGGTGTCGGTCGCCAGCAAGGTGCTCGTGTATTCGGCCAGCAGCGCGCGGTGGCTCATCATCGCGCCCTTGGGCGCGGCAGTCGTCCCCGATGTGTACAGCAGCTGGGCGATGCTCTCCTCGCCGACGTTCGGCTCGGGCGTCGAGTCGGCGCCGCCGGCCTGCGCCCAGGCCAGGATGTCGCACCCCTCGCCGCCCTGCGGCGTGCCACTTTCCCCGCTGCCGTGCAGCGTGCCGCGCCATTCGCAGGGCAGCGCAGGCCCCAGGGCCTCGACGTGGGCCGCCATGTCGGCGTCGCAGAACAGCGCCCGCGCGCCGGACTGCTCGACGATGTAGCGTAGCTCGGCATCGAGCAGCGCGTAGTTGATCGGCACATGGATCAGGCCCGCCTTCACGCAGCCCAGCCACAGCAGCACGTAGGCGTCCGAGTTGCGCCCGTAGGCGGCGACGCGGTCGCCGGCCACCAGCCCCATCGCCAGCAACCGGTTGGCGACGCGGTTGGCCGCGCGCTCGAGCTGCGCATAGCGCCAGCTGCGGCCCTCGAAGCGCAACGCCTCGCGCTCGGGGTTGCGGCGCACCGAACGCGCGAAGGCGTCGCCGATCAGATTGCGCCCCGCGCGGCGAACGTCGGCGGGTACGATCGTGTGTATAGCAGTCATGCTGATGTCCTCATCCCTTGCTTGCGGAGCGCCCGCGGGCGCCCCCTTCATAAGCAGACGCCCGGCTGACCGGTCCTCACTTTGCCGCCATGCGGATTGCGCCGTCCAGGCGGATGACCTCGCCGTTCAGCATCGGGTTCTCGCAGATCGACTTCACCAGCTGTGCATACTCGCTGGAACGCCCCAGGCGCGAGGGGAAGGGCACCATGTGGCCGAGCGAATCCTGCACCTGCTGCGGCAGGCCGCGCAGCATCGGGGTCTCGAAGATGCCGGGGGCGATGCTCATGACGCGGATGCCGTAGCGCGCCAGCTCGCGCGCGATCGGCAGCGTCATGCCGACCACGCCGGCCTTGGAGGCCGCATATGCCGCCTGGCCGATCTGGCCGTCGAAGGCGGCGACCGAGGCGGTGGTGACGACCACGCCGCGCTCGCCTTCCGCGTTGGGCGTGGCCTTGCTCATCGCCTCCGCCGCGAGGCGGATCGGGTTGAAGGTGCCGAGGAGGTTGATCGTCACCCCGCGCACGAAGCTGTCCAGGCGGTGCGGGCCTTCCTTGCCCAGCACCTTCTCCCCCGGCGCCACGCCGGCGCAGCACACCAGCCCGTGGAGGCCGCCGAAACCCTGCACTGCGGCATCGACCGCGGCCTGGGTGGACGCCTCGTCGCTGACGTCGGTGCGCACGAAGCACGCCGCGGCGCCCAGTTCGGCCGTCAGCGCCTGGCCGGCTTCTTCGTTGAGGTCGGCGATCACCACCTTGCCGCCGCCTTCGACCACCATGTGCGCGGTGGCTGCGCCCAGGCCCGAGGCGCCGCCGGTGACGAGGAATACCGAGTCTGCGATCTTCATTGCGTATGCTCCTTGTGTCTCAGATGCGTTCGATGACGGTGGCGGTGGCCATGCCGTGGCCGATGCACATCACCTGCAGGCCGAAGCGGCCGTCGCGATGTTCGAGGCCGGCAAGCATCTTGGCCATCAGGCCGGCGCCGGTGCCGCCCAGCGGGTGGCCGTGGGCGATGGCGCCACCCCAGGGATTGAAGCGCTCCATGTCGGGCGCGAACTCCCGCACGAAGCACAGCGCCACGCTGGCGAAGGCCTCGTTCACCTCGATCCAGTCGATGTCGCGGATCGACAACCCGGCCATCTCCAGTGCGCGCCGCGCTGCCGGGATCACGCCGGTGAGCTGCATCACCGGATCAGAACCGACCGCGACGCGGGCGAGGAAGCGCGCGCGCGGCCTGATGCCCAGCGCCTCGGCGGCACCCCGGCGGCCGACCAGCACCGCGGCCGCGCCGTCGGACATCTGGCTGGCGTTGGCCGCGGTCACGCCGCCCTCGCCGGGCTGGCGGAACACCGGCTGCATCGCGCGCATGCGCTCGACGTCGATCACCGCACGGATGCCCTCGTCGTGGGCCAGCGTGATCGCGCCGCCTTCCTTGTCCACGCCCGCCACCGGCAGGATCTCGGCATGCAGGCTGGCGGCCCGCGCGGCTTCGGCGCGGCGGTGGCTTTCCATCGCGTAGTCGTCCATCTCGGCGCGCGAGATCTTCCACTGGTCGGCGATGCGCTCGGCGCTCTCGACCTGGTGCGGGATGGCGAAGCGTTCGAGGATCTTCGGATGCAGCTTGTCGAAGCCACGGAAGTCGCCCTGGCCCAGGGTCAGGTCGAGGAACATCGGCACCCGGCTCATGCTCTCGACGCCGCAGCCGATGGCGAAGTCGAGGTCGCCCGCGGCCACCGCCTGCGAAGCGGCATGGGTGGCGAACTGGCTGGAGCCGCACATGCGGTTCATCGACACGCCCGGCACTTCGGCCGGCAGGCCGGCGACCAGCAGCGCCTGGCGGGCGATGTTGGCGCCCTGCTCGCCGGCCTGGCTGACGCAGCCGGCCAGCACGTCGCCAACCTTTTCGGCTGGAAGTCCGGTGCGCGCCAGCACGCCGCCGAGGGCGGTGGCAAGAAGGTCGTCCGGGCGGGTCTCGCGCAACGCACCGCCGCGGCGGCCGAAGGGGGTGCGGACGGCGCCCAGGATGAGCGCTTCGTTCGGATTGGAGGGGGTGCTTGGGGTCATTGCTGGGTCCTCAGGTTCAGGCCCGCTGCAGTTTGCGGGCGATGATGTTGCGCTGGATCTCGCTGGTGCCTTCGTAGATCTGCAGCACCTTGGCGTCGCGGAAGAGCTTTTCCACCGCGTATTCGGTGGAGTACCCCATGCCGCCGAAGATCTGCACCGCCTCGGTCGCCGC
>JANJTU010000298.1 GCA_024710965.1 Thauera sp. | reverse complement strand
CGTCGATGACGCCATCCACGGCGTCGAGCTGCTGTTCAAGAACGACATCGAGGCGCGCCGCGTCGCCGCCTTCATCGTCGAGCCTGTGCAGGGCGAGGGCGGCTACTACCCCGCTCCGGCCGAGTTCCTGCAGCGCCTGCGTGCGCTCGCCGACAAGCACGGCATCCTGCTGATCGCCGACGAGATCCAGTCCGGCATCGGCCGCTGCGGCAAGATGTTCGCGGTCGAGCATGCCGGGGTCGTTCCCGACCTGATCACGCTCGCCAAGGGCCTGGGTGGCGGCTTCCCGGTTGCGGCGGTGGTCGGTCGCGCCGAGGTGATGGACGCGCTCGCACCGGGCGGTCTGGGCAGCACCTATGCCGGCGCACCGATGGCCTGCGCCGCCGCGCTCGCCGTGCTCGACGTGATGGAAGAAGAGAAGCTGTGCGAGCGTGCGCTCGCGATCGGCGAGCACATGCAGCGCCGCCTGCACGAAATGGCCACGGGCCACAAGTGCATCGGCGACGTGCGCGGTCTGGGCGCGATGGTGGCGGTCGAGTTCTTCCACGACGGCGACCGCCGCCGCCCGGCGCCGGAGATGGCCAAGGCCGTGATCGCCGAGGCGCTCAAGCGCGGCCTGCTGCTGCTGTCCTGCGGCAGCTACGGCAACGTGCTGCGCCTGATGGTGCCGCTGACGATCGAGCAGGCGGTGCTCGACGAGGGCCTGGACATCCTCGCCGCGGCGATGGACGCGGTCGGCGCCTGAGCGCCCGCAGCCGGCCGGCGCCGCGGGTCCCGCGGCGCTCGACCCGCGGCCCGCCCTGCCTTGCGGCAGGGCGGGCCGTTTTGCTATCGGGCGCTGCGCGCGGCCAGCGCCGCGACCTGCTCGCCGATCGCCAGCGCCGCGGTGAGCCCCGGCGACTCGATCCCGTAGAGGTGGATCAGGCCGGGCACGCCGTGTGCGGCCGGGCCGTCGATGCGGAAGTCGGCGTCGGCTTCGCCCGGGCCGGCGATCTTGGGCCGCACGCCGGCGTAGCCCGGCTGCAGGCGGCCGTCTTCCAGTTGCGGCCACCAGCTGCGGACCGCGGCGTAGAAGCGCGCCGCGCGCGCCGGGTCGACGTGGTAGTCGGGGGCGGCGATCCACTCGACGTCGGGGCCGAACTTGGCCTGGCCGCCGAGGTCCAGCGTCAGGTGCACGCCCAGCCCACCGGGTTCCGGGATCGGGTAGATCAGGTGCGAGAAGGGCGCCTTGCCGGTGTAGCTGAAATACACGCCGCGGGCGAAGTGCGCCTGCGGCGCGCGGGCGGCGGCCGGGCCGCGGATCGCGTGCCCGAGCGCGACCGCGTCCAGCCCGGCGGCATTGATGACGCAGCGCGCGCGCAGCGTGCTCGGCGCCTCGCCGCCGACTTCCAGCACGATGCCGTCGCCCTCGGCCGCACCGCCGAGCACCGGGCTGCCGAGCGCGAGCATCGCGCCGCGGGCTTCGGCCGCGCCGAGCAGGGACAGCATCAGGCCGTGGCTGTCGACGATGCCGGTCGAGGGCGACAGCAGCGCGGCATGGACGTCGAGCGCGGGTTCGAGCGCGGCGACTTCGGCGCGCCCGAGCAGGCGCAGGTCGTCGACGCCGTTGGCGCGGGCGAGCGCGGCGATCTGCTGCAGCCTGTCCATCTGCCCGGCGCGCGCGGCGACGACGAGCTTGCCGCAGCGCGCATGCGCGACGCCGCGCTCGGCGCACCAGGCGTAGAGCAGCGCGCGGCCCTCGATGCAGAGGCGGGCCTTCAGCGAGCCGGGCGGGTAGTAGAGGCCGGCGTGGATGACCTCGCTGTTGCGCGCGCTGATGCCGCTGCCGAAGCAGGCCTCGCGCTCGAGGATGACGACTTCGCGCCCGGCCTCGGCCAGGCTGCGCGCGCAGGCGAGGCCGACGACCCCGGCGCCGATGACCACACAATCGACTGTTTCCATGGTTCTCCCGAACGGTTGTGGCCCTTCGCCGGACCAGGCTGCCTGCCTGCGGAAAGGTGCGGGAGAACGCTTGTAGCAGATCGGTCCGGGGCCTGGGAAGGGGGTGGTTTTCGTCATGACGATGGATTGTGCACTGCAGTGTGCGGGATCGCCGACAGCACGCGGCGGCGCATTCCGGAGATCCGCGCAGGGGGTGCGGCGACATCGCCCGGCCGCGTGCCGAAAGGCCGGCAGAATCAGGGAAAACGCCAATCCGGCAGGGCGTGCGTCGGTGGCACGAGGGTTGCTAAAGTGTTCTCGCTCACTGATGGGCGGATAATCCAAACTAATTCGAGGAGACTTCCCGATGAAATCCCTGATCCGCAAATGCGCGCTCGGCACCCTGTTTGTCGCGGTCACGTCCGCGGCCTCGGCGGCGACCTTCGTGAACGTGCTGACCGGTGGCACCAGCGGCGTGTATTACCCGCTCGGCGTCACGCTGTCGCAGGTGTACGGCGAGGCCATCCCCGACAGCAAGGTGCAGGTGCAGGCGACCAAGGCCTCGGCGGAGAACCTCAACCTGCTGCAGGCCGGCCGCGGCGAGATCGGCTTCTCGCTCGCCGACTCGGTCTCCGATGCCTGGAAGGGCAATGCCGAGGCGGGCTTCACCAAGCCGCTCGACAAGCTGCGCGCGGTCGCTTCCGTGTACCCGAACTACATCCAGATCGTCGCCCTGGCCGACGCCAACATCAAGTCGCTCGCCGACCTCAAGGGCAAGCGCATCTCGGTGGGCGCGCCGCGCTCGGGCACCGAGATCAATGCCCGCGCGATCCTGAAGGCGGCGGGCCTGAGCTACGCCGACTTCGCCAAGGTGGAATACCTGCCCTTCGGCGAGTCGGTCGAGCTGATGAAGAACCGCCAGATCGACGTCACGCTGCAGTCGGCCGGCCTCGGCGTGGCGGCGCTGCGCGACCTCTCCGCGGCGGTGAAGGTGAACTTCGTGCCGGTGCCGGCGGAGGTCGTCGCCAAGGTCGGCGACGCCGCCTACCAGGCGGCCAAGGTGCCGGCCAACACCTACGAGGGGCAGACGGCGGACGTCGACACGGTCGCCATCAACAACCTGCTCATCACCCATGAGAAGGTGCCGGCCGAGGTCGTCTACCAGATGACGAAGGGCATCTTCGACAACCTCGAGCGCCTCGGCAACTCGCACTCCGCCGCGCGCCAGATCAAGCTCGAGAAGGCGATCCAGGGCCTGCCGGTGCCGCTGCATCCGGGCGCGGAGAAGTACTACCGTGAACAGGGCCTGATCAAGTAAGTCCCGCCCCCGAGGCCAAGCCCGCCACCCCGCCCGGCGCGAGCGCCGCGGCCGGTGGCCGCGGGCCGGGCCTGCTGCCTTTCCGCCGACTTCAAGACCGGGGCCGTCATGACCACTACCTCCGTTTCGCCCGCCGCAGAGGCGACCAAGAAGATGCTGCGCGTCGTCTTCTTCAGCGCCATCCTGTTCTCCACCTTCCAGCTCGTCACCTCGGCCTTCAGCCCGCTGTCGAGCACCGTCGTGCGTGCGCTGCACGTCGGCTTCCTGCTGCTGCTGACGTTCCTGCTCCACCCGTGGCAGGGCGGTCAGGGGCGCACCAGCGTGCTGACCAAGGCGCTGGGCTTCGCCGCGCTCGCGCTGGCGACCTATCACTGGGTGTTCGAGGCCGAGCTGGTGCAGCGCGCCGGCGAGCTCACCGATGCCGACATGGTGGTCGGCATCGTCACCCTGGTGCTGGTGTTCGAGGCCGCGCGCCGCATCATGGGCCTGGCGCTGCCGCTGATCTGCGTGGGCTTTCTCGCCTATGCGCTGTTCGGTGAATACCTGCCGGGCGCCCTGGCGCACCGCGGCTACGGCCTCGACCAGGTCGTCGGCCAGCTCGCCTTCGGCACCGAGGGCATCTACGGCACGCCGACCTACGTGTCCTCGAGCTACATCTTCCTCTTCATCCTGTTCGGCGCCTTCCTCGAGCAGGCGGGCATGATCGACCTGTTCACCGACTTCGCGCTCGGCACCGTCGGCCACACCAAGGGCGGGCCGGCCAAGGTGTCGGTGGTGTCGTCCGGGCTGATGGGCACGATCAACGGTTCGGGCGTGGCCAACGTCGTCACCACCGGCCAGTTCACGATCCCGCTGATGAAGAAGTTCGGCTACAAGCCGGCCTTCGCCGGCGCGGTCGAGGCCACGAGCTCGATGGGCGGGCAGATCATGCCGCCGGTGATGGGCGCGGTGGCCTTCATCATGGCCGAGACGATCAACGTGCCCTACGTCGAGATCGCCAAGGCGGCGGCGATTCCAGCCATGCTGTACTTCTTCACCGTGTTCTGGATGGTGCACCTGGAAGCCGGCCGCGCCGGGCTGAAGGGCCTGCCGAAGGCCGAGTGCCCCGACCC
>JANJTU010000271.1 GCA_024710965.1 Thauera sp. | reverse complement strand
AGGCGGCCGTCCATGGCCGCGGCGAGCGACTCGCACAGGCTCAGCCCCAGGCCCAGCCCCTGCGCGCGCGTCGTGTAGAAGGGCTCGAACACGCGCACACGCTGCGCGGCGGGGATGCCGGGGCCGCTGTCGCTGACCGTCAGCACCGCCCAGCCATGCGCGCCCGGGCGCGGTCCGGGCTGCACGTCCACGCGCAGCGTCAGCCGGCGCGTGTCGGCGGGCACCTGCTCGAGCGCCTGCAGCGCATTGTTGAGCAGGTTGTGGATGATCTGCTCGAGCGCCACCGGATCGGCGCGCACCAGCGGCGCAGTCTCGCCCTCCAGCCGCGGCCGCACGCGCAGTTGCCGCAGCCGCGGCTCGACCAGGTGCAGCGCCGCTGCGGCCGCGGCGCGCAGATCGACCGCCTCGAGCCGCTCGGCACCGCCCGGGCGCGCCACCGCGCGGCGCAGGCGGCCGAGCACGTCGGCTGCACGGCGGGCCTGCTCGCCCGCCGCCGCCATCGCGCCGCGCGCGCTGTCGAGCTCGGGCGGCTCCTCGCGCAGCAGGCGCTCGGCCGCGCGCGTGTTGGCGAGCACCGCGGTGAGCGGCTGGTTCAGTTCGTGCGCCATGCCGGCCGCCAGTTCGCCCATTGCGTTCAGGCGCCCGACCTGGCCGAGCCGCAGCAGCTCCTCCGCCCGCCGGCGCGCAATGCGCTGCTGGCGCAGCGTGGCCGCCCCGGCCAGCACGGCACCGATCGCCAGCACGACGCCGAGCATGGCCACCCACGGCAGCTCGCCCCAGCCGACGCGGCGCTCGGCGACGACATCGAAGGGCTGGCTGCGCACCGTGAGCGGCTTGTCGAAGCGAAAGCGCCAGCCGCCCGCGGCCGTCGCGCCGGGCTGGATCGTCCACCGCCGGCCGGCGTGGGCGAGTTCGACGCGCACCGGCGCCGCGGCGGCAAAGGGCCATTCCGCCGCCGGCACCATGCCGGCGAGGTCGATCAGCAGCGCGTGACTTGCCGTGCCGCCGGCGAGCACCAGCCACAGCCGCCCCTGCGCCAGCGCCGACACCAGCCCCCAGGCCCGCCCCGCCTCACGCGACGCGGCCTCGGCCGCGGCGAGCCCGGCCGCCTGCGCGCCGGCCTCCCACTCAGCCTCACCCTCGCGCCGCAGCACGCCGAGGATGCGCGGATAGATCGCCGGCAGGCGGCGGGCCGCATCGGCGGTGGCCGGCGTGTCGAGCAGCGCGAGCGTGGCGAGGATGGCCTCGTGCTCGACCGCGCGCAGGCTGAGCACGCGATGGACGATGCGGGCATCGGTCTCGAACTCGCGCTGCAGGCGCTGCAGCTCGGCGCGCGCCAGCCACACCGAGGCGGCGAGCGACAGCACCAGGCCGGCAAGGATCCAGGGCAGGACGCGGCGGGACGGGCGCATCACCGGCTCACGGCCGCGCGCCGACGCGCCGGGCGACGAAGGCGACCGCCGGCTCCGCACGGTGGCGGTCGCGGGTTTCGAGGCGGATGTGCAGGCCGTCGCCCTCGGCGCTCACCTCGTAATGGTGCTCCAGCTCGCGCGGCGGCTCGTCGCCGGAGACGGCGGCGCTGCGGGTCAGAAAGCGCAGGCGGCCGTCGCGCCACTCGGCCCGCTCCAGCGCGCGCGCCACGCCGAGGAAGCCCGCCCGGCCCTCGACCACGCCATCGCGCACGGCAAACTCGAAGCGTTCCCGCACCGTCACGCCCCAGGGGTAGGCGACTTGCGCCTGCCAGGCGCCTTCGACGAGCGCTGGGCCCGCCTGCGTACCCGCCCGCAGCAGGTAGGCGAGCACGGCGGCGAGGCTCACCGCGAGGAGCAGGCCGAAGAGGAGTCGGCGCCGGCCGGCGCCACGCCGGGCTGCCGGCAGCCACGGCCCGAGCGTCGCTTCGAGCCGGCCCAGATCCGTGGCCCACGACGCATCGTTCAGCGTCAGCGCGTGCCGGCTGGCCAGCGCCCGGATCGATGCCGGCAGCGCCTGCGCCGCCGGCATCGCCGCGCCGCCGACGAGCACCGGCACGACCGGCTTGCCCGAGGCGAGCGCGTGCTCGATCTCTCGCCGCACGATGTCGTCCGCGCGCTCCAGGCGGCGCTCGCCGTCCAGCGCCGCGGCGAGCCAGCCGGGCCCGATCACCACCAGCACCACGCGCACCTGGCGCAGACCGCGATCGATGACGGCCTCGAAATCCGCCCCCGGCTCGATGTCGTCCACATCGCGGAACACGCTGCCGGCGCCGAAGCGGCGTTCGAGCGCGTCGGTGAGCCGGCCGGCAAAGCCGGCACTGTCCTCGCGGCGATAGGAGACGAAGAGACTGGGCATGCACACCGGGGCGGGGAGACATCGACGCCTCATTCAAGCACGCCCCTTCACCGCATGCCAAGCCCGCTCCGCCGCGGCCCGGCGGTACTCGCCAGGGTCCGCGGGCCGCTGCCCCAAGCCGCTGACGCAGGCCACTGACGCAGGCTGCGCCGGCCCGCACGTGCGGTTGCGGTTGCGCGCGCAGGACGGTGGTCTAGGCTGAGGGAGCCCACCCACCTGCCAGCAGACCTTGCCTGTGGCGCGGCCTGCGCCCGGCCCGCCCGGCAACCCGGCCTCGAGCCTGGAGCAAGGCGACGGCTTCATGAGTGCGGAAGAAAGCCATTCCGGGCACGCGTGGCCCCCGCTGCGCGCGATCGGCCTGGAAGGCGCCCCGGTTCCGCCCGGCCGCGGCCGGACGACGAGCCCTCGCCCGACCTCCGGACGGAACGTCCCGATGGAGGAGATCAGCATGAACCCCAGACCACGCTTGACGATGCTTGCGGCGCTGCTGCTCGTCGCCGGCCTGACGCTGCCGGCCGGTCCGGCAATGACGGCGGCCGAGACGCCGGCGCTCGGCGAAGTCCGCTTCGAGGTCGGCTGCGCGCCGGAAGCGCAGGCCGCCTTCAACACTGCGATGGCTTACTACTACTCGTTCGTCTGGCATCGCACCACCGAGCCGCTCACGCACGCGCTGCAGGCCGACCCGGGTTGCGGCATGGCGCACTGGGCGCAGGCACTCGCGCTGCTCGACAACCCCTTCGTCTGGCCCGCCAACCTGTCGGCGCAGAAGCTCGACGAAGGCGAGCTCCTGATCGGGGCGGCGCGGACAAGCGGCCTGCGCTCGCAACGCGAACGCGACTACGTCGACGCGCTGGCGAGCTTCTTCGACAAGCACGCCGACACCCCGCACAAGGAACGCGCGCAGCGCCTCGAGCGCGCCCTCGAGGCCATGGCCGCGAAGTACGCGGACGACCCGAATGCGGCGATCCTGCACGCCCTCGTGCTCTCGGCCAACTTCGACCCGGCCGACAAGGCCTACACCAACCAGCTGCGCGCCGCGGCGATCCTGGAGCCGATCTTCCGCGCGCAACCGCAGCACCCGGGCGTGGCGCACTTCCTCATCCACAGCTACGACTACCCGCCGATCGCGCACAAGGGGCTCGACGCCGCGCGGCGCTACGGGGCGATCGCCCCCGCCGCGGCCCACGCCCAGCACATGCCCTCGCACGTGTTCACCCGCGTCGGCGCCTGGCGCGAGTCGATCGAGGCCAACCGCGCCTCGGCGCAGGCCGATGCACGGCAGACCTGGAATGCAATGCACGCCTACGACTACATGGCCTACGCCCACCTCCAGCTGGGCGAGATCGACGCCGCCCGCGACGTGCTGCGCCTCGCCGGCGAGATGCCGATCACCGACCACTTCGCCTCCGCCTACGCCTATGCGGCGATCCCGGCGCGGCTCGCGCTCGAGCGCGACGCCTGGGACGAGGCCGCCCGGCTCGAGCTGCAGCCGGCACGCGACGCCTATCCGTGGGCCAAGTATCCGCAGGCCGAAGCGGTCAACGCCTTCGCCCGCGGCCTCGGTGCCGCAGCGCGCGGTGACGCCGCCGCCGCGCAGGCCGAGATCGAGCGCCTGCACCGTCTGCGCCAGGTCACCGAGGACAAGAAGCTGGCCTACTGGAGCGAGCAGATCGCGATCCAGGCCGAAGTCGTGCGCGGCCTGGCGATGACCCGGGCCGGCGAACTCGAGGCCGGCATCGGCGTGCTGGCGGCGGCAGCGGCACGCGAGGATGCGAGCGAGAAGCACGTCGTGACCCCCGGCCCGATCCTGCCCGCACGCGAAGTGCTCGCCGACGTGCTGCGCACCCACGGCCGCGCGGTCGAGGCGCGTGCAGCCTACGAGGCGGTGCTGCAGAAGGAGCCCAACCGCCTGCGCGCGATGAAGGGCGTGGCGGTCGCGGCCGAGACCGCCGGTGCGACCGCTGACGCGCAAGCGATGCGGGCACAGATCGACGCCAGGTAGGCGCCGGCAGCCGAGCCGGGCGCTTCGGCGCCGACGCCAGGGCGGCGTCCCCGCGCCGCCCTCGCCGCCGTCAGAGAAAGACGAACTTGGCGATGAAGAGCCCGAACAGCGCATACAGCGCGGGCGAGATGCGCTGCGTCTGGCCGGTGCAGAACTTGAGCACGACGTAGGTGACGAAGCCGAGCGCGATGCCGTTGGCGATGGAGAAGGTGAGCGGCATCATCACCGCGGTGACGATCGCGGGGATCGTGTCCGTGTAGTCCTCCCAGTCGATGTGGGCCAGCCCCGTCATCATCAGCATCGCGACGTAGATCAGGGCACCGGCGGTGGCGTAGCCCGGGATCATGCCGGCGAGCGGGGAGAAGAACATCGCCGCGAGGAAGAGCACGCCGACGGTGATCGCGGTCAGGCCGGTGCGCCCGCCCGCCTCGACGCCGGCGCAGCTCTCGACGTAGCTCGTCACCGGCGGGCAGCCGACGAAGGCACCGACCACGCTCGCGGTGCTGTCGGCCTTCAGCGCCTGCGGCATGTTCTCGATGCTGCCGTCGGCCTTCGACAGCCCGGCGCGGTGCGCGACGCCCATCAGCGTGCCGGCGGTGTCGAACATGTTCACGAACAGGAAGGCGAGGATCACGCTGATCATGCCGACGTCGAAGGCGCCGGCGACGTCCATCGCCAGCAGCGTGGGCGCGAGGCTGGGCGGCATCGACACCAGGCCGCCGTACTCGACGATGCCGAGCAGCCAGCCGATGAAGGTCACGCCCAGGATGCTGATCAGGATCGCGCCGAAGACGCGGAAATGGCTCAGCACGCCGATCATCAGGAAGCACAGGCCGGCCAGCACCGCGGGCGGCTCGAGCATCGAGCCCATCGTCAGCATCGTCGCCGCGCTCGGCACGACGATGCCGGCGATCTTGAGCCCGATGAGGCCGAGGAACAGACCCACCCCCGCCCCCATCGCAAAGCGCAGGCTGCGCGGGATGCTGTTGAGCAGCCAGCCGCGCAGGCGGGTGAAGCTCATGATCATGAACAGCACGCCGGACAGGAACACCGCGCCGAGCGCCACTTCCCAGCTGTAGCCCATCTCGCCGACCACGGTGTAGGTGAAGAAGGCGTTGAGGCCCATGCCGGGCGCCAGCCCCACCGGCCAGTTCGCGTACAGGCCCATCAGCAGGCAGCCGAGCGCGGCGCCGATGCAGGTGGCGACGAAGGCGGCGCCCTGGTCCATGCCCGCCGCGGCCATGATGCTCGGGTTGACGAAGATGATGTAGGCCATCGTGACGAAGGTCGTCAGCCCGGCGAGCAGCTCGGTGCGCACGCTCGTGCCGTGCGCGGCGAGCTTGAAGCGGCGTTCGAGCCAGCCGCCCGCGGCGGCCGGCGCGCTGCGTGATTCGGCACCTGGCACAGGCTTGACGGCCACGGCGGCCGACATGGAGGTGGGGGATTGCATGACGTGTCTCCTCGAGGCGCCGGTTCGCATGTGCGACCGGCTGTCTTGTTTCGTACCAACTGCTCCGGCGATCGTCGGGGCCCGCTCCGGGCGACGTCGACGATCAGCGGGGCAGCGCCTGCATTGCCAATCTTATTGTTAACAATTTTGGCAACGACCGCAGCGCTAGTCTATGCGACGAAACGCAGGGCTCGACATCCGGATTGGTCGATATACCTTATAAGCGAATGGATATGAAGGCAAAGGCCGGATCGATGGCGCGCCATCGGGAATGCGTGCGCGGCGGACCGGAGCCCGCCCCGTCCGGCGCCTTCACTCCTCGTCGGCGTCGGCCTCGAGGCCCAGCAGGCGGGCGATGCTCGGCTCGCCGCGCTCGGGCGGGCGGCCGAGCGCGAGCCGCCCTTCGAGGTGGCCGACGTGCTCGACCATCAGCGCCTTGGCGCGGCCGGCGTCGCGCGCCTCGATCGCGTCGAGGATGCGCTCGTGCTCGCTGAGGGCGCACATCGGCGCCGATTCGCGGCGGTGGGCGAGCACCACCAGCGGCGTGCGCGTCACCAGTTCGTCGAGGAAGGAGGTCAGCACGCCGTTGCCCACCGCGGCGGCGAGCTTGAGGTGGAAGTCGATCGACAGCCGCAGCGCCTTGCGCACCTCGCCCGCGGCGTAGGCCTGCTGCTCGCGCTTGACGAGCAGGCGCAGGCGCGCGATGTCGGCCGGGCGCAGGCGCTCGACGGCGAGGTCCACGATCGCGGCCTCGACGTAGCGGCGCGCGGTGAAGATGTCCCGCCCTTCGGCCACCGTCGGGTGGGCGACGAAGACGCCGCGGTTGGGCTCGTGCGTCACCAGGCGGTAGATCTCGAGCTTGGCGAGCGCCTGGCGGATCACCGCGCGGTTGACGCCAAAGGCGTCCGCGAGCGCCTGTTCCTTCAGTTGCAGCCCGGGCGGCAGGCGCTGGTCGAGCACCGCGTTGCGCAGCGACTCGAACACGCGCTGGGCCTCGTCGACCGAGGCCGCACGCGCGCCCTTGCGCGCACCGTCCGCCTTCGCCCCCGCCGCGTCCGTCGCTTCCGTCATGCCCTCTGCCATCGCCTGCGTCCGCCTCTCCGCCACTGATAAACGCCCCCGAGATCCGCGCGTGGATTATAACGGGATCGTGATTCCCCACATTTGACGGCGGCCAGGCGGCGCGCGGGACACTGCCCCGCAGCATCGCCAGACGCCTTGCACGGCGGACAATGGGAACAGGCGCACGGCACGATCCATCGCAATGCAACATCTCCGATCAGACGCCCGCCGCCCGTCAGATTGTTGACAATATTGTCAGCCTTGACGAACATCCGGCCACAGTTTCACTCTATGCCATGAAGAGGGGCTGCAGCACGCGCCCCCGACAAACAGCGACGATCACGCCGTGCGCGGAAGGTGATCGCCCAAACAGGACGAGACGATGGACACGCAAGCAATCCGCTTTCTGCTCAATGGCGAGCCGGTCGAAGTGACCGGCCTGCCCACCACCACCAGCCTGCTGTCGTGGCTGCGCACCAGCCAGGGCCTGACCGGCACCAAGGAGGGCTGCGCCGAGGGAGACTGCGGCGCCTGCACCGTCGTCGTCGGCGAACTGGCCGAGGACGGCGGGCTGCGCCTGCAGAGCGTCAATGCCTGCATCCAGTTCGTGCCGGCGCTCGACGGCAAGGCGGTGTTCACGGTCGAGTACCTGCGCCGCCAGATGGGCGGCGAGCTGCACCCGGTGCAGCAGGCGCTGGTCGACTGCCACGGCTCGCAGTGCGGCTTCTGCACGCCTGGTTTCGTGATGTCGCTGTGGGAGCTCTACAACGACTGCAGCGCGAGCGGCGACCGTCCCGACGACAATCGCATCCGCAGTGCGCTGGCGGGCAACCTGTGCCGCTGTACCGGCTACCGCCCGATTCTCGAGGCCGGCGCGCGCATGTTCGACCTGCCCGCGGTCGGGCTCGACGGCGCCACGCTGCGCGCGCAACTGCTCGCGCTGCGCCGCCGCGACGGGCTCGACTACGCCCATGGCGGGGCCCGCTTCCACGCGCCGCGCACGCTTGCCGAACTCGCCGCGCTGCGCAGCCGCCATCCCGAGGCGACCGTTCTCGCGGGTTGCACCGACATCGGCCTGTGGGTGAACAAGCAGTTTCGCGAACTGGATGGACTCATCTACATCGGTCAGGTCGCGGAGCTGCGGCAGATCGACGAGGCGGATGGCATGCTGAGCATCGGCTCTGGCGTATCGCTGAGCGACGCCTACGCGGCCCTGTGCCGGCACTACCCTGAACTCGCCGAACTGTGGGACCGCTTCGCGTCGCCGCCGGTGCGCAACGCCGGCACCCTCGGCGGAAATGTCGCCAACGGCTCGCCGATCGGCGACTCGATGCCGGTGCTGATCGCGCTCGGCAGCCGCGTCGTGCTTCACAGCGCGCGCGGCCGGCGCACGCTGTCGCTGGAGGACTTCTACCTCGACTACATGAAGAAGGACCTCGCCGCCGACGAGATCGTCGAGGCGGTCGAGGTGCCGCTGCGCGCGCCGGGGCTGCAGGTGCGCACCTGGAAGGTCTCCAAGCGCTACGACTCGGACATCTCGGCGGTGTGCGGCGCCTTTGCACTGCGCATCGAGGACGGGCGCGTGCGTGAACCGCGCATCGCCTTCGGCGGTATGGCGGCGACGCCCAGGCGGGCCGCCCGTACCGAGGCTGCGCTCGACGGCCGGCCGTGGGACGAGGAGACGCTCGTGCACGCCCTGCTTGCGCTCGAGCTGGACTACGCACCGCTCACCGACATGCGCGCGAGCGCCGGCTACCGTCGCCGCGCGGCCGGTGGCCTGCTGCGCCGCTTCTTCCTTGAAACCCGCCCCGAGGTTTCGCTCGCGGCCGCGCAGACGCGCGTGTTCGCCGCCTTCGATGCCTGCACCGTCACGCCCTGAGGAGCCGAGATGAAAGCCGA
>JANJTU010000270.1 GCA_024710965.1 Thauera sp. | reverse complement strand
GGGCCGTAGCTGCACTTGCACAGCGGGATCTGGTTCATGATCGCGGCGCCATCGACCAGCCAGCCGACCACGCCGATGTCGGCCCAGGTCAGCGTCGGGTAGTTGAAGATCGAGCTGTACTTGGCCTTGCCCGAGAGCAGCGCTTCGTAGAGCTCATCGCGCGATACGCCGAGCGTTTCGGCCGCGGCATACAGGTAGAGGCCGTGGCCGCCCTCGTCCTGCACCTTGGCGAGCAGGATCGCCTTGCGCTTCAGCGTCGGCGCGCGCGTGATCCAGTTGCCCTCGGGCAGCATGCCGACGATCTCGGAATGGGCGTGCTGGCTGATCTGGCGGATCAGGGTCTTGCGGTAGGCCTCGGGCATCCAGTCCTTCGGCTCGATGAAGACGCCGGCGTCGATCCTGGCGTTGAATTCGGCGAGGTAGGCCGGGTTCTCGACCGCGCGCGGCCCCCTGGCCTCGGCGTCGGGAATGCTCAGTGACTGGGTGTACATGCTTCGCTCCTGTTGGCGAAAAACTCAGGCCTGCGGCCGGCGGTCGCTCAGGCCTTCGGCCGGCGATCGACGACGCGCCTGGCCTTGCCGATGGTGACGCGCTCGATGCTGAAGGGCTCGCCGACCTCGACCGTGCACGACACCCCGACCAGGCTCTTGATGCTGTGCATCAGCTCGCGCGCGAGCGCCTCCTTGTGTTCGGGGTGGCGGCCGACGGCGGCCTCGGGGTTGATCTCGACCTTCACCGTCAGCGTGTCCAGGTGGCCCTGCTTGTCGACGACGAGCAGGTACTGCGGCGCGAGCTTGGGCATCTTGCAGATCAGCTCCTCGATCTGGGTCGGGAACACATTCACGCCGCGGATGATCAGCATGTCGTCGCAGCGCCCGGTGATCTTCGCCATCCGCCGCATGCTGCGCGCCGAGGGCGGCAGCAGGCGGGTGAGGTCGCGCGTGCGGTAGCGGATCACCGGCATCGCCTCCTTGGTCAGCGAGGTGAACACGAGCTCGCCCTCTTCGCCGTCGGGCAGCACCTCGCCGCTGTCGGGGTCGATGATCTCGGGGTAGAAGTGGTCTTCCCAGATGGTCGGGCCGTCCTTGGTCTCGACGCATTCGTTGGCCACGCCCGGCCCCATCACCTCGGACAGGCCGTAGATGTCGACCGCGTCGATGCCGGCGCGCGCCTCCATCGCCTCGCGCATCGCCGGCGTCCACGGCTCGGCGCCGAAGATGCCGATGCGCAGCGAAGTCGATTTCGGGTCGATGCCGATGCGCTCCATCTCGTCGAGGATGGTCAGCATGTAGGAGGGCGTCACCATGATGATCTTGGGCTTGAAGTCGAGGATGAGCTGGACCTGTTTCTCGGTCTGCCCGCCCGACATCGGCACCACGGTGCAGCCCAGGCGCTCGGCGCCGTAGTGCGCACCCAGGCCGCCGGTGAACAGGCCGTAGCCGTAGGCCACGTGCACCATGTCGCCCGGCCGCCCGCCGGCGGCGCGGATCGAGCGCGCGACCAGGTTCGCCCAGGTGTCGATGTCCTTGAGCGTGTAGCCGACCACGGTGGGCTTCCCGGTGGTGCCCGAGGAGGCATGGATGCGTGCGACCTGCTCGCGCGGCACGGCAAAGAGGCCGAAGGGGTAGTTGTCGCGCAGGTCGCGCTTGCTCGTGAACGGGAACTTGGCGAGGTCGGCGAGCGTGCGCAGGTCGTCCGGATGCACGCCCTTGTCGTCGAACTTCTTGCGGTAGTGCGGCACCTTGTCGTAGGCGTGGCGCAGGCTCCATTTCAGGCGCTCGAGCTGCAGCGCACATAGCTCGTCGCGGCTGGCGGTCTCGATCGGCTCCAGTTGGGGCGGGGCGTAGGGGTGGCGCTGCATTCGGCTCTCCTCGTCGGGGTGGCGCGCTGTGGCCGCGCGCTCGTCGGTCGACTTCTTCAGGGCGCTAGAGCTCGACCACCGGCCGGCCCTTCAGGCGGTAGGACTTGCCGCGCATGACCGCGACCAGCTCGCCCTTCTGGTTGGTCACGGTGATGTCGTACACCCCGGTGCGGCCGGCGAGGAAGACCTCCTTCGCCTCCGCGACCAGGGTGTCGCCGGCGCGGCCCGGGGCGACGAACTCGACCGCCACGCCGGCGGCCACGGTCTGCTCGTTGTAGCTGTTGCAGGCGAAGGCGAAGGCGGAGTCGGCCAGCGTCGTGATGAAGCCGCCGTGGCAGATGCGAAAGCCGTTCAGCATGTCCTCGCGCACCGCCATGTGCAGCTTCGCGTAGCCCGGGCCGACGGCGTCGAAGCGCATGCCCAGCCCCTGTGAAGCCTGGTCGTTGGCGAACATGCCGTCGCGCACCTTCTCGGCGAGCAGCTGGGGATCGAGGCCGGCGGCGAGGTCGCGGTAGGGTGCTTCACTCATGGCCGGGCTTTCCCCTGCGGATCTGGTGCCGGAGCGGCGACAAGGCGGCGCGGCGTGCTTCGCCGCCACGCTCGCGCGCGTTCGCCCGCGCCCCGGCGGCCGGGCCGCGCGGCCCCGTCCTCGTCGCGGCGGGCGCGGCCATGCTCACTCGCCCCGGAACTGCGGCGCGCGTTTTTCCATGAAGGCCGCCACGCCCTCGCGGTAGTCGTGCGAGCGGCCGCAGGCGCGCATCAGGTCGCGCTCGAGGTCGAGCTGGGCGTCGAAGTCGCGCGTCGAGCTGCCCCAGATCGCCTTCTTCGTCTGCGCGAAGCCGAAGGTCGGCCCGTCCGCCAGCTGCGCCGCGAGCGCACGCACGGTGGGCAGCAGGGCTTCGTCGTCGACGCACTTCCAGATCATGCCCCAGGCCTCGGCCTGCTCGGCCGTCACCTTGTCGCCCAGCAGCGCCAGGCCGAGCGCACGCGCCGGCCCGAGCAGGCGCGGCAGCACCCAGGTGCCGCCGGTGTCGGGAATCAGGCCGAGCTTGCAGAAGGCCTGGATGAAGCTCGCCGAGCGCGCGGCGAAGACGAGGTCGCAGGCGAGCGCGAGGTTGGCGCCGGCGCCGGCGGCGACGCCATTGACGGCGCAGATCACCGGCAGCTCGAGGCCGCGCAGCGTGGTCACCAGCGGCTTGTAGTGCTTCTCCACCGAAGCGCCAAGGTCGGGCGCCTGGCCGTCGGCGGCCACCGTGCGGTCGGACAGGTCCTGCCCGGCGCAGAAGCCGCGCCCGGCACCGGTCAGCAGCAGCACGCGCACCTCGCCCGCGGCGCGGCCCGCCTGCACCCGCGCCAGCGCGTCGCGCACCTCCTGATGCATGGTCTCGTTGAAGCTGTTCAGGCGCTCGGGCCGGTTCAGCGTCAGCGTCGCGACGCGGTCGGCGATGTCGAAGGCGATCGTCTCGTAGCGCTCGCTCATGGCTCTCGTCTCTCCTCCAGGGCGCCGCGCCAAATGGCGGGCGAGCCGGTTTTCTGTTGTCCGAATCGGTCCGGCGCATGTTTGACCAACCGGTCAATCAATCGTAAGCTTGATCCAGATCAAAAAACAAGTGCTTTTTTCTTGCAGTTCCGCCGCGCCGTACTTTGGCGCGGCGAGCCCCGACACCCGGCAGCGCATCGGCCGATGCCGCGGCCGACAGCCCCGAGGAGACGCGCATGACCCACCCCCTGTTCGCGCAGCACCAGGCCACGCTGGAAGCCGCCGTCGCCGCCATCCACGGCCGCGGCTACTGGAGCCCGCATGCCGAGATGCCCAGCCCGAAGGCCTATGGTGAAACCGCCGCGGAAGACGGCCGGCAAGCCTTCGAGGCCCAACTCGGCCGCGACTTCGTCCTCGAGCAGCCGGGCCAGCGCGGCTGGGCCGCGCCCGAGCGCTCGCCCTACGGCGTCGAGCTCGGCGTGCGCTACCCGGTGTGCGCGCCGGACGCGCTCGTCGCCGCGGCGCAGGCGGCGATGGAGGGCTGGCGCGGGGTGGGCGCGGAAGGCCGGGTCGGCGTCTGCCTCGAGATCATTGCGCGCCTGAACCGGCGCAGCTTCGAGATCGCCCACGCGGTCATGATGACCACCGGCCAGGGCTGGATGATGGCCTTCCAGGCCGGCGGCGCGCACGCGCAGGACCGCGGCCTGGAGGCGGTGGCCTATGCCTGGGACGAGATGCGCCGCATCCCCGCCGAGGCGGTGTGGGAGAAGCCGCAGGGCAAGAACCCGGCGCTGAAGATGAGGAAGCACTTCGAGCTCGTCGGCCGCGGCGTCGCCCTGGTGATCGGCTGCGGCACCTTCCCGACCTGGAACACCTATCCGGGTCTGTTCGCCGCGCTCGCCACCGGCAACCCGGTGATCGTCAAGCCCCACGCCAACGCCATCCTGCCCGCGGCGATCACGGTGCGGGTGGCGCGCGAAGTGCTCGCCGAGCAGGGCCTGGACCCCAACCTGGTGAGCCTCGCCGTGGTCGACAAGCGCAGCGACACGCAGGCGCTCGCCACCCATCCGGCGGTGAAATCGATCGACTTCACCGGCGGCAACGCCTTCGGCCAGTGGCTGCTCGAGCACGCCCGCCAGGCCCAGGTCTATGCCGAACTGGCCGGCGTCAACAACGTCGTCATCGAATCGACCGACAACTACAAGGCGATGCTGCGCAACCTCGCCTTCACCCTCAGCCTCTACTCCGGCCAGATGTGCACGACGACGCAGGCGATCCTGGTGCCGGCCGGCGGCATCGCCACCGACCAGGGCCACAAGGGCTTCGACGAGCTCGCCGCCGATCTGGCCGCGGCGATCGACAAGTTCCTCGCCGACCCCGCCGTCGCCACCGCGGTGCTGGGTGCGATCCAGTCCGAGGCGACGCTGGCGCGCATCGCCGAAGCGGGCGAGTACGGCCGCGTCGTGCTCGCCTCGCGCAAGCTCGCGCACCCCGAGTTCCCGCGCGCCGAAGTGCGCACCCCGGTGCTGCTCGCCTGCGACGCCGCCGACGAGGCGAGCTACATGGAAGAGCGCTTCGGCCCGATCAGCTTCGTCGTCAAGGTCGCCGACGGCGCCGCCGCGGTGGCGCTGTCCGAGCGCATCGTGCGCGAGCACGGCGCGCTCACGGTCGGCCTGTACTCGACGCGGCAGGACGTCATCGACGCCATGACCGCGGCGAGCTGGCGCGCCGGCGTCGCGCTGTCGATCAACCTCGGCGGCGGCGTGTTCGTGAACCAGTCGGCGGCCTTCTCCGACTACCACGGCGTCGGCATGAACCCGGCGGCCAACGCCAGCTACTCGGACGCCGCCTTCGTCGCCAACCGCTTCCGCGTCGTGCAGCGGCGCTACCACGTGGAGTGAGGCCATGCCCTGCTACGAAATCGACGGCCTCAAGCCGGTCATCCACCCCAGCGCCTTCGTCCACCCGGACGCCGTGCTGATCGGCGACGTCATCGTCGGCGCGCGCTGCTACGTCGCCCCGCTCGCCAGCCTGCGCGGCGACTTCGGCCGCATCGTCCTCGAAGAGGGCAGCAACCTCCAGGACAGCTGCGTGATGCACGGCTTTCCCGGCACCGACACCGTGATCGAGGCCGACGGCCACGTCGGCCACGGCGCGGTGCTGCACGGCTGCCGCGTCGGCCGCAACGCCCTCGTCGGCATGAACGCGGTGATCATGGACAAGGCGCTGATCGGCGAGTCGGCGATCGTCGCCGCCTGCGCCTTCGTCAAGGCCGGCGCCGAGATCCCGCCGCGCACGCTCGCCGCCGGCATGCCGGCGAAGGTGGTGCGCGAGCTCTCCGAACAGGAACTGGCGTGGAAGGTCGACGGCACGCGCTGCTACCAGGACCTCAGCGAACGCAGCCGGGCGAGCCTGAAGCCGTGCACGCCGCTCGCCGCGATGGAGCCCGGGCGCAAGCGCTTCGAGTTCCCCGGCGTGGTGCCGCTGGTGGACGCCAAGAGCGCGGACAAGCCCGGCCAGGGCTGAGTCACCGTCGCCGGGCGCGCGGAGAAGGGCGAGAGAGTGTACGGCCGGCACGCATCCGGCGAATAATCCCCGCTTCGCCCGCACGCCCACCGCCCCGATGACCGCCACCGCCACCCCGCTCTCCTCCCGCGCACGCGTCGAAGCCGCGCTGCGGCAGCTCGGCATGCCCGCCGACATCGTCGAGTTCGCCGCCTCCACCCGCAGCAGCGCCGAAGCCGCGGTCGCGATCGGCTGCGACGTCGCCCAGATCGCCAAGTCCATCGTCTTCCGCGGCAAGCACAGCGACGCCTGCATCATCGTCATCGCCAGCGGCGCCGACCGCGTCGACGAGAAGAGGCTCAAGGCCGCGCTCGGCGAGAACGTCGCCCGCGCCGACGCCGACTTCGTGCGCCAACGCACCGGTTTCGCCATCGGCGGCGTCGCCCCGGTCGGCCACCTCGGCGCGGTCACCGTGCTCGTCGACCGCGCGCTGTGGGACATCGACCCGATCTGGGCCGCGGCGGGCACGCCGAACACCGTGTTCCGCCTCTGCGCCGACCACCTCCACCACATCCCCGGCATCCGCGTCGTCGATGTCCGCCAACAAGCCTGAGCCTGGCGGCGGCGCCGAAGGCGGCAACGTCTTCGCCGGACTGCCCGCCCCCGGCGCCGACGAGGCCTTCAACACCCTGCTCGCCCACCCCTGCGCCCGCGTCGAGCGCATCGTCTCGCACGGCCATGCCAGCCCGCCCGGCTTCTGGTACGACCAGGCCGAGGACGAATGGGTGATGCTGCTCGCCGGCAGCGCTGCGCTCGGTTTCGACGACGGCACGCAACGCAGCCTGCAGCCCGGCGACTGGGTGTGGCTTCCCGCCCATTGCCGCCACCGCGTCGAGCGCAGCGCGCCCGGCACGGTGTGGCTCGCCCTCCACCTGCCGGCCGGCGGCACGGGCCCGGCCTGAGCACGCGCGGATCGATTGCCACCCTTGCGCACGCGCTGACGGCGTGCCCCTGCCGGCGCGATGCCTCGTCGCTGGCATCGCGCCCGGCGCCGGCCGCGTTCGCGCCGCGCCCGCCAGATTCGTCACACCTTCCCGGCCGGCGCCGGGCGCAATAGTCCCACCTCGGGCAAGGACAAGCGTTATCCTTCCGCCTCGACAGGATCCGGGCCGATGAGAGCAGCCATGCAGCACACCCCAGCCGACGACGAGACGGTCATCCGCATCACCGCGCAGCGCAGCGGAGGGCGGCTCGTGGCGGCCTCGCTGACCGTGCCCGCCGGGCTCTCGCCCGCCCCGGCCGTGATCGGCCTCGCCCCGCACGAGGCCGTCGCCGCCCTCGCCGCGCGCGCCGTGCACAGCCCGCGCGCCCACGCGCACGCCCTGCGCCTGGCCTGCGACGCCGCACTCGGCCTGCCGCCGCCGGAGCTCGCGCACCAGCTCGCCACCGAGCGCGAGCTCGCCGCCGAAGCGGCCGACGCCCACCTGCAGCGCCTGCTCATCGACTGGCCGCCCTGCTTCGGCTTCGAGGCCCGCCACAGCCGCTTCGGCGAACTCCACCGCCGCCTCGCGGCCGACGCCAACACCACCGCCGCGGCCAGCTTCGCCCTCGGTGGCGAAGTGCTCGACCTGGTCGCACGCGAGCTGCTCGCCGGCTTCTTCAACCGCATCCGCCTGCCGCACGGCCTCGCCGACTTCATCGAGCGCGCCAACGCCGGCGGCGCCCTCGGCTCGGTGCTGGCCGAGCTGATCGGCATCGGCGCCTCGGAGGCGCCGGCCGGCGGCTCGGTGCAGCTGCTCGGCACGCTCAGCGCCGCCGCCTGGGCCGCCGCGGTGGGCGACTGGCCGAGCGACGAGTTCATCGCCACGCCGACCTTCGCCGGCGCGCCGGCCGAAACCGGGCCGCTCGCCCGCCACGCGCTGTCGCCGCTGGTGCGCCTGCTGCTCGACCGCGGCCACCGCATCTCGGCACGCCTGTTCGCCAAGGCGATCGACCTCGCCGACTGCGCCAGCCGCATGCGCTACCCCCTCACCGACAACCTGCCGCCGCTGGTCGACGCCGCCTCGCCCGCCGCCGGAATCGGGGTGGCGCGCTCGGAAACCGCGCGCGGCGTGCTGCTGCTGTGGGTGCGGCTGGCCGAGGGGCGGATCGCCGACTGCGTCATCGTGCCGGTGGCGGCGTGGAACTTCCACCCGCAGGGCGCCTTCTACCGCGAGGCCACGGGCTGGGCCGGCGAGCACGACGCCGCGCTGCGCCGGCTGGCGCTGCTCGCGCTCGCGCTCGACCCCTCGCTGCCCTACCGCATCGAGCTCATCGACAACGGCCGCAAGGCGAAGAAGCCGGCCGGAACGCCCGCCGCAAGCGATTGACCCTGCCCGGCTAGGCGCCCAGTTCGGCGAGCAGCTGCGCCACCGCCTCGTCGCGCCCGACCTCGTCCGCGCCGTCGCCGGCCGCCCATTCCGGGTGGGCACGCGCCTTCTGCAGGGCGTGCGGCAGCGCGCCTTCGCGCCAGCGCCGCGTCGCCGCATCGCCGCCGGCGCCGGCATCCGCCACCTCGATCGGCGCCAGCGCCGCATGGCCGCGGCCTTCCAGCGCCGCCAGCAGCCGGCGCTGGCGCAGCGCCACGAGGCGCAGGATGGCGTCGTCCACGGTGAGCTCGCGCTGGCCACGCAGGCGCGCGGCGATGCGCTCGCCGTAGTGGCCGAAGGTCTGCCACAAGCCGCCGGCGAGCGCGCCGAGTGCGGCGGCAGCGCCCAAGGTCAGGCCGCCGGTCATGAGGTCGATGCCGACCCCGGCGGCGGCGCCGGCCGCGACCCCGGTGGACAGGCGCACGCCCATCTGGCGCAGGGTCTCGGGGTGGAAGAGGTCGTCCTCCCAGCGCCCGGCGCTGAGCGGCAGCTCGGCCGCGCGCGCGTCGTCGGCGCGGAAGCGGTACAGGCGCAGCAGGGCATCCACACAGGCTTGCTCGCGCGCACGGACGTGGCTGCGCAGGCGGTCGACGGCGGCCTCCAGCGCGCCGTCCGAGGCGTCGGCGACGAGGTCACGGCGGGCGGCGAGTTCGACCAGCAGCTCGGCGACCAGGCGCTGCGCCGCCAGCCGGCGCGCGTCGGCCTCGCCCGCGCGCGCCGCGACCAGGCGCTCCAGCGCCGGGCGGTGGGCGTGGAGCAGCGTGGCGAGAGTGCCGAACAGCTCGGCCTCGCCGTCGAGCGGCGGCGCGACGGTGTCGAAGCTCACCGCCGCATGCAGGTTCAGGCGCGCGAGCGCGGCGCGCCAGTCGGCCACGCGCGCCTCGGGCGCGGCGACGAAGTTCAGCACCGGCAGCAGCGGCCGCGCACAGCCGGCGAGCACGGCGAGTTCGTCGCGGTGCTTGGGCAGCACCGGGTCGCGCGCATCCACCACGTACAGCGCGGCGTCGCTCGCGAGCAACTGGCGCAGGACCTTGGCCTCCTGCTCGAAGCGCGTGCCCGCCGCCGGGCTGGCGAGAAAGCGCGCGATGCGCTCGGGGCCGTCGACGCGCGCGCCGGGCGCGACCAGGCCGTCGATGCACTCGAGCAGCGCGATCGCATCCTCCATGCCGGGCGTGTCGAAGAGTTCGAGCACCGGCGCGCCGTCGGCGAACAGGCGCAGGCCCTCGACGTGGCGCGTGGTGCCGGGGGCGTCCGACACCTCGCCGAAGCCGACGTCGCGCGCCAGCGTGCGCAGCAGCGAAGTCTTGCCGGTGTTGGTGTGGCCGACCACGGCCACGCGCAGCAGGGCGCTCACTGGGCTCTCCTCCATGACTTGACCACCGTGTCGTCGCCGCGGCGGCGGCACCACCTCCCGCCCGCTCCGGGCGCAGCGGGCCGCTGCGCCCGCATCAGCCCTGCTCCGGCTGCACGCCGGCGAGCCAGGCCCGCGCGGCCGCCTCGTCGGCGATCAGCGCATCCGCGGCGAAACCGAGCCGGGCGAGGCCCTCGCGCCACAGCCCGAGGCGTGCCGGCGCCGCCGCGCCCGCCGGCGCGAGCGCCCACACCCGGGTGTCGACCGCGTGCCCGGCGAGCTCGCCGATCAGGCCCAGGCTGCCACGGTCGGGCGTGCGCCGCGGGTCGATCGCCACCAGCAGGCGGCGCGGCGGATCGGCGGCAAAGCGCGCGAGCGCGGCGCGGCGCTGCTCGCGGCTATCGAGGCGGCCGGCGTCGAAGGCCGGCGCTGGCGTCGCGGACGGCGGCCAGCACAGGTCGTCGCCGAGTTCGAGCGCGGCGAGCGCCACCGCGCCGCCGGTCGTGAGGTGGGCGGGATGGTGCATCGCGTGCGCCAGCGTCGCCGGCGCCGGGTCGCTGACACCGATGCGCTCGCTGTACGGCAGCAGGCGGGGGCGCAGGCGCGCGTAGCCCGGCCGCGCCAGGTCGAGCCGCAGCGTGCGCGCCGCCCGCCGCCACAGCATCGCGCACAGCAGGGCGAGCGCGAGGCGTGGCAGCAGGCCGTAGGCGAGCAGCGCGCCGAGCAGCCAGCCGGCCCAGGCGCGCCGCCCGGCCTCGGCCAGCATCGGCGCATCGCCGCTGGCAATCACCGTGGCGGCGTCCGGCACCGGAAAGCCGAGCGCCGCCGGCAGCGCGCCGAGCGCGGCGGCGAGGCCGACGAAAGCCTGCGCCGGCAGGATGGTGGTTTCCCAGACGAAGCCGTAGCGGCGCGTCGCCAGCAGCAGCAGCACGCCGAGCGCCGCGCCGGCGAGCGCGAGCGCCCACAGCGCATGGCCGACGGCACCCACGCCCCAGGCGGCGAGCCGGCCGCGGCCGAGCACGCCGCCGAGCGCGAGCCCGAGCTCGGCCGCAGCCGGGGCGCGGTCGAGCGCCGTCACCAGGCGCAGCCAGGCACGTCCGAGCACGCCGCCGTGGCGCAGGGCGCCGCCGCCGTCGGTCGCGGGCTGCACGAGCAAGCCCAGCAGCCACAGCAGCAGGCTGAAGAGGTGCACGCCGAGCAGGCCGCCGAGTGCCCAGACCACGTTCACCGGCCGGCTGCCGTCGCCGAGGACGCCGGCGGCGATGCCGAAACCCAGCACCGGCGCCAGCCCCAGCGTGGCCAGCAGCACCAGCCGCGCGCGCCGCCGCCAGGCCAGCAGCGCGCCCCGCCAGCCCGCGCGCGCGCCGAGCAGGTCGGCGCGGCGCAGGATGCGGGCTTCGAGGTCGGCGGCGGAATCGGTCGCGCGGGGCTCGGCCCGCGCGGCGGCGAGCGCGTCGGCGTCTTCCAGCGCGCCGTGGCGTTCTTCGTGACGACGCACGACTTCGGCCAGCCAGCGGGCTTCGAACGGGGTCAGGGACGGGGACGGGGGCAAGGCGGCACGCTGACGGGACAATGGCGACAGGATAACAACGCC
>JANJTU010000265.1 GCA_024710965.1 Thauera sp. | reverse complement strand
GCCGAGATAGAGCAGGCCCGCCAGCAACACCGGCGCCACTTCCCCGACCAGCAGCTTGGCGAAGGGGGTGCTGGCACCGAACAGCCCCGCGGCGAGCAGGGCGTAGGCAACGCTGCGATGCATGGGTGCTGGATCCGGAATCGTCGACTGGAACGCGAAGGCGTGCGCTCGCCTCCACCCCCCGCCCCCCGAGTCAGACCGGCCACGGCGGTCAGGGCGGCGGGAAAATGATACGCGCGGCCGCCGAAGAGCGCCCCGGACAGTGCCTGCCGCCCGGGCTGAACTCGGCCCGGGCGGCAGGCACCGGGCGGCGCCCGCTCTTGACCATCATCGACCCTTGGCTATGTTGAAGGGACGAGACGGATGCCCGACGCGCAGCCCGCCCCGGGCCGAGCGCGCGGCGAAGCGGGCTGCGGGCCGGGGGCGAAGCGCGTCGTCATCGCTGCCGCCACCCGGCGAGCGTCGAATCGGAGTCGACCGCCATGCTGAGAACTGCCCCCATGACCACGATCCTGCCGGTCATCGACATGGCGCGTGCGCGCGACTTCTACGAGAACAAGCTCGGCTTCGAGGCCGGCGCGCTGAAGCCGGACGGCAAGGTCGTCTACCCCTGCGCCGGCGGCACGCTGCTCGCGCTCTTTCCGAAGCCAGGCGGGACCAGGGCCGATCACACGGCGGTGAGCTTTCGCGTCGACGACATCGGGGCCGCCATCGCCACGCTGCAGGCCGCCGGCGTCGTGTTCGAGGACTACGACCTGCCCGGGCTGAAGACGGTCGATCACGTCTGCGTGCTCGGCGCAGAGAAGGCCGCGTGGTTCAAGGACAGCGAGGGCAATTACCTCTGCATTCACGAGGATGTCGGCTGAGGTCCGTCGACCGGGCAGCTCCCTTGCGTGACGGCTCAGGTTCCGTCGCGCCATGTTCCATCAAGAACGCTCCCCGTCGCGCCCGGCTTCAGCCTCGTCGCGCTCGAACAGGCTGCGCAGCTCCTCGCGCGCCTGCTGCACGCTGGCGACCAGTTGCGCCTCGTCCTGGTAGATGGCGTGCTGGCGGCGCAGGCTGTCCTCGTCGTGCGCGGCGAAGCGCTCGAGCGTGCGGCGGACCTCCGCGGGCGGCACGCCGAGGCGGCCGAGCAGGGTCTCGGCCAGCGCCAGGCTGCCGTGCCAGGTCTCGCGGATCGGCGCCTCGACGCCCAGATCCATCAGCTTGTAGGCATGAAAGCGGTTGCGCGCCCGCGCGATGACGTCGACCTTGGGGAAGTGCCGGCGCACCAGCTCGGCGGTGCGCAGCGAGGCGTCCACGTCGTCGATCGCCAGCACGAACAGGCGCGCGTCCGCGGTGCCGGCCGCACGCAGCAGGTCCAGGCGCGAGGCGTCACCGAAATACACCTGGTTGCCGAAGCGGCGCACGAAATCGACCTGCTGGGGGTCGGCCTCCAGCACGGTGAAGGCAATGTGCTTCAAGGCCAGCACGCGCGCGACGATCTGCCCGACGCGGCCGAAGCCGGCGATGATCACCGGGTTGCCGTGCGCGCCGATGCGGTCGAAGGGGCGCGCCCGGGCGGGGCGGAAGAGGCGCGCGAGCACGCGCTCTTCGAGCGCGAAGAGCAGCGGCCACAGCAGCATCGAGAGGGTCACCGCCACCGTGGCGGTGTCGAGCAGCGCGGTGTCGAGCACGCCGTGCTGGCGCGCAAGCTGGAAGATCACGAAGGCGAATTCCCCGCCCTGGGCGAGCGCGATCGCCAGCTTGCGCGCGCTGCCCGCGGCGCGCCCGGCCAGCCGGCCGACCGCGAACACCACCAGCAGCTTGAGCGCGATCAGCGCCAGCGCCAGGCCGATGACCACGGCTGGCGCGTCGGCCAGCAGGCCGAGGTTGGCGCCCATGCCGACCGCCATGAAGAACACCCCGAGCAGCAGGCCCTTGAAGGGCTCGAGGTCGGCTTCCAGCTCGTGGCGGTATTCGGAATCGGCCAGCACCACGCCGGCCAAAAAGGCGCCGAGCGAGGCCGACAAGCCGACCCGGTCCATCAGCAGCGTGGTGCCGATCACCACCAGCAGCGCCGCCGCGGTGAAGGTCTCGCGGCTGCCCAGGGTGGCGACCCAGGTCAGCGCCGGGCGCAGCAGCAGACGCCCGGCGAGCACCACGCCGGCGATCGCGGCGGCCGCGCCCAGCATGTGCAGCGGCTCGAAATCGGCCGCGCCGTCGCCCAGCAGCGGCAACATGGCGAGCACCGGGATCACCGCGATGTCCTGGAACAGCAGGATCGCGAAGGCGTCGCGGCCGTGGCGGTCGGGCAGCTGGTTCCGTTCGGCGAGCGACTGCAGCACCATCGCGGTCGAGGACATCGCCACCGCCAGGCCGATCACCAGCGCGGCGCGCGCCTCCAGCCCGAAACCGGCCGCCAGCGCCGCCACGGCGAGCGCGCTGAGCCCCACCTGGGCGCTGCCGAGGCCGAACACCGGGCGGCGCAGCACCCACAGGCGGGAAGGCTTGAGCTCCAG
>JANJTU010000246.1 GCA_024710965.1 Thauera sp. | reverse complement strand
CACCACCCAGGGCATGCGCCTGATGGCGCAGGTCGGCTTCATCATGATCGCCGCCGCCGGCTTCGCCGCGGTGATGAAGGCCACCGGCGAGATCCCGGCCCTGGTCGGGGGCTCGGTCGAGCTGATCGGCGACAACCGCGGTTTCGCCGCGCTGGTGATGCTGCTCGTCGGCCTCTTCATCACGATGGGGATCGGCTCGTCCTTCTCCACCGTGCCGATCATCGCCGCGATCTACGTGCCGCTCGCGCTCGGCTTCGGCTTCTCGCCGCTGGCGGTGATCGCGCTCGTGGGCACCGCAGCGGCGCTCGGCGATGCCGGTTCGCCGGCGTCCGACTCGACGCTGGGCCCCACCGCCGGGCTCAACGCCGACGGCCAGCACGACCACATCTGGGACACCGTGGTGCCGACCTTCCTGCACTTCAACCTGCCGCTGATCGCCGCCGGCTGGGCCGCGGCGATGATCCTGTAGGGAGGGCGCGGCGCCTTCCGCCAGCCCCGGCGCGGGCGCAGCCGTTGCGGCTGCGCCCGCGTGCCTTTCGAAGCACGCCGCCGGCGCGCCGCCCGGTATCATGCCGGCATCGCAGCGACAGGCAGAGGACGAGACGTGAGCAGCACTTCCCCGCGGTACCGGCAGATCGAGGATTACCTGCTCGAGCGCATCCGCAGCGGCGAGTTTCCGGTGCATCACCAGATCCCGCCCGAGGAGCAGCTCGCGCGCGACTTCGGCGTCAGCCGCATGACCGCGAACAAGGCGATCCGCGACCTGGTGCAGAAGGGCTATCTGGTGCGCCAGGCCGGGCTGGGCACTTTCGTCACCGACCGCAAGGCCGAGTCCTCGCTGCAGGAAGTGTTCAACATCGCCGCCGAGGTGCGCGGCCGCGGCCACGCCTACAGCAATGACGTGCTCCGCTGCGAGGCGATCGAGGCCGACGACGAGGTCGCGCTGCGCCTGGGCGTGCGCCTGGGCACGCGGGTGTTCCACACCGTGATCGTGCATCGCGAGGACGGCGTGCCGATCCAGCTCGAGGACCGCTTCGTCAATCCGCGCTGGGTGCCGGACTACCTGGAGACGGACTTCTCCCGGCGCACGCCGAACGAGGTGCTGGTCGCGGCCTGCCCGATCTCGGACGTCGAGCACGTGGTCGAGGCCGTGCGCGTGGACGCCGAGACTGCGCGCCGGCTCGACATGGACGCCGCCACGCCCTGCCTGAGCATGACCCGGCGCACGTGGTCGGACGAGCACCTGATCAGCTACGCCCGCCTGATCCACCCCGGCGACCGCTACAAGCTGCGCTCGTCGCTGCGGCGGCGCGGCGAGCACGCCTGATCAGCGCAGCGCGCCCGTCAGCAGCAGGTAACCGGGCAGCCAGCCGGTGAGCACGCCCTGGCCGATGGCGACGCCGGCGGTCAGGCGTGCGATCGGCTTGCCCAGCGCCAGCAGCAGGAAAAACAGCAGCCACAGCACGGCCCACGCCGCCCACGACAGGCCGAACCACAGCTCCCAGGTCGAGCCGGCCAGGCGCAGGGTGTCGATGGCGACCGGCACCGCGGTAATCGCGACGAACAGGCTGAACCAGCCCAGGCCGCGGCCGTCGGCGCCGGAGTAGCGGTTGAACGCCACCCACAGGTAGGTGAAGGAGAACAGCAGCGACAGCGCCGCCGCCTTCACCGAGGCCGCGTCGGCGCCGTCGCCGAAGGCGAGCTTCAGCGCCACGAGCAGGGTCAGGCCGCCGGTGAAGAGGTTGATGACGGAGATCTCGCGGTCGCCGATCCGGCCGAGCATCCACAGCCCGTTCAGGATCAGCACCGCGCCGACGTAGAACAGCGACAGACCGAGCAGCATGATCGGCGCCTTGCCCCTTTTCCGTGGTCCGCTCAGCCGCGCCGGAACGCGGCAGAGCCAGCGAAGCGCGCCGCGGCGCCGAGCTCGCGTTCGATCGCGAGCAGGCGGTTGTACTTCTCGACGCGGTCCGAGCGGCTCGCTGAGCCGGTCTTGATCTGGCCGCAGGCGGTGGCCACGGCGAGGTCGGCGATCGTGGTGTCGCCGGTCTCGCCCGAGCGGTGCGAGGCGATCGCGGCGTAGCCGTGGCGGCGCGCGAGCGCCATCGCGTCCAGCGTCTCGGTGAGGGTGCCGATCTGGTTGGGCTTGATCAGGATCGCGTTGGCGATGCCCTTGTCGATGCCGCGCGAGAGCGTCGCGCTGTCGGTGACGAAGAGGTCGTCACCGACGAGCTGCACGCGGCGCCCGAGGCGGTCGGTGAGCTGGCCCCAGCCCGCCCAGTCGTCCTCGGCCATGCCGTCCTCGATGCTGAGGATCGGGTAGTCGTTGACGAGGCCGGCGAGGTAGCTGCCGAACTCGGCGCAGGACAGGTCCAGGCCCTCGCCTTCGAGCTTGTAGCGGCCGTCGGCGTGGAACTCCGAGGCGGCGCAGTCGAGCGCGAGCGCGATCTCGCTGCCGGGCCGGTAGCCTGCCTTCTCGATCGCCGCGACGATCAGGTCGAGCGCCTGGCGCGTGCCGGTGACGTTGGGGGCGAAGCCGCCCTCGTCGCCGACCGAGGTCGGGAAGCCTTGCTCGTCGAGCAGCCCACGCAGGGCGTGGAACACGCCGACGCCGGCGCGCAGCGCGTCGCCGAAGCGCTCGAAGCCGTGCGGCACGATCATGCATTCCTGGATGTCGAGGCTGTTGTTGGCATGGGCGCCACCGTTGATGACGTTCATCAGCGGCACCGGCAGCGTCGGCGCGAGGCCGTCGACGGCGAGGTGGCGGTACAGCGGCAGGCCGCGCGCGGCGGCGGCGGCGTGGGCACAGGCGAGCGAGGCGGCGAGGATCGCGTTGGCGCCGAGGCGGGACTTGTCGGGCGTGCCGTCGAGCTCGCACAGTCGGCGGTCGAGCTCGGCCTGGCGCGTGGCGTCCATGCCGCGCAGCGCGTCGGCGATCGGTCCTTCGAGGTGGGCGAGCGCCTTCAGCACGCCCTTGCCGCCGAAGCGCGCCGGATCGCCGTCGCGCAGCTCGAGCGCCTCGCGCGTGCCGGTGGAGGCGCCGGAGGGCACCGCGGCGCGGCCGACGTGGCCCGAGCGCAGCGTGACCGTGGCCTGCAGCGTGGGGTTGCCGCGGGAGTCGAGGATCTCGAGGCCTTCGATGTGGAGGATGTCGTTCATTGTTTTGCGGATGCGAGTGGGTTGGGGAGGGCGGCGCCGGCAGCGCAGGAAGCCGCCGCGCAGCCCCTCATGCCACCGCCGCGGCGGCGCGGTTTCGGGGTCGGGCAAGTTTAGTGAGCCGGTGAAGTCGCGCATCGTGCCGGGGCCGATAGCGTGGATAAGGGATTGCGTATTGTTGCGATGCAGCAGCGGCGGCCCGGCCATGTCGCCTCCGATCCGCTCGCCGCTGCGGCGCGCGCAGGACGCATGCCTGGATCGACGATGCGGGTGGCGCGCAGGGTCATCGCTTGACCCGTCCTCAGCCCAGGCCTTCGATCACCGCGGGCACGTCGAGGCTGACCTCGTCGCAGTTGTGCCCGGGTCCGGCGCGATCGACGACGAGGAAGTCGCACACCGCTTCGAGCGCAAGCAGCGGGTGGTGCCAGACGCCGGGGGCGTAGTTGACGCCCTGGTCGCCGCGGGCGAGGAAGACCTGGAGCGTCTCGGCCGTGGGAGCTTCGCCCGCCGGGGCGACGACGACGAGGTAGGGCTTGGCCGACAGCGGCACGAAGGCCTGCGAGGCGAGCGGGTGGCGCTCCATCATGGTGACGGTGAAGGGCAGGGTGCGCGGCTGGCCGCGGAAGATGGAGACGATGACGCGGCCGTCGGGGCCGGGCTCGATGCGGGCGAGGTCATGGTAGCGCTCGGTGTTGCCGGCGTTGATGGTGAAGTGGCGCACGGCCTCGCTCGCCTCGATGACTTCG
>JANJTU010000212.1 GCA_024710965.1 Thauera sp. | reverse complement strand
GGTGGAGATGGAAGCGCTCACCGCGGTAAACGTCGGCCTCCTCACCATCTACGACATGTGCAAGGCCGTGGACCGCGGCATGCGCATGGACGGCATCCAGCTGCTGGAGAAGAAGGGCGGCAAGTCGGGGCACTGGGTGGCAGCGAGCGGCGACGCGGCGGCCGGTACCTGAGCCGGCCGCCCCTGCGGCGCACCGCCGCCTCCACCCCCTGGCGGAGCGCGCGTTTCACTCTCTCAAGACGGACGATCTGAAGCTTCGCCTGATCCATCACCGGCTCGCGCATCGCGTGCGCGCCCGCATCTTGCCGCGCATGCTCGCCTACCACGAGTGGCACCTGCGCGAGGCATGGCGCCCGCGGCTCTTCGCCGACTAGGCGCCGGCGGTCAGGACGGTGCGCGATCCGGTCGCGCCGGCACAGCGATCGGCCCCACGCCGAGCGCAAGGCCCGCCGACACACCGCCTGCGGACCCTGTCCGGAACCCGGCCCCCCTCGCACGCAACACCGGCCGCGCCCGCGCCGCGAGCCCCGACTCACCAAGGCGCCGACCTTCGCCCGCACCAACGCGGCCGATCCGAAACCGCCACGCGCCCTGGTGTTGATCGACACGATCTCTCCGTAGCCGGAACGCAGCCCCCGAAATGGCGCTGCATCCCGCGCCGTTACGACCGTCGACGAGTTAGCCCCGGCATGTGAAAGAGTGCGCATCCGCACGGAAATATCACAAGAATCAGTCTAAAAGTTCTCGCTATCATTTTTAGCAAATATAACAAAAGTCATAGCACCGGCTCACCCCGGCAATTCTTGCGAAACATCCGGACGGGTTCAGCACGCCTGCGCCGTAGCGAAAGAGGTAACTTGTGGCTGCCGAAATCTTCACCGCCATCCATGCGTCGCCCGCCCCGGGCGTCCGTGCCCGTGACCCGCAACCCTCACCCTCGCGCCTAGTCGTCGCGCTGCTGCTGGCGAGCATAGCGGGCGGCGCGGCGGCGCAGACCACCTTGACCCCTGGCGCGGTGCTTGAGACCGTGCGCCCCCCCGCCCCGCCGCCGCCTGCCGCCCAGGAGGGTCCCGCGCTGCTGCCGGCCGCCACCGAGGCGATGCCGTCGCTCGACCCGGACGCGCCGCGCTTTCCGGTCACGGCTTTCCGCATCACCGGCAATGCGGCGATCGCCACCGAGACGCTCGATGCGCTGCTCGCGCCGCACGCGGGCAAGCAATACAACCTCTTCGAGCTCAACAAGCTCCTGCAGGAACTCACCGCGCACTACCGCAGCGCGGGCTACCCGGTGGCGCGTGCGGTGCTGCCGGCGCAGAAGGTGGAAGGCGGCGTGGTCCTCATCGAGATCATCGAAGGCAAGGTCGACCGGGTGCGCTTCACCGGCAACGCGCGCTACCGCGATGCCTTCCTCGCCGGCTGGAGCGAGCCCCTGGTGGGCGAAACGGTGCGGCTCGCCGTGCTGGAGCAGCGTCTGCTCCTCATCGACGATCTGCCGGGCCTGGAAACGCGCGCGATCCTCTCGCGCGGCCAGCAGTACGGCACCACCTCAGTGGAAGTGCAGGTTGAGGAGCGCCCCGTCGAAGGCAGCGTCACGGTGAATAACCACGGCCGCCGCGAAGTGGGCGAGCACCGCGTCGACGCCGCCGTCAACCTCAACAACCCGCTGCGCATGGGCGATCAGCTCGGGGTGCGCGCGAGCGTGTCCGAAGACGAGCTCCTCAAGCTCTACGGCGTGAGCTACAGCCTGCCGCTGGGCACCGCCGGCACGCGCCTCGCCGCGAGCTACACCAAGGTCGAATATCGCCTGACCGGCGACGAACTCGACCGGCTCGAGCTCACCGGCGAGAGCGAGCTCGGCTCGCTCGTCGTGAGCCACCCCGTGCTGCGCAGCCGCAGCGAGAACCTCTTCGCCACGGTTGGCGCGCGGACCTTCCACGGCAAGCAGCTCGCCTTCGGCCAACCGCTGATCGACAACGACGTGACGCTCGCCGAGTTGGGCCTCGCGTGGAATCGGCTGGGCGACAAGAACCTCTCGATCGCCGGCCTGCGCGTGAGCAGCAACGGCCGGGACAGCCGTGACGGCACGCGCGACAACGCTCATCGTTTCAAGATCGACGGCGAATTCACCCATCTGCGCCAGGTGGCCGCCCGCTGGGAGGCGAAGCTCGCCACCGCCGCCGTGTGGTCGCCCGACTCGCTGGCCGACGCCGAGCGCTTCAGCCTCGGCGGCCCCAACTCGGTGCGCGGCTACCCGTCGGCGAGCGTGCTGGGCGACCGCGGCGTCTTCGCCAGCGTCGAGGCGCGCTACCGCCTCGCCATCGCCGACGCACCGGCCCACGTGAGCGTCTTCGCCGACGCCGGCCGCGCCTCGCGGGTGCATCCCGCGGACGGCACGCCGCGCTCGGTCTCGCTCTCCAGCGTCGGCGTCGGCTTCAGCATCCTGCCCAGGAAGTGGCTCGCAGCGCAGATCGCCGCGGCGCTGCCCACTGGCGAGGTGCGCGACATCGACGGCCACGAGCACGGCCGCATCTGGGCGAGCCTCTCCGCCACCTTCTGACCAGCACCGCACCCGCCACCACCGGAACGCCAGGACAAACGCCGGCCGAAGCGCGCGCACGCCTTCGCCGGCCGCCAAGGGACACCCATCATGAATCGCACCGTCGTGCCCACCACCGCCGCACACCCGCAAGCCCGCTCGCTTGCCCGCACACTCTTCGCCTGGGGCAAGCCCCAGGGCACGCTGGCCGGGCTGGCCGGCATGCTGCCAGCGCTCGCCCTCGGACAGATGCCCACCGGCGGCACGGTGGTCGCCGGCGCGGCCACCATCGCCACCCCGGACGCCAACACCGCCGTCATCAACCAGGCCAGCAACAAGGCGGTGCTGAACTGGAACAGCTTCTCCATCGGCCAGGACGGCTTCGTCCAGTTCGTCCAGCCGAGCGCGAGCGCCATCGCGCTGAACCGCGTGGTCGGCTCCGACCCGTCGGCGATCATGGGGAGGCTCGCAGCCAACGGCCAGGTCTTCCTGGTGAATCCGAACGGCATCCTCTTCGGCGCCGGCGCACGCGTGGACGTGGCGGGCATCGTGGCCACCACCCTGGACATCCGCGACGAGGACTTCCTCGCCGGCGACTACCGCTTCACGCGCGTGGAAGGCGCCGCCGACGGTGCCGTGGTCAACGCCGGCACGCTCGCCGCCAATGGCGGCTACGTGGTGCTCGCGGGCGACTACGTGGCCAACCGCGGCGTGGTCGAGGCGCAGGCGGGCACGGCGCTGCTCGCCTCGGGCAGCGCGGTGACGCTCCAGCTCGCCGGCAACACGCTGGTGAACTACGCCATCGACGAGGCCACCGTGGCGCACCTGGCCGGGGTCGATAACGCCGGCCAGATCCTCGCCAACGGCGGGCGCGTCATCATGACCGCCGAGGTCGCCAACGATCTCGCCGCCACGGTGGTGAACAACAGCGGCCTGGTCCAGGCGCACAGCACCGTCGCCAAGGACGGTGCCATCCACCTGCTGGGCGCGGGCGGCGACGTCGCCAACAGCGGCACACTGGACGCCGCGGCCGAAACCGGCGCCGACGGCGGCCACGTCGAGCTCCGTGCGAGCGGCGACATCCACCACGAAGCCGGCAGCCGCATCACGGTGAGCGGCGCCGACACCGGCGTGTCCGACGCCGGTTCGGTCTATAGCTGGGCCGACGGCACCAACCGCTACAAGGCCGGCGCGGCGATCGCGGCACGCGGCGGGGCCGAGGGCGGCGACGGCGGTGCGGTGGAGATCTCCGGCCACAAAGTCGAGTTCGACAGCGTCGTCGACCTGCGCGCCGCGCGCGGCGCGCTCGGCACCGTCTACCTCGACCCCAACTACATCTACATCTCGAGCGACGGCACCGCCGTCGGTGCCGACGGCACGCCCGACAGCGTGATTCAGGAGTCGGTGCTGGAAGCGCAGCTGCGCGAGGGCAACGTGGCCCACACGGCCACCGGCGCCAACGCTGCCATCGTGCTCGGCGACCTCGTCGACGGCACCCTGGACGGCACCGATGCGGGCAGCGGCGGCTCGCTCGCCCTCACCGCCTCGGGCAGCAATGCGGGCATCCGCTTCCTCGACACGAGCGACACCATCAGGGTCGACGGCGCCCTCACCCTGACGGCCAACGACGGCGCCGATGGCCACGCGGGCACGACGATCGCGGTGGGCAAGCTGCAGGCCGGCAGCGCCATCGCCCTCGAGGCGGGCAGCATCGCCACCGGCGAGCTCGCCATCGAGAAAGCGATCGCCACCGGCAGCGACACCAGCTACGGCATCACGGCACGCGCCCATGAAGGCAACCTCACGGTGGCCGGCGACGTGACCGTCGACGTGACGAACGCCACCGCCGCCGGGGTCGCCACCAACGTGAGCCTCACCGCCGATGCGGGCAACGTCAGCGTGAGCGGCGCGGTGCGCTCGAGCGCCACCGGCAAGGGTTATTACCACTACAACTGGGCCACATCCGGCGAGGACGCCACCAGCTACTACGGCGCCCAGCCGTGGACGCTGCAGAATCAGGGCGACCACCGCATCACCGCCGGCCTCGCCATCCAGGCCGGCGGCGACGTCACCCTCGGCGCGACCATGGATGTGCTCGCCACCGACACCAACAGCGCCTTCACCGGCAACGCCACCGGTGGCTACTGGCAGACCGCCACCGCGATCCAGCACAACTTCTGGCGCCCGACGGCCGCCCAGGCCACCGCCGCCGTAAACGCCGATGGCGACGTCGCCATCGGCGGCACGGCTACGGTCAAGGCCGACGGCTACGCCACCGCCGACTACGCGGAAGTGGAAGGCTGGCGCGAGATGGTGAACCAGTACCACCTCGTCACCCAGAACCAGGACATCTACTACAACACCGGCTACCCCGACTACTCCTCGTACTACGCCTACACCTACACGACCACCACCGCCCAGGGCGGCTGGACCGGCAACTACACCTGGTCGCAGTCGGGGACCAACGTGAACGGCAGCACGGCCAACTACAGCCCGAACACCTCCGCCTGGAGCACCGGCAGCTCGGGCACGGTGGCCGGCCCGATGGCCTACAGCGGCGCCGGCGGGCTCGTCGCGACCCTCGACGTGGATGCGGGCGGCGATGCTGCCCTGAACGGGCTCGACGTGCGCGCGACCAACCGCTCGGGCACCGGCTCGGGCAGCTACACCGACGCCAACTGGGGCCGCCAGGACACGTCCGGGGCCGGGCTGTCGGTGTCCGGCGCGCGCGAGAAGGACTGGTACGACAACTTCAGCACCAGCCATACCGCCTCTACCGCGACGGCGGCGGTCAACATCACGGCGGGCGACGACCGCTCCGTCAGCCTCGATGCGGCGAGCAACGTCGTCGCCAGCCACACCGAGCTCTCTGCCGCGGGCAACACCCGCGCCGGCGCCACCATGACGGTCACCGCCGGCAGCGCCGGCGGCGCGAGCGGCCACGGCACGATCACCCTCGGCGGGCCCGTCAACGTCGACGGCGCCGACGACGCCGACATCCGCCTCACCGTCCACAACCACGATGGCGACGTCGTGCAGGCGGCCGACGCCGCGGCCGTCACCGTCATCAACCGCAACGCGAGCTACGACGCCCGCGCCGCCTTCATCAGCGACGGCGGCGCCATCGCGCTCGACGACGTCGCCGTCACCGCCGGGCGCGCCGCCTACCTCGCGGCCGACGCCGCGCAGACGCTGCACCTCACCGGCACCGCCGCCGCGAGCGCGGCGAGCCGCGCCCAGATCGACCTCCTCTCCGGCGGCGCGCTCCTCATCGACGCCGCCCCCGGGGCGGTCACTGCCACCGCCACTGGCGCCTCCGGGGTGGCGGAGGTGAACCTCGCCGGTGCGGCCGGCGTCACCGCCCACGGTGCGCTCGCCGCGACCGCGGGCAGCACCCTGGGCACCGCCGCCATCGACGTCCTCAGCGCGGGCGGCGACATCCTCCTCACCAGCGGCGTCGCCGCCACCGCCTACGGCACGACGAGCATCAACGTCGATGCCGATGCCGGAAGCACGACGCTCGCCGCCAGCGGTACCGTCACCGCGACCTCCAGCGCGGGCGGCTACACCGCCGACGTCGACCTCACCGGCGGCAGCGGCCTCACGGTGGACGGCGACGTCACCGCCTCCGCCAACGCGGCCAACGGCGCCGCGACGGTCGATCTCACCACCACCGGCGGTCCTTCCGCGGCCATCGCGCAGGGAAGTGGCAGCACGGTATTGGCCAGCGCCACCACCGCCAGCGTTCGGGTGAACGCCGGGGCCGCCAGCCCGAACAGCGTCAACGCCGCCGCCTTCGACCTGAATGGCAACCTGCAGGCAGCCGGCACGACCGGCACCGCGACGATCGCCGTGGCCGGCCAGTCCGGCTCGGTGAAGGACTTCAGCGCGACATCGACGGCCAATGCCGCCAGTGCAACCATCGGCACGACGGGCAACGGCAGCCCCGCCAGCGGGCACCTGACCCTCGACGGCACCGGCGTCGTCACGGCTAACCACAACAGCACCACCGGTACCACCCTGACCGCAAGCGCCACCGACGGCAATCTGGATGCCTCGGCCGCGACGCTGGCAGTCACCAACAACAGTGCCGGCAGCTCAGCCCGCGCGGTGGCAGCGCTGACGGCCAACGGCGGCAGCGCCACGCTGGGCAGCATCGTCGCCACGACCGCCGGCAGCGGCAGCAGCACGGCGATGGCCTACATCGACGCCGCCGGCACGGCCGGCCTGAGGGTTGCGGGGCCGCTTTCCGCCACCACCGACGGCAGCGCTGCGAGAGCGCAGATCGACCTCGATTCCACCGCGGGCACGTTCACCGTCGATGCCAATCCGGCCGCTGTCACCGCGACCGCCAACGGCACCAGCGGCGTGGCCGACGTGAACATCGCCGGTGCGGCAGGCGTCACTGCCAACGGCGCGATCACCGCCACCGCGGCCAACAGCGGGGGCACGGCCGCCATCGAGCTCCTCAGCGCAGGCGGCGACATCGCCCTCAACAGCAGCCTCGCAGCCACGGCGAACGCCAACGCCAGCGTGAACGTCGCGGCCGCCCTCGGCGCCACGACGCTCTCCGGCGCCGGCAGCATCGGCGCGAGCGCGACCGCGGCCGGCTACAACGCCGACGTGGATCTCACCGGCGGCAGCGGCATCACGGTGGACGGCACGGTCAGCGCGACCGCCAGCGCCGTCAGCGGCAGCGCCACGGTGGACCTCGCGACCACCGGCGGGAGCGGCGCGGCGATCAGCCAGGGCAGCGGCAGCACCGTGCTCGCCAGCGCCACCACCGGCGCCGTGCGCGTGAATGCGGGCAGCGCGGAACCGCACAGCGGGAACGCGGCCGCCTTCGACCTCGCCGGCAGCCTTCAGGCCGCCGGCACCGGTGGCACGGGCACGATCGCCGTCACCGGCAGATCCGGCTCGGTGGCGAGCTTCAGCGCCAGCTCCGTCGCCAACGCGGCGAGCGCCGGCTTCGCCGCGCTCGCAGGCGACCTCCAGCTGGGCGGCACGGGCGCGGTCACCGCCGCCGCCGATGCGGCCGCTACGGCAAGCGCCACCGGCGTGCTGACGCTGGGCGACGCCACCCACGGCATCGCGGTCACCACCACCGGCAGCGGAAGCACCGCCAGCCTCAACGCGAGCGGCGACACCGCGCTCGCCATCGACGGCGCGCTCCTCGCCTCGGCCGGAAGCGGGAGCGGCGCAGCCTTGCTCGTCCTGTCCTCGGGCGGCGACGTTGCGCTCGGCGCAGACGTCATGGCGAACGCAGGCGGCCTCGCCGCGCTCACCGTCACCGGCGCGGGCCTCGCGCAAGCCGCCGACACGACGCTGCAAGCGGCGGGCGGCACTGCCGTCACCGTGCTTGCGGCCGGGGGCGAGCTGGCCCTGTCCGGCGCGACCCGTGCGGACGCTACCAGCGGCACCGCCGACCTCGTCGTCAGCGGCGCGGCCGGCTCGGTGCACGAGCTGGCCGCCACCTCGGCGGGCAACGCCGCCAGCGCCTCGCTCACGACCACCGGCGGCACCTTGGATCTCGGCCACGCGGCCACTGTCGTCGGCAACACCGACAGCGCCAGCGGCGCACTGCTCACCCTGGCCGGCGCCACCGCGCTCGACACCGGCGCCGCCACCCTCGTGGTGAGCAACAGCAGCGCCGGCATGTACGCCGGAGCGCAGGCCGTGCTCACGGCGGCTGCGGGCGACGCGACCGTCGGCTCCGCCACCGTCACCACCGCGGGCGGTGGCACGGCGCTCCTCACCGGCCAGGCGAGCGGCGAGCTCGCCACGGTGGGTGCGCTGGCCGCCAGTGCGGCCGACAGCAGCGGGCTCGTCGTGCTCGACGCGGACAGCCTCACCCTCGCCGACGACGTGACCGTCACCGGCATGAGCGCCACCCTCGTCGCCACGGCCGCCGGCAGCCTCACCCAGGCGGCCGGCACCACGGTGCGCACCGGAGCCACCGACGGCATGGCCACACTCGCGCTCACCAGCGCCGGCGCCATGGCGATCGCGGGCGAGCTCACCGCCGCGGCCACTGCCGATGGCACCGCCGCGGGCGAGCACACCGGCTTCGCCTCGCTCGCGCTCACCACCACCGGTGGGCCGACCGCCACCCTCAGCCAGGGCGGCGCGAGCACCATCGCCGCGGTGGGCCTGGCCGCCGACCTGTCGGTGCGCGCGGGCCACGCCGACCTCCCGACCAACACCGCGCAGGCCGCGGCCTTCGATCTCGCCGGCACCCTCGCCGCCCACGACGCCATGGGCGGGGCGAGCCTCACCATCGCCGGCGCCGCCGGCAGGGTGCACGACTTCAACGTCAGCGCCGGCCACGCCCCGGCGCGCGCCACCATCACCACCTACGATGCGGCCGGCACCCTCGTGCTCGACGGCACCGGCACCGTCGCCGGCAACGCCGACAGCGACAGCGGCGCGCGCCTCGCGGTCACGGCCGCCGGCGCGCTCGACGCGGCCGGGGCCACCCTCACGGTGGCCAACGACAGCAGCGGCACCACGGCCGGGGCGCAGGCGACGCTCGCCGCCGGCAACGGCAGCGTGACGCTCGGCCGCACCAGCGTCACCGGCGCCGGCCAGGGCGCGGCGAGCCTCGACGCGGTGGCGAGCGCCAACCTCACCGCCGCCGCCGCGCTCGACGCGGGCGCGGCCGACGGCACGGCCGCCATCACCCTCGTCGCCAACGGCGGCGGCGTCACCCTCGCCCACGACGTGAGCGCCAGCGGCGGGCGCGGCGCCACCCTCGTCGCCACTGCCGCGGGCAACCTGGCCCAGACCGGGGCCACCGCCTCGGCCGCGGCCGGCACCGGCGACGCCGCGGTCGTCTTCAGCAGCGGTGGCGCGATGACGCTCGCCGGCGGTACCACCGCGGCGAGCACCGACGGCGACGCCGCCCTCGTCGCCACCAGCACCGGCGCCATGTCGGCCACCAAGGCGCTGCGGGCGACAGCGGGCGACGGGGCCACGATCGGGCTCACGACCACCGGCGGCAGCGGCGCCGCACTCACCCTGGGCGCGGGCAGTCTCGTGCGCGCCGCGGGCGCCTCCGCGCACATCGACCTCGCCGCCGGCGCCGCCTCGCCCACCGCCGCCAACGCGGCGCAGCTCGCGCTGGGCGGCACCCTGCAGGCTGCGGCCTCAACGGGCACCGCGGTGCTGGCCGCCAGCGGCCGCTCGGCGAACGTGGGGAACTTCAGCGTCACGAGCAGCGGGGGCACGGCCGAGACCGACGTCACCACGCTGGCCGGTGCCCTGACGCTCACGGGCACCGGCACGGTCAGCGGCGCGGCCAACGCCGCCGAGGGGGCGAGCCTCGTGCTCGACGCGGCCACTTCGCTGGATACCCGCGCCGCCGTCCTCTCCGTCCGCAACAGCAGCAAGGGCGCCGACGCCGGAGCCCAGGCCGTGCTCGTCGCGCGCGGGGGCGATGCCCGGCCGGGCCCCGTCACGGTCGCCACCGACGGCGGCGGCAGCGCGCTGCTCGACGTGTCGGCCACCGGCAGCATTACCGTCGGCAGCGACCTCCTCGCCCGCGCCCTCAACACGGGCGCCGGCGGCGGCAGCGCGCACATCACGCTCGTCACCGCGACCGGCGACATCGCGCAGAGCGCGGGCACGCGCATCCGCGCCGAAGCGCTCGGCACCGCGGCGGGCGACGCGAGCGTCGACGTCCGGGCCGGCGCCTGCTGCACCTCGAACGTGACGCTCGACGGCGAGGTGCAGGCTTCGGTGTCCGGCGGACACGGCGACGCGAGCGTCGGCGCGCGTGCCATGCAGGTGAGCGTGAACGCAATCGCGGCCAACGTGACGGGGGGAACGGGCGACGCCTTGATCGAACTTGCCGCGCCGCGGGAACTTCGCGTCCTCGGCGTCCTCGACTCCCAGGCGGTGGCCGATGCGAGCGCCGGGATCACGCTGGTGAGCGACAAGCTCGCCTACACCGGCGGCAAGGCGATCCTGTCGCGCGGCAACGGACGCGTGCAGCTTGCGCCATTCAGCACGGAGTTCGTGATCGGGGTCCATTCCGAGCCCGATTTCGATGCCACACCCCACGTCAACTACACGACCGCGACGATGCAGAAGTTCACCGGCTACGGCGCCGAGCTGCGCTTCGGCGGCGAATTCGATCGCAGCGGCTGGTACCTGGGTGAGACCGCCTGCGTCGTCGGCATGGACAAGTGGGCGGACACCATCCAGCACACCGCCCACATCCATGTCGCCGGCGCGGAGCCGCTCACGCTGGCCGACACGCGCATGGTCTTCGACACGGAGGGCATCACCTATTACCACGACAGCTTCATGAGCCCGTGGAGCGTGCCCGATGGCCGCACCGCGATCTACGTGCCGCGGCCGACAGTGAACATCGACCGCTACGTGGATCGCACCGACAATGGCCTGCAGCCTGCAGGGCAGTCGGCGGACACCATCGCGGCGAGTCCCGCGCAGACGGCGACCCCGCCCCAACCGGGCACGACGCAGTTGGCCGGCAACATGTTCCTCGACGGCGAGGGGGTGAATCTCGACGGCGGCACCGGGGCGGGCGAAGGCACGCCGGGCATGGAGACGGGCAAAGGCACGCCGGCCGAGGGCGAGGGCTCGCTGCCCTCCGGCGGCGCGGACGACGGCGGCGCGGCCGATGGCACGCCAGCCGGGTCGCCGGAGGAGGCCGACACCGGCGCCAGCGAGGAGGAGGACGCGGACGCCCGCGCCCGCCACTCGCGCCCCGCGCGGCGCGACTAGCGCGCTCAGCGCCCCTGTAACCACTGGCCGCCGGGAGGCGGCCGGTCTCTTTTTCAGGATTTCGCGATGACCTCACCACCAGATCTGTCCGAGCCGACCGCCATCAAGCCGCCCTTCGCCTACGGGGAAGTCGTGCCGCTCTCGCGCACGCATCGCATCCGCCTTGCCGGCGACGTCGTGCCGCCCGCGCTGGCCGGTGCCAACGCGGTGCCGGTGAGCTTCGCCGAGCTGCCGCGCGCGGGCCGCGATTACCCGCTCGTGTTCGTCGGGGCGGAAGACGGCAAGATCCCCGGCCTCGTGGCCCTGCTGGGCCTGCGCAGCGGCGAGAACCTTTTCGTGGACGCCGACGGCCGCTGGCGGGCAGGCGTCTACGTCCCGGCCTACGTCCGCCGCCACCCCTTCTGCATGGCGACGGTGACCCGCGACGGCGTCACCCAGGACGAGCGCGTGGTGTGCGTGGCGCGTACCGCGCTCGACCCCCAGGGCGGACAGGCACTCGAGGACGAGGCGGGCGAGGCGCTGCCGTGGTGGCAGGAGCGCCTGCATCTCATCAACGAGTATGAGGTGGACCTCGCGCGCACGCGTCAGCTGTGCGACACCGTCGCCCGCCTCGGGCTGCTCGAGCCCTTCGGCGCGCAGGCCGTCACCCACGGTGGCGAGACGCTCAACCTCGCGGGCATGTTCCGGGTGAGCGAGCGCGCCCTTGAGCGGCTCAAGGCCGACGAGCTACGCATGCTGATCCGCAAGGGCATCATGGGGCGCCTGTATGCGCAGATGAGCTCGCTCGACGGCTTTGGACGGCTGCTCGATCTGCAGGCGGGTGGCGCATAGCACGGCTTAGGCGTCTGCGCGGCAGAAGCCGCAACCCGCAAAAGGGGGCAATTTCAGGGGTTCCGCCCCCTTACCCCCTTCAAAATGATCGCTCCTGCGCGACTCTGAGCGGTCAGTTCCTTTGCACTCAGCGCTCAATCCTTCTGCCGCGCAGACTCGTAGCTGCCGCGCCGGCGGCCGGCAAGGCCGACAAGCGCGAGGCCCACACCGAGCAGGGCCACACTACCCGGCTCGGGCAATGTCACCTCGGCTACGGGAGCCGACGGCGCCGCCACGCCGTAGAAGGACAGCTCACCGACGGCGTACGAGTTGTCGCCATCGAGGGCGCGGATCCGGGCGTAGCGCGCGAGCGCCGGTGCGAGATCGATAGCGGCTACGTACTCGACATGGCCAAGCGCGGAACTCATCGTATCCATGCCCGAGCCGATTTCGCCGACGCTGGCCGGAATCGTGAAGAGCTCGACCCAGGAGACCTTGTCGAGCGAAATCTCGACCCCATAGTTGTCGTTGTTGTCGACCGTGAGCAGCACGTCGCGCAGCTCGTATACCTGATCGAAAGTCAGCGTCAGGACCTTGCCGAGCCCCCGCCACCACACGTTCGAAGCGGCATTCCATGCGCTGCCCTCGGCCGGCACCACACCGTCGGCGATGAGCGTCGGGTCGTTGTTGACGCCGTTGGCCGAGACGTCTGCAACAACGACGGGCGCCGCGGATGCGAGGGCGGAGCATGCGGTCAG
>JANJTU010000207.1 GCA_024710965.1 Thauera sp. | reverse complement strand
CAGGGCTCGGGCCTGCAAATCGACTTCCCTTCGCAACTGTTGAAGATCCTGTGCTACATGGTGGTCGCGGTCGCCATGGACCTGATCTGGGGCTATGCCGGCATCCTCAGCCTGGGGCACGGCCTCTTCTTCGCCCTCGGCGGCTACGCCTTCGGTATGTACCTGATGCGCCAGATCGGGCGCGACGGCAGCTACGGTGCCGAGCTGCCCGACTTCATGGTCTTCCTCGACTGGAAGGCGCTGCCCTGGTACTGGGCGGGCTCGGACTCCTTCCTGTGGGCGCTGTTCCTCGCCGTCGCCGTGCCCGGCCTGGTCGCCTTCGTCTTCGGCTGGTTCGCCTTCCGCTCGCGCATCAAGGGCGTGTACTTCTCCATCATCACCCAGGCGCTGACCTACGCCGCGATGCTGCTCTTCTTCCGCAACGAGACCGGCTTCGGCGGCAACAACGGCTTCACCGACTTCAAGCGCATCCTCGGCCACGACATCACCTCGCCGCAGATGCGGGTGACGCTGTTCGCGCTGTCGGCGGCGCTGCTGCTCGCCTGCCTGGTGCTCGGCCGCTACCTGGTGGGCTCGCGCTTCGGCCGCGTGCTCGCGGCGATCCGCGACGCCGAGAGCCGGGTCATGTTCCTCGGCTACAACCCGCTGCACTACAAGCTCTTCATGTGGACGCTGTCGGCCGTGCTGTGCGGCCTCGCCGGTGCGCTCTACGTGCCCCAGGTCGGCATCATCAACCCCTCCGAGATGAGCCCGGCGAACTCGATCGAGATTGCCGTCTGGGTCGCCGTCGGCGGACGCGGCACCCTGGTCGGCGCGGTGCTCGGCGCCGGCATCGTCAACCTCGCCAAGAGCTGGTTCACGGTGTCCTTCCCGGAATACTGGCCCTTCTTCCTCGGCTTCCTGTTCATCGCCGTGACCCTCTACCTGCCCGATGGCGTCGTCGGCCTGTGGCGCCGCCTGCGCGCACCGCGTGCCGCCCGGGCCGCGCAGCCGGATGCCGAGGCCGTGCCGCAGGCCGCGGAGGCGACGCCGCCTGCGCCGGCCCGTCCGGCGCTGACGTCCGCCGCCCCGGTCGCCGCCAAAGGAGCCCGCGCATGAACCCGGTCCTCGACATCCAGCGCGAGTGCGCGCGGCTCGCCGCCGAGCGCGACAACCTGCGCGAGCAGTGGGAGGGCGAGGCCAGCACCGGCCACGTGCTGCGCCCCGGCGAGCTCGACCTCTCGCACAAGGTCATCCTCTACCTCGACGACATCAGCGTCAGCTTCGATGGCTTCCGCGCGCTGAACAAGCTGTCGCTGACCATCGACGCCGGCGAGCTGCGCTGCATCATCGGCCCCAACGGCGCGGGCAAGACGACGATGATGGACGTCATCACCGGCAAGACCCGGCCCGATTCGGGCAAGGCCTTCTTCGGCCAGACGATCGACCTCACCCGCCTCACCGAGCCCGAGATCGCCCATGCCGGCATCGGGCGCAAGTTCCAGAAGCCGACCATCTTCGAGCAGCACAGCGCGTTCGAGAACCTCGAGCTGGCGATGAAGGCCGACAAGCGCGTGCGCCGCACGCTGTTCGCCCGCCTCGCCGACGACGAGCGCGACCGCGTCGCCGCGGTGCTGCGCCGGATCCGCCTCGAACAGGTGGCCGACCGCCCCGCCGGCCTGCTCTCGCACGGGCAGAAGCAGTGGCTCGAGATCGGCATGCTGCTGATGCAGGAGCCGAAGCTGCTGCTGCTCGACGAGCCGGTCGCGGGCATGACCGACGAGGAGACCGAGCGCACCGCCGAGCTCCTCAAGAGCCTCGCCGGCCAGCACTCGCTCGTGGTCGTGGAGCACGACATGGCCTTCGTCGAGGCGCTCGGCGGCGAGGTCACGGTGCTGTGCGAAGGCGCGGTGCTGGCCGAAGGCGAGCTCGCCACGGTGCAGGCCGATCCGCGCGTGATCGAGGTCTATCTGGGGCGGTGACGGTTTCATCGCCGCTGAGCCGAATGTGCGGAGCAAATACCCCGCGCAGGCGGCGGTTCGAAGCGCAGAAAGGGAAGGCAGCAACATGCTGAAAGTCGACAAGCTCAACCAGTACTACGGCGGCAGCCACATCCTGCGCGGCCTGTCCTTCGAGGTGCCGCGCGGCAAGGTCACGACCCTGCTCGGGCGCAACGGCGTGGGCAAGACCACGCTGCTGAAGACGCTGATGGGCCTCGTGCCGGCCGCCAGCGGCAGCATCCGCTTTGACGGCCGCGACCTCAGCCGCGCGCCGTCCCACCAGCGCGTCGCCGCCGGCATCGGCTTCGTGCCGCAGGGGCGCGAGATCTTCCCGCGCCTGACCGTGGAGGAGAACCTGCTCATGGGGCTGGCGACGCGGCCACGCGGCACGCCGATCCCGGCGCGCATCTTCGACATGTTCCCGGTGCTGCGGCAGATGCTCGGGCGGCGCGGCGGCGACCTCTCCGGCGGTCAGCAGCAGCAGCTCGCGATCGGCCGCGCGCTCGCCTTCGGCCCGCGCCTGCTGATCCTCGACGAACCGACCGAAGGCATCCAGCCCTCGATCATCAAGGACATCGAGCGCGCGATCCGCAGCCTCGCCGAAACCGGCGAGATGGCGATCCTGCTCGTCGAGCAGTACTACGACTTCGCCCGTGCGCTGGCCGACCACTACCTCGTCATGGAGCGCGGCGAGATCGTGATGCGCGGCGACGGTGCGGCGATGGACGCCGACGGCGTGCGCGCCGCGCTCGCGGTGTAGGGGCGTCGCGCATCGGCCGCGGCCGGGCGCGTGCTGCCGCTGCGGCGGGCGGGCAGTGCCGTGACGCCGGTCACGCCGCATGCCGCGTCGCGGCCCGCGGCGGGGTGCGGCGCGCCTTGCGCCGCGGCGGTCGGTGCTAAGATCCCGGCCTCGCCGCGCCCGGCCGCCGCTGCGCGGCCATCGTCCCGAAGGCCCATCACCGTGACCCGGCTCTGGAACACCCTCAGTCAGCACATCGTCGCCCCGACCCGGCTCGGTCTCGACCAGCTGCCCGGCCTGCTGGCCCCCTTCCGCCGCACGCCCGCCATCCGCCGCCACGCCGCGGCGGTGATCGTCGCCCGCGTGCAGTTCATCTGCGCCCTGTTCGCCCTGCTCGTGCCCTTGTGGTCGGCCATCGATCTGTGGGTGTTCGATGGCGCCACCGCCTGGCCGCTGGTCGGGCTGCGCCTGGCCTCGGCGGGCGCCTTCGTCGCCCTGGCCTGGCCGCGCGAACTGTCGACCGAGCGGCCCTACCTGCAGGCGGTGGCGATGCTGCTGGGCATGATGATGGTGCCGCCGCTGTTCTACCTCGCCTCGCTGCAGCTGATCGACCCCGCCGGGCTGGACGACTGGCAGCGCCTGATGGCCCAGCTCTACGCCTTGATGCCGACCGTGGTGCTGGGCGGGCTGGCGATCTTCCCGCTCACCGCGCTCGAGATCCTGCTCTTCTCGCTGCCGGTGCTAGGCGTGGCCGGGCTCGGCATGGCCACCGGCGGCGCCGAGCTCGCGCTGCAGCAGCAGGGCGCGGCGCTGTGGTTCATGGTCATGATGATGGGCGTGGCGATGTTCTCCGGCATGAGCCAGTCGCACTACATGGAGAGCCTGGTGCACACCGCCATGACCGACCCGCTGACGGGCGCCTATTCCCGCCGCTCGGGCGCCGAGGCGCTGCAGCTGATGTTCCGCCTCGCGTCGATGTCGGGCAAGCCGCTCACCGTGCTGTTCCTCGACCTCGACCGCTTCAAGGCAATCAACGACGAGCACGGCCACGACGCCGGCGACCGCGCGCTGTGCGCGCTGGTGAACCATGTGCGCGCCACGCTGCGCCGCGGCGACGTGCTGGTGCGCTGGGGCGGCGAGGAGTTCGTCGCCGTGCTGCCCGACATGCCGGCACGCGAGGTGCCCGCGCTGCTGCGCCGGCTGTGCGCGGGCGGCCTCGGCTGCCGCCCCGACGGCAGCGCGCTGACGGCCTCGATCGGCGTCGCCGAAAGCCTCGCCGACGCGGTGCCCGACTGGCCCGCCCTGGTGGAACTCGCCGACCGCCGCATGTACGCCGCCAAGCACGGCGGTCGCGATCGCGCGGTGCTGCCGGATGGCGCGGTGGTGGCGTTCGCCGAAGCCTGAACGCAGCGGCACGGCCGCCGCTCGTTGCGTTTAAGCCTGAGTTCAGCCGTCCCCTCGCAGAATGCGCTCCATGCCAAACCGGCATGCACGCGAAACCATCGAGGAGCGCACCATGAACATCCGTTACATCACCACCGCCGCGGTCGCCGCCACCACCCTGCTGGCCGGCACCGCCGCCATCGCCGGCCCGCAATGCACCGAGGCCGCGAAGGCCGACTGGCTGCCCGAGGCGGCGATGAAGCAGCAGATCGCCGAGCAGGGCTACCAGGTCGCCAAGTTCAAGGTCACCGACGGCAACTGCTACGAGATCTACGGCAAGGACAGGGACGGCAAGAAGGTCGAGATCTACTTCAACCCGGTCGACGGCAGCGTCGTCAAGTCGAAGAAGGGCTGAGGCCATGGACGCGAACACCGTCACCACCGGCAGCCGGGTCAAGGTCTGGGATCCCGCGGTCCGGCTCTTCCACTGGGGGCTGGTGGCGGTGTTCGCCCTGGCCTATGCGACCGCGGAAGATCTGGAAACCCTGCACCAGTTCGCCGGATACGCGGCCTTGGGCCTGGTCGCCTTCCGCATCCTGTGGGGCTTCGTCGGCACGCGCCATGCGCGCTTTGCCGACTTCGTGCCGAGCCCGGCGCGCCTCGCAGACTACTTGCGCCGCGCCCTGCACTTCGACGAGCCGCGCTACCGCGGGCACAACCCGGCGGCGGCAGTGATGATCCTGTTCCTGCTGGCGATGGTCGGCGTCATCGGCGCCAGCGGCTGGCTGATGACCACCGACTGGGGCTGGGGCAGCGAGGCGCTCGAGGAAGTGCACGAAGCGGCGGTGCATCTGACCGTCGCCGCGATCGCGGTGCACATTGTGGCGGCGATCTACGAGAGCCTGCGCCACGGCGAGAACCTCGTGCGCGCGATGATCAGCGGCTACAAGCGGCGCTGAGCGCCCGCCGGGGCCCCGCAGCCGGCGGACCGGCGCTGCGGGTTCCCGGCTCGCGGGCCGGTGGATCTGCGCCTCAGGCGCCGTCGGCCAGCGCGCCGCCGGCTTGCGCGCGGGCGGTGGCGCCGTTTTCGACCGCGGGGCCGCGTTCAGCCGAGCTCGGTCGCCGTCAGCACGTAGCGGAAGGCGTCCGGGTCGAGGCTGTCGAAGCGGCCGGCGGCGTTCTCCGCCTGCGGGTACATCAGGTAGGGCAGGGAGGGGCCGGCGCTGCCGGGCAGCTTCAGGTCGTGGGCGTCGTTGTAGGCGAGCCAGTTCATCTCCCAGGCGCCAAAGAGCTGGCGGCGCGCGGCGAGCACCTTCGGATCGTCGAGCGCGAGCTTGCCCGGCGGCTCCTCGAGCACGACCTTCCGCACGTCGGCCGGATCCACCGGCACCCAGCCGAAGCGCGCGAGGAAGACTTCGGCGCGGCAGTGCTGGGCCTTCGAGATGTTGCCGCTCTTGCCCAGGCTCTTGTAGCCGAAGCGCGAGTCGGCCACGCGCACGCCATAGACGTCGCGCGCCGGCAGGCCGGCGGCACGCGCCAGGCCGACGTAGAGCGCGTTGAGGTCGGCGCACTTGCCCGACAGGTTGCCGCTCTCGAGCATCGCCTCGATGTCGCCGATGCCGCAGCCGCGCGTCGTCGGCTCGCGGAAGGTGTTGTCGACGACCCAGTCGTAGATCGCGCGCGCCTTCTCTTCGTCGTCGCGGGCGCCGCGCACGATGTCGAGCGCGGTGTCGCGCACGATGCCGTCGGTCGGCAGCAGCTCGGTGGCGCGGGTGTAGGTCGCGTGCTCGGCGGCGGACAGCGCGAGCGGGGTGGCGCGCGGGCGGGCGAAGTCGATGGCGCGGTCGCGGGTGGTGAAGCGGCTCACCACTTCCAGCACCGGCGCCGTGGTGGCGGAAGTCCATTCGGCGTACAGCATCTCGGCGCCGGAGGCGTCGCGGGCGACGACCATGGTGTCGGCGTTGCCCTGCCACAGGTTGCCCATCGGGCGGAACCAGTCCGCCTCGTGCATCGAGGGCAGCGGCAGCCACACGCGCAGGGCCTGGCCGTCGGCGATCGGCTCGACCCGGCTGCTGACCTCGAAGCGGCGCCAGCCGCTGGCCGGGCTCGGGGCGAAGGGTTGTGGCGCGGCGCTGCCGGCGGTCGTGGCATTCGCGGCGCGGGCCAGCCCGGGCAGGGCGAGGCTGGCGGCGAGGGCGGAGGTCTTGAAGAAGCGGCGACGGTTCACGGATTCATTCCTTTCATTGCTTGGGGATCAGGGCGCGGACGCGGGCCTGCAGGCCGGGCTCGCGCCAGTCGGCCTCGCCGACCATGCGGTAGCGCGGGCGGTGTCCGGCATCGAGCACGTAGCTGGTGGGCAGCATGCGTGCGCGCCAGCTGCGGGCGATCGCCTGGTCCGGGTCGGCGACGACGACCAGCTCTTCCATCAGGTAGTCGTGCAGGAAGCGGCGGGTGTCGGCGGCGCGGTCGGCGACGGCCACGGTGACGAGCGCAAGGCCCGGCTCGGCCTCGTCGAACTCCACCAGCGCGGGCATCTCGTCGCGGCAGGGCTCGCACCAGCTCGCCCAGAAGTTGACGATGACGGCCTGGCCGCGCACGGCCGCCAGCGCCTGCTGCAGCGCCGGCGGCGGCGGTGGCAGCTCGCCGGCCGGCTCGAGCTCGCCGGCCTGTGCGGGCACGAGCGCGAGCAGCGCGACGGCGGCGAGGGCGTGGCCGAGGCAGCGCACGGTGTTCAGCACGGCGCGCGACCGGCTCGGGCGGCGCCCGTCCGTGGCGGTGGCCGCAGGATGGACGCGGAGGCGCGGGGCGACAGCAATGGCGTGAATGTCCCGGCGCGGCGAAGCCTGCGCGGGACGCATGGGGGGTGATGCATGGTCCTCTCCCGATCAACGAACAGCCGCCCCGGTGCGGGATGCCGCCGGGGCTTAAGGGCCGGGTCGCGTGACCCGATCTGCGGCGGTGCGGGCACCGCGCGCGCGGACGGCCGATGCAAAGGATCGGCGCTGCGTGTCCAGGACGGTATTGTCGGCGAAGAGCGCGGCGCTGGAAAGTTGTCGGCCCGGCGCCAGCGCCTCCTCAGGCGCGGGTGTGGGCGCGGGCGTGGATGCGGGCGGGAACGTCGCGGTGCGCCGCGCGCGGGCGTCAGCTTCAGGTCGCGGCCTTCAGCGCGCGCGGGTCGATGGCCGGCCTGTGATGCTCGCGCACCAGCGTCTCCGCGTCGAAGCGGAAGGCGGAGGGGCACTTCGCCTCGACGCGGTAGAGCGCGCCGACGAGCCAGGCGAGGTAGGCGGGATCGTCCATGTGGCGCACGGCCTCGCGCTGCAGCGTGGGCAACTCGCGCAGGTCGCGCAGGATCGCCAGCACCAGGCCCTCGAGGATGGCGGGGCCGTAGAAGACCTCGTCGAGGATGTGCACCGTCCGCAGCGCGCCGCCGCGGCCGGCGGGATCGCACACTTCGTGCTGCCAGCGCGTCTTCCACCACGCGCCGTCGTCGCCATCGAGATAGCGCGAGCGACGCACCAGGGTGTCGTCGTCGCGACAGCGCAGCGCGCGCAGCGTGTCCGAGGCGATCGGTGCGAGCATGTCATGCAGGCTCGCCCAGCCGTCCTCGATCACCTGCTCCAGCGTGAACACGAACTGCACTTCGCCGTAGCGCGTCGCCATCGGCGCCTCGCCCACCTCGAGGCGGAAGAAGACGAAGTCGACATCCATCTTCTCGCGGATGTCGGCGCGCGTGCTGAAGCCGGAGGCGCCGGGCACGTACCAGTCAAGCAGGCTGTCGAGTGACCACAGCATGCCGCTGTTGGCGATCGCGGCCCGCGCCTGCGCCGAAGTGGCATGCTTGAGGCGGAAGGGCAGGGCGTGCAGGCGGGCGTGGAGGTCGCGCTCGGCGTCCGACAGGCGCAGCAGCGTGCGCCGCAGGTGGCCCAGGTTGGCGCGCGACAGGCCGACGATCGACTCGCGTTCGCCCCAGATGCGGCCCTCGGCGAGGGCGCGGCGATAGATGCCGCCCTGCTTGAGCTTGGCGTAGGCGCGGCGCGAATGCAGGAAGCGGAACAGGCGCTGCAGCTTGCGCACCTCGTCCGCGGTGTAGGCGGTGCGTGCGGCGCGCGCGAAGCGCAGGTCGGGGCGCGACCGCCGGCGCGCACCGCCCGGGCCGGCGTCATCCGCGCCGCCGGCGCGGTCGTCCGCGGCCGCTTCCTCGGCGCCGTCGTCCGCCTCCTCGTCGAGGGCCCAGTAGGCTTCGCGTGCACGCTGCAGGACGGTGGCGACGTTGAGCAGCGCCATCGCCTGATCGCGCAGGAAGGCGGGAAGGCCGCCGCCGCCCTCGCCCTGATAGGCCTCGATGTCGAGCTCGAGCACGCCGCCGCCGCGGGCGCGGGCGTAGGGTGCGAGGCGGTCGACGATCGCGCCGAGGGCCTCGATGTCGGCGCCGAGCTCGCTTGTCTCGTCTGCCGCCGTCATCCGCTGTGCGATGCGCACGCCCTCCTGCAGCAGCGCGCGGAAGGCGGAGGCGCGCATCGCGGCGCGTGCGGGCGCAGCCGTGCCGCCGGGCATCGGCTCAGCCGCCGCCGAGGGCGACGGTGTCGCCGGTCTCGGCATCGACGAGGCGCAGGCGATGCATCAGGTCTTCCGCGCCGAGCCAGTCCTGTGCCCCGTCGAAAGTGTGCGAGATGCGCCGCCGGCCCGCCATGTCGCCGGCGAGGCGGGCGCGCGCGCGGCCATCGACGAGGACGTCCCACTGTCCCGCCGGCAGGCCGCTGCGCAGGGTCAGCAGCAGGCTGTTGCTGTCGGTGTCGCCGATGATGCCGGTGATGCAGTTGCCCGTCGGCACGCTGCGCAGGTGGGCGATGCGGGTGGCGAGCGCGCGCTGGTAGGCGCTGGCCGCGTTGCGTGTCTCGATTTCGGCGGCGCGCAGGCCGATCTCCTGCGCGCGCATGGCCTCCGAATAGGGTTCGGTGCTCGGCAGCGCGCCGACGACGGCGTCGAGGTAGAGCCCGCCCGTGGTCACGCGCTGGGTGTCCGGCTGGATGGGGGGTGTGCGCTGGTTGGGGGCGTCGGGCTGGGCCGCCGCCTGCGCGGCGCGGCGCGCGCCGGGCGGCGCCGGCGCGCTGCCGGCCGCGCTC
>JANJTU010000140.1 GCA_024710965.1 Thauera sp. | reverse complement strand
GCGGGCGCGGCGCTGTCGGGCCTGGTCTCATGGAGCTTCGGCCCCCTGCCCGAACTGCTCGAGATCCGGGTGGCGGGGCGCGACGTGATCGGCTTTCCCGCGCTGCACGACGACGGCGACAGCGTGTCGCTACGGCCCTACGATACGCCGGAAGAGGCGGCGCGCATCCATCGGCGCGGCCTGGTGCGGCTCTTCGCCTTGACGCTGAAGGATCAGGTGCGCGCGGTGGAGCGCCTGCCGGGGATGCGGGAACTCGCGCTGCAGTACATGAGCTTCGGCACCGAGACCGAGCTGAAGGCGCGCCTGGTGGAGGCGACGCTGACGCGCTGCTGCCTGCTCGAGCCACTGCCGGCCGACGCCGAGGCTTTCGCGCGGCGCTGCGCCGAGACCAAGCCGCGCGTCACGCTCGTCGCGCAGGAGTTCATGCGCCTGGCCGGGCAGCTCGTCGCCGAGCAGGCCGCCCTGCAGAAGCGCCTCGTTGGCCTGAAGACCTTTCCCGACGTCGTCGCCGACCTTCAGGCGCAGGTCGCGGCGCTGCTGCCGAAGGACTTCCTCGTCGCCTTTCCGTGGGAGCACCTCGCGCATTTTCCCCGCTACCTGAAGGCGGCGTCGATCCGGCTCGACAAACTGCGTAACAATCCGGCGCGGGATGCGCAGTCCATGGTCGAGTGGAAGGCGCTGGCGCAGGCCTGGGAGCGCGAACTGGGCGCCAAGCGCCGCGCCGGCGTCGTCGATCCGATGCTGGAGGACTTCCGCTGGCTGCTCGAGGAGCTGCGCGTGGGACTGTTCGCGCAGGAGCTGCGAACGCCGATGCCGGTGTCGGTGAAGCGGCTGCAGAAGATCTGGGACAGCCGGCCGCGCTGAACCGCAGCCGGCATCGCGGCCTCAGCGCAGCGGGATCACCAGTGGCGGGATGTCGACACCGATCACCACGGCCGGCGAACGGCTGTAGCTGTAGGAGCGGTAGGGGCGCTCCTCATAGTAGTGGTGATGAACCACCGGTTCGCGGTAGTAGCGCGGGCGTTCGCGGATGATGACGCGCTCGCGATACACGGTGCGCCTGTCCCAATCGCGGTCAGCGTGCTTGTGATGGTGTTTGTGCTTGTGCCAGCCGCGGCCGCGGTCGTCCCAATGGTCGCCGCCGGCCTGGGCACCACCGGCGACGGCGAGCAATCCGCCACACAGCAGTGCAGCGAGCAGTTTGCGGGCAATGTTCGTGTTCATGGTCTGCCTCGGTCGTGTGCGTTCGATGTTGCAGGGCAGCGCCCCGATGACTGGATCCTAGGCGAGGCGGGCCGACCCGGGCGGAGCAGAGTGTAAGCAGGCTTTTGTAACGTCCGGTACGCGGCGGGGAGGCGGCGCGCACGGGACGCGGCTTTGATTCTTCAGCAATTCTTGCTAGACTTCCCCGCTTTCCCTTGCTCCACCGGAATCGCATGCCGGGGGGCTGCTTCTCAATAACCGCAAGGAGTTTGCATGCGACATTACGAAATCGTATTCATCGTCCACCCGGACCAGTCCGAACAGGTGCCGGCGATGGTCGAGCGTTACAAGGCGCTCGTGACGGCCCGCAACGGCCAGATCCACCGTCTGGAAGACTGGGGCCGCCGCCAGATGGCCTATCCGATCCAGAAGGTGCACAAGGCCCACTACGTGCTGATGAACATCGAGTGCGACGGCGAGACGCTGGCCGAGCTCGAGCACGCCTTCAAGTTCAACGACGCCGTGCTGCGCCACCTCACGATCAAGATGAAGAAGGCCGTCACCACGCCGTCGCCGATGATGAAGGAAGAGAAGTCGCGCTCGCTGAGCACCTCGTCCGACGAAGTCAAGCCGGCTGGCAGCGAAGCGGCTGCCGCCTGAGTTGCCTGATCCGGGCGTGAACGAGCTGCGCCTCGATGCGCGCGTGGCCGAAGTGCTGCCGCTGCGTCGAACGCCTGCCGGAGTGCCGATCGCGAGTTGCGTGCTGGCACATGAATCGAAACAGGTGGAGGCGGGGCTGACCCGCGATGTTTCGGTGGAACTGCAGGCGGTGGCCGTCGGCGAACTCGCCGGCGTGCTGGCGGCGGCCCTGCCCGGGGCAGTGCTGAGGGTGAGCGGCTTTGTCGCGGCACGCAGCCTGCGCAGCCGAAGCCCGGTGGTGCACCTGAACACAATCGAATTTCTCGAAGGAAACTGAAATGGCTTTCAAGCCCAAGTCCAAGTTCAAGAAGAAGGATGATCGCGGCGGTCGTGGTCTCTTCAAGCGTCGCAAGTTCTGCCGCTTCACCGCGGAGAAGATCGAAGAAGTCGACTACAAGGATGTGGACATCCTCAAGGACTTCATCACTGAAAACGCCAAAATCATGCCGGCGCGCATCACCGGCACGAAGGCGGGCTACCAGCGTCAGCTGTCGGTCGCCGTCAAGCGTGCGCGCTTCCTGGCTCTGATGCCTTACACCGACCTGCACCAGTAAGAGGGAATAGAAGTCATGCAAATCATTCTTCTCGAGAAGGTCGTGAACCTCGGTGGCCTCGGTGATGTGGTCAAGGTCAAGGACGGCTATGCGCGCAACTTCCTGATCCCGCAAGGCAAGGCCAAGCGTGCGACGGAAGCCAATCTGGCCGAATTCGAAGCCCGTCGCGCCGAACTTGAGCGCGCGCAGGCCGAGAAGCTGGGTGCCGCCCAGGAATTGGCGGCCAGGCTGGAAGGCGTCACGGTTCAGGTCAGCCGCAAGGCCGGTATGGACGGCCGCCTGTTCGGTTCGGTGAACAATGCCGACATCGCCGAAGCGCTGGCTGCGCAGGGCTTCGAAATCGAGCGCGCCGCGATCCGCATGCCGGACGGCCCGCTGAAGCAGGTCGGCGAGGTCCAGCTCGAGGTCGGTCTGCATGCCGACGTCGTCGCCAACATCACCGTGGCGGTGGTGGGCGAGCAGTAATCTGCGCGTTCCTGCGTGCGATTCGAAAGGGGCTGCCGTGGGCAGCCCTTTTGCTTTTTGTGTGTGCGGGCGGGGTCGGTCGTTAGAATGACTCGCTCGAATCTTAGCTGGTGCCGCCCATGAGTTCCCCTGGTTCACGCTTTCCCGATTACGCCGCGGACCCGCAGGTCGCCTCGATCAAGCTGCCGCCGCATTCGCTCGAGGCCGAGCAGTCACTGATCGGCGGCATCCTGCTCGACAATCAGGCTTGGGAGCGCGTCGCCGACCTTGCGAACGAGGCCGACTTCTATCGTGACGACCATCGCCGCATCTATCGCCACATCACCCGGCTGATCGATCAGGGGCGCCCGGCAGACGTGGTTACCGTGTTCGAGTCGCTGGAGAAGAATGGCGAGGCAGAGCAGGCGGGTGGTCTGGCCTATCTGGCCGAGATCGCCAACAACACCCCGTCGGCCGCCAACATCCGGCGCTATGCGGAGATCGTGCGTGAGCGCGCGATCCTGCGCAAGCTCGTGGCGGTGGGGGATGAGATTGCGTCGAGCGCGCTAAGTCCGTCGGGCAAGGACGCAAAGGCGCTGCTCGACGAGGCCGAGGCGAAGGTGTTCGAGATCGCCGAGGCTGGTGCGCGCAATGCCAGTGGCTTCGTGTCGATCCAGCCCATCCTGAAGCAGGTCGTCGATAGGGTGCAGGAGCTCTACGACCGCGACAATCCGTCGGAGGTTACGGGCGTGCCGTCCGGCTTCGTTGACCTGGACGACAAGACCTCCGGCCTGCAGCCGTCCGACATGATCATCGTTGCTGGTCGGCCGGCGATGGGCAAGACCACCTTCGCGCTCAATCTGGCCGAGCACATCGCGGTGGAGCAGCGCCTGCCGGTGGCCATCTTCTCGATGGAAATGCCCGGCACTCAGCTGGCGACGCGCTTCATTTCCTCGGTTGGGCGCATCGACATGCAGAAGATCCGCAGCGGACGGCTGACCGACGACGACTGGCAGCGGCTGACGATGGCGATGGGCAAGCTCTATGAGGCGCCGCTGTTCATCGACGAGACCCCGGGGCTGAACCCGATCGACCTCCGCGCCCGGGCGCGCCGCCTGGCGCGCCAATGCGGTCGCCTCGGCCTGATCGTCATCGACTATCTGCAGCTCATGAGCGGCACCAAGGAGAGTGACAACCGGGCTTCCGAACTGTCGGAGATCTCGCGCTCGGTGAAGTCGCTCGCCAAGGAGCTTCATGTGCCGATCATTGCCTTGTCGCAGCTGAACCGAAGCCTCGAGCAGCGCCCGAACAAGCGGCCGGTGATGTCGGACCTGCGCGAATCCGGCGCCATCGAGCAGGATGCGGACATCATCATGTTCATTTACCGCGATGAGGTGTACAACCCGGACTCGCCGGACAAGGGGACGGCCGAGCTGATCATCGGCAAGCACCGTAACGGCCCGACCGGCACCGTGCGGCTGACCTTCATTGGCGAGAACACCCGCTTCGAGAACTTCGCGGCCAGTCCGGGATATTGAGGTGCGCTTGCGTGCCATGACATTGGGTCATGGCATCATAAAAATCTTTATTTTCGATACTTGTTGACGGTGCTGTCAGGGGCTCTATAATGCGCCCCTCTTCCAGCGCGGCAGCGGTTTCAGCGAAGCGGCGGCGGGGCTGGGGGGTGGGAAGCGAAAGGTGTGCGCGGTTTGTTTCGGTGGCAGCGGAATAAAAAAGGCGGCGCGGGGGTTGACGAGTTGTTCT
>JANJTU010000120.1 GCA_024710965.1 Thauera sp. | reverse complement strand
GCGGGCGCGTGGATTGAAACTCTTGCGCTTTCGATACGACTACTCGCTGCTGATGCGCCTGGACAGTGCCGAACCGCGTCCTTGCAGGAACTGCCGCAATAGACGTGGATAGTCGGCATGAACCGCTGACTGGACCGAGGGTCGGTCTGCCAGCGCCTTGCGCCAGGCAGTCACCTTCGGCAGGCCGGTGAAGAAATCGAAGTCGTCGATCGACTCGAACACGTCGAAGTAGCGGAACACCGGGCCGAATGCCGCATCGACGATGCTGAAGTGGTCGGCGGCGAAGAACGGCCCAGTGGCAAGCGTGCCTTCGAGCTGCTCGAACCGATTTCGGATGTCCTCGATCCGGGCGGCCAGCTCCGTCTCCCCCGGTGCGGTGTAGAAGGCCCAGATGGCGTTCAGCAGTGCCGATCCGAACTCGATCCAGGCGCGATGTCGCGCGCGCTCAAGTGGCTCTTGCGGGTGCAGTCGTGGCGCGAGGGTGTCGTCAAGGTACTCGCAGATCACGGACGACTCGAAGATCGGAGCACCGTCGACCAACAGAACCGGGGTCTTGCCGAGCGGCGAGACCTTGAGAAACCAGTCCGGCTTCTTGCTCAGGTCGATATCCCGACGCTCGAAGAGAACGCCCTTCTCTGCAAGAACGATCGCGGCCCGCTGCACGTAGGGACAAAGTGCATGGCTGACGAGCAGGAGGTTGGAGTTCATGGTGGCCACCCCTGCTGCAGCCAGGTCGCGGCGCGAAGCGCGGGCTGCGCTGCAGCGCCATCGCGCCGTCGCCAATGTCGATTGATTCATGGAGGCTCCCTCTCACGGGTTGATGGACGAACACCCTCAGGATATTGTTGCGTACATGCTTTGAGAACGACAAAAATACAAAGATCAATTGCGAGAATGCAATGAATAGAATCGCAGAAGGTGCCTTCAAGCTCAGTGCTTCCGACCTGGAGACGATCCTGACGCTGGTGCGTACCGGCACGCTGGCACAGGCCGGAGAGCGGATGGGCGTGGATGGCTCCACGGTTTTCCGCAGTCTTCAGCGGATCGAGAGGGGGCTGGAGCAGGGCCTGTTCGAGCGCACTCGAGCCGGATACCGACCGACGGAACTCGCGCTGGCACTGGCCGAACATGCCGAGCAGGTCGAGGTGCAGGTGGAGTCGGCCAGGTCCATCGCACAGCTGGCTCCCGCACAGGTGGCAGGCACCGTGCGTATCACGACCACGGACACCGTCCTGCATGGTCTCGTCGGCCCCGCGCTGAAGCTTCTGGCGGTGAAGCATCCCCTGTTGACCTATGAGCTGCATACCGGCAACGAGATCGCCAACCTGACTCGCAGGGACGCGGATATCGCCGTGCGTGCAACCAGGCAGCCGCCGGAGTATCTGGTGGGAAAGCACATCGGCCCCATCCAGGTAGCGCTGTTCGCATCGAAACGTCATGACGGAGCAGTGCGACGCTACGCGGATGTCGAAGCGGGAAAGGCACCCTGGATCGCTCCTGATGACGCATTGCCCGAGCATCCTTCCGTGCTCTGGCGCAAGCGGCATTTTCCGAAGGTCGTGCCCCACTACAAGGTCAACAGCATTCTGACGGTCATGGAGCTGGTCGCTCTTGGCTTGGGGGTCGGCATCTTGCCGACGTTCCTGACGCGAGAGCGTTCCGACCTGGTGCAGCTGACCGATGTCATAGACGACTGCCAGACTGAACTCTGGGTGCTGACCCACCGGGAATCCCGCCACCTGAGGCGAGTCTCTGCCGTGTTCAAGCATCTGTCGTCGACCTTGAGACTTTGACGGCCAGGCAGGAACGGTGTCGACCTCCTTCGTCGTGAAGGCTCCGATGGGGTCGCCGCGCAAGGTGGGGGATTCAGGCGGTGCCGTTGCGGTGGCGCTGCTAGCCCAGGTGATCTGCCCCCAGGCCTGCAGGTATTGCAGCCCGGCGCCGGGCCGGGCTGCGCGCCATCCTGCCTAAGCCAGGCGCGATGGCGTCAGGCTTCAGTAGCCCAGCGTGGCACCGTCCGGGTTGCGTGGGTCGGAGTAGCCGTACAGCCCATCCTCGCGCACCTGGATGGTCTGGGTGCGGCCCATGGTCGGCTTGACCGACACCTTGTAGCCCTGCGTCTGCAGGATCGACAACGTGTCCGGGCTGAGGCCCTTCTCCACGCGCAGCTCGTCCGGCAGCCACTGGTGATGGACACGCGGCGTGGACGCGGCTTCGGCCGGGTTCATGCCGAAGTCGATGGCGTTGACGATGGTCTGCAGCGTGGTGGTGATGATGCGCGCGCCGCCCGGGCTGCCGGTCACCAGCCACGGCTTGCCGTTCTTCAGCACCACGGTCGGCGACATCGACGACAGCGGGCGCTTGCCCGGCTGGATGGCGTTGGCCTCGCCGCCGATCAGGCCGTAGGCGTTGGGCACGCCCGGCTTGGCCGAGAAGTCGTCCATCTCGTCGTTGAGCAGGATGCCGGTGCCCGTGGCGACGATGCCGCTGCCGAAGTTCAGGTTCAGCGTGTAGGTCACCGCCACCGCGTTGCCCTGGCGATCGACGATGGAGTAGTGCGTGGTCTGGTCGCTCTCGTAGGGCTGCGGCTTGCCCGGCTTGATCGAGGCGGCGGCCAGCACCTTGCCCGGTTCGATCTTCTGCGCCAGTTCGTCGGCGTACTTCTTCGACGTCAGGCCTTTCACCGGCACCTTGACGAAGCCCGGGTCGCCCAGGTGCTCGGCGCGGTCGGCGTAGGCGAGCTTCATGGCCTCGGCCATGTGGTGGATGGTCTGCGCGCTGTTGGCGCCGTACTGCGACAGCGGGTAGCGCTCGAGCATGTTGAGGATCTGGATGATGTGGGTGCCGCCCGAGCTCGGCGGCGGCATCGATACCACCGTGTAGCCGCGGTAGTCGCCGCTCACCGGGGCGCGCTCCTCGACCTTGTAGTTCGTCAGGTCGTCCTTGCCGATCAGGCCGCCGTGCCGCGCCATCTCGGCCACGATCTTGTCGCCGATCTCGCCACCATAGAAGGCCTTGCTGCCCTGCTCGGCGATCAGGCGCATCGACTCGGCCAGATCCTTCTGCACCAGCTTGTCGCCGGCCTTGAGCGGTGCGCCGTCCTTGAAGAAGATGGCGCGCGTGCTCTCCCACTTGCCGAGGTTGTCCTTCTCCACCTCCAGCATCTTGGCCAGCGTCGGGCTGACGACGAAGCCCTCTTCGGCCAGCTTGATCGACGGCGCGATCAGGTCGGCGAGCTTCATCGTGCCCCAGCGCTCGAGCGCGTGCTCCATGCCGGCCACCGTGCCCGGCACGCCGACCGCGAGGTGGGTGTACAGCGAGCGGCCCTCGGCCACGTTGCCCTTCTCGTCCAGGTACATGTCGCGCGTGGCCCTGGCCGGGGCGAGCTCGCGGAAATCGAGCGCCACGTTCTGGCCGCTGCCAGCGTCGTGCAGCACCATGAAGCCGCCGCCGCCGAGGTTGCCGGCGTTGGGCAGCACTACCGCGAGCGCAAAGCCGACCGCCACTGCGGCATCGACGGCGTTGCCGCCGCGCTGCAGGACGTCGACGCCGATGCGGCTGGCGAGCGCGTGCTCGGCGGCCACCATGCCGTGCCTGGCGTAGACGGGGTGGAAGATGTCCTGCTCGTAGTCGTACTTGACCAGCGGCGCGGCGACCGGCGCCTCGGCCTGCACGGCGACCGGGGCGAAACTCAGCGCCAGGCTCAGGGCCAGGGCGCCCAGCGCGAAGGGATGACGGGGGCGGGAAGGCTGCATCGATGACTCTCCTCTGTTGGCTGCGTCAGCCCGGGGCTTGCGGCGCCCGGGCGGCGGATGGCGGGAGCATCGACGGTGGTCGGCACGCTCCCGGTGGGCGGGCAGGCTCTGCGGCCTGCTTCTGGTGCAAGGCCATTATGCCCGCACGATTCATGCCCGCCATCGGGTTTCCAGCGACCGCGCTAATCCCTTGATTGCACGGCTGCAGTCTGATGCTGAAAGCGCCGCACGTTCGGATCTCCGTTGTCTTGCCCGAATAGACGTACGGAAATCCGAACGCGATCAGCAGCGCTGTCGCGCAGATGAGCTGGTCGAGCCCGACGAGCGGGGCGCCATATGCATGGGCGGCGGGCGCGATCGCGGCGAACGAACCGCATCCACGCTCAGGGCCGATCGGGGGCACATTTCTCCGCTACCACGCCCGCCGCCGGCGCATCGGCCGGGACGGGCAGGGCCGGGCACTGGCACACGTAGTCGAGCTCGGCCGACACCCACTCCCGCCACTCGCGGCGGCTCATGTTGCGGGTGAGCTTGG
>JANJTU010000084.1 GCA_024710965.1 Thauera sp. | reverse complement strand
GAGGTGGCCTCGAAGCCGTGCTCGACGAACAGCGCCTCGGCCGCATCGAGGATGCGGTCGCGGGTGTCGGCGGCGGGCGGGCGGGCGGCAGGGTTCATCCAGGCACCTGATTCAAACGTTTGTTTGAATCATACGTCCCATGCACATCATGTCAAGCCCACCACCCCGGCGGCACCCCGGCATCCTGTCGCGGGAGAAGCGGCCGAGCGGGCCAATGGATCGGCTTTCGCCAATCAATATATGGAGTATCCTTCGCGGCAACACACCCGTCATACCCCCAACGATGCACACTCTCGCGGTTCTTGCGACTGGGGCTCGCGATACCTGCCGCGAGCCGTCCTGGAGCCATGTGATGAGGGCATTCCGCCGTAGGGAGACGTCATGAGCGAAGTCGTCATCTACCAGAACGAGGCCGGCGCGGTAGATGTGCGGCTCGAAGGCGACACGGTGTGGCTGCGGCAGGAGCAGATCGCGGCGCTGTTCGGGCGTGATCGCTCCGTGGTCGCACGGCATATCGGCAACGTCTTCAAGGAAGGCGAACTCGACGCAGCCGCAACTTGTGCAAAATTTGCACAAGCTCAGACAGAGGGAAACCGTCAGGTCACCCGGGACATCGACCACTACAACCTCGACGTCATCATCTCCGTCGGCTATCGGGGCAAATCCCCGGAAGGCGTGCGTTTCCGCCAGTGGGCCACCCGCCTGCTGCGCGAGCACCTGACCCGCGGCTACACCCTCAACCGCCAGCGCCTCGAAGCCAATGCCCGCGAGCTGGAAGCGGCGCTGGCGCTGGTGCGCAAGACCGCGCGCGCGCCCGAGCTGAGCGCCGACCAGGGCCGCGGGCTGGTCGACATCGTCAGCCGCTATGCCCAGACCTTCCTGCTGCTGCAGCGCTACGAGGAGGGCCTGCTCACCGAGCCCGAGACCCGGCCCGGCGGCCGGTTGCCCGCCCCGAACGAGGCCCGGCAGGCACTCGCCCGGCTCAAGGTCGAGCTGATGGCCCGGGGCGAAGCGGGCGAGCTCTTCGCCGCGAACGCGACGACGGCCTCGCCGCCCTGCTCGGCAACCTCGATCAGACCGCCTTCGGCGAGCCCGTGTATCCCAGCATCGAGGCCAAGGCCGCCCACCTGCTGTACTTCGTCATCAAGAACCACCCCTTCACCGACGGCAACAAGCGCAGCGCCGCCTACCTGTTCGTGGATTTCCTCTACCGCAATGCCCGCCTGCTCGGCGCCGACGGCGCCCCGGTCATCAACGACATCGGGCTGGCCGCGCTGACCCTTCTGGTGGCCGAATCCGCCCCGGCGCAGAAGGACACCCTGATCCGGCTGATCATGAACATGCTCGCCGAAGGCGAACCGGCATTGACGGAGGACAAGGCATGAGCCTGCCCCGTTATCCGAAGTACAAGGACAGTGGGGTCGCGTAGCTGGGGAAGGCTTGAACGACACGCTGCTTGAACCGGCGCAATTGTACGAGCCGCTGCGGGCGAGGTGGCAGGCTCGGGCACCCTCACCCTGATGGCGTCACGCGGTGCCTGTAGGTATCTCCGCGTTCGCTCGCCACCCGATCTTGCCGCTGAAGGCAAGCCCTTGGCGGCACGAGCTCGCCAGCAGCCCCGCCGAGGATTCATTTCCTGCGCTTGAACGGGCTCGCCGCGAAAGCTGCCCGAGGGGGCTGCGCACGGCACGCCGGTTTGACGCTGACACCCGCGGCGCCACAGAATCGGCGTTTTGCCGCCGCGCCGCCGCAATGCCGACCCCGGACACCCTGCTCGCCTTCCTCGCCGTTTCCTTCGTCATCACCCTCGCGCCCGGCCCCGACAACCTGATGGTGCTCGGCCAGAGCCTGGCGCGCGGGCGCTCGGCCGGTTTCGGCATCGCGCTCGGTTGCGCGCTGGGCTGCTTCACGCACACGCTGTGGGCGGCGCTCGGCGTCAGCGCGGCGCTCGCCTCGTCGCCGAAGGTCTTCCTCGCGCTCAAGCTCGCCGGCGCCGCCTACCTGCTCTGGATCGGCTTCCAGACCCTGCGCAATGCCGCCTCAGCGCGCCTCGAGGCCGGCACGGCACGACCGGCCGAACCCTGGCTGCGCTACCTGCGCCGCGGCTTCGTCGCCAACGCGATCAACCCCAAGGTGGCGCTGTTCTTCCTCGCCTTCCTGCCGCAGTTCGTCCGCCCGCAGGACGGCGGCGTGACGGCGCAGCTGGTGGTGCTCGGCGCCGCCTTCGCGCTGCAGACCGTGTTCGTGTTCGGCGCCATCGCCCTCGCCGCGGGCAGCGTCGGCCGCGTGCTGGCGCGCCGCCCCGCCGCAGGGGTCTGGCTCGACCGCATGGCAGGCGCGCTCTTCATCGGCCTCGCGCTGCGCCTGGTGCTCGACGGCAGCGCCGCCATGCCGCACAAGCCCGCGGCCTGAGTGGGCCGACCTCGAGTGTGCCAGCTGAGCACACCGCCCCCCTTCACGGAAATCCCCCATGAGACGTGCCCCCGCCACCGCCCTGCCCGGCCCCGAACCGACCGAGCGTCGCGACTGGCAGACGCTGAAGAGCCTGTTCCCCTTCATCTGGGCCTACAAGGGCCGGGTGATCTTCGCCCTCGGCTGCCTGCTCGCCGCGAAGGGCGCCAACGTCAGCGTGCCGCTCATCTTCAAGCAGCTGATCGACGGCCTGTCGCTGACCACCGCGCAGGCCTTCATCGTCGTGCCGGCGGCGCTGCTGCTGGCCTACGGCGTGCTGCGCTTCTCGACTTCGCTGTTTACCGAGCTGCGCGAGATCGTCTTCGCGCGCGTGACGCAGCAGGCGGTGCGCGAGATCTCGCTGCGCGTGTTCCGCCACCTGCACGCGCTGTCGCTGCGCTTCCACCTCGAGCGCCAGACCGGCGGCCTGACGCGCGACATCGAGCGCGGCACGCGCTCGATCGGCTCGCTGATCAGCTACACGCTGTATTCGATCCTGCCGACGCTGGTCGAGATCGGGCTCGTCATCGGCATCCTGCTCGTGCAGTACGACGCGGTGTTCGCGCTGATCACGCTGGCGACGCTGACGATCTACATCGTGTTCACGATCCTCGTCACCAACTGGCGCACCGCGCTGCGCCGCCAGGCCAACGAGCTCGACTCGGCGGCCAACGCGCGCGCGATCGACAGCCTGCTCAACTTCGAGACGGTGAAGTATTTCAACAATGAGGAGTTCGAGGCCCGCCGCTACGACGAGCAGCTGCAGAAGTGGATCCGCGCCCAGCTCGCCAACCAGTATTCGCTCTCCGCGCTCAACGTCGGCCAGGCGGCGGTGATCGCCGTCGGCGTCACCGCGATGATGTGGCAGGCCGCGGACCGGGTGGCGAGCGGCGAGATGACGATCGGCGACATCGTGCTCGTCAACGCCTTCCTGATCCAGCTCTACATCCCGCTCAACTTCCTCGGCGTGCTCTACCGCGAGATCCGCCAGGCGCTGACCGACATCGAGCGCATGTTCGGCCTCATGCACCAGCACCGCGAGATCGCCGACGCGCCCGATGCGCGCGCGCTGCCCGCCGGCCCGGCGAGCGTGCGCTTCGAGCACGTCAGCTTCGCCTACGACGCCAAGCGGCCGATCCTGTTCGACGTCGCCTTCGACATCCCGGCCGGCAGCACGGTGGCGGTGGTGGGCCAGTCGGGCTCGGGCAAGTCGACGCTGGCGCGGCTGCTGTACCGCTTCTACGATGTCCAGGGCGGCGCGATCCGGGTGAACGGCCACGACATCCGCCAGCTCACGCAGGACAGCCTGCGCGGCGCGATCGGCATCGTGCCGCAGGACACGGTGCTGTTCAACGACACCCTGTTCTACACCATCCAGTACGGCCGCCCCGACGCCAGCCGCGCCGAAGTCGAGGCCGTGGCCCGTGCCGCCCAGCTCGAGGGCTTCATCGCCCAGCTCCCCGAGGGCTACGACACCCGCGTCGGCGAGCGCGGGCTGAAGCTCTCCGGCGGCGAGAAGCAGCGCGTCGCGATCGCGCGCGCGCTGCTGAAGAACCCGGCGATCCTGATCTTCGACGAGGCCACCTCGGCGCTCGACTCGAAAACCGAGAAGGCGATCCAGGCCCAGATCGAGCGCGCCGCCGAGGGCCGCACCGCACTCGTGATCGCGCACCGGCTATCGACGATCATGGACGCGGACGAGATCATCGTCCTCGACGCGGGGCGCATCGTCGAGCGTGGCCGCCACGCCGCGCTGCTGGCGAGCGGCGGCGCCTACGCGCAGATGTGGCTGCTGCAACAGCAGGAAGCCGAAGCGCAGCACGCCCCGGCGCCGGCGCCGCTGGCCGGCGTCGCCGCGCCGCGCGGCGCATAGGCAGGCCGCGCCGCCCTCACTTACACTGAATGCATAGCCCGAGCGAAACCCCGCGATGGAAGCCCACGGCACCTTCCCGTTCCTGAAGGAAACGATCCTCTTCCTGACCCTCTCCGGGGTGCTGATCCCGCTCCTCGGGCGCCTGCGCATCAATCCGGTGCTGGGTTTCCTCGCCGTCGGCACCCTGCTCGGCCCCTACGGCCTCGCCGGCCTGGCCGGGCACTGGCCGTGGCTGACGTGGCTGACCTTCTCGCGCCCGGAGGACGTCGAGTTCCTCGCCGAGCTGGGCGTCATCTTCCTGATGTTCATGATCGGCCTGGAGATGTCGGTCGAGCGCCTGTGGTCGATGCGCCGCCTCGTCTTCGGCCTCGGCGGCCTGCAGGTGGCGCTGTCGGCGGCGCTGATCGGCGGCCTGGCGTGGCACTTCGGCAATGCGCTGGAGGCCTCGGTGATCCTCGGCCTGGTGCTGGCCTTCTCGTCCACCGCAATCGTCATGCAGCTGCTGGTGCAGCGGCGCGAGCTGGGCACGCCGCTCGGCCAGTCCGCCTTCGCCATCCTGCTCTTCCAGGACCTCGCCGTGGTGCCGCTGCTGGTGCTGATCAGCATCCTCGGCGCGGACGCCGGCAACGGCAGCTTCGGCGCCATGCTCGGCAGCGCGACGCTGAAGGGCGTGCTCACGGTGGCGGTGATCTACCTCGTCGGCCAGCGCGTGGTGCGCCCACTCTTCCACCAGATCGCCACCGACAGGCAGCCCGACACCTTCACCGCGCTGACCCTGCTCACCACGCTCGGGGTGGCCGCGCTGACCTGGGCGGCCGGGCTGTCGATGGCGCTGGGCGCGCTGCTGGCCGGGCTGATCATCGCCGAGACCGAATTCCGCCACGAGGTGGAAGTGACGATCGAGCCCTTCAAGGGCCTGCTGATGGGGCTGTTCTTCCTCTCCGTCGGCATGGGCATCGACCTCCGTGCGCTGCTCGAGCAGCCGCTGTGGACGCCGCTGTCGGTGCTCGGCCTGCTGCTGATCAAGGCGGTGATCGTCGTCGGCCTGCTGCGCGCCTTCGGCCTGTCCTGGGGGCGGGCGGCCGAAGGCGGGCTGCTGCTCGGCCAGGGCGGCGAGTTCGCCTTCATCGTCATCGGCCTGGCGCTGAGCTTCGAGCTGCTCGCGCGCGACATCGGCCAGTTCATGCTGATCGTGGTCGGCGTGTCGATGCTGGTGGCGCCGCCGGTCGCCCGCCTCGGCCAGGCGCTGGGCGACGCCCTCGACCGCCGCCTCGCGCCGCGCGAGACGCCGCCCGACACCGAGCTCGGCGAGCTGCGCGGTCACGTCATCATCGCCGGCTACGGCCGTGTCGGGCAGATGGTCGGGCAGATGCTGGCCGAGCAGGGGGTGAGCTACGTCGCCATCGAGCACGACGCGAAGCTCGTCGCCCAGCAGCGCAGCGCCGGAGTGCCACTGATCTACGGCGACGCCAGCCGCCCCGAGCTGCTGCGCAAGCTGCGCCTGGATCGCGCCCAGGCCGTGGTGCTGACGATGGACCACACCGCGGCCGCGGTGCACGCCGTGCAGGGCGTGCGCCGCATGACGCCGCTGATCCGCATCATCGCCCGCGCGCGCGACGAGAAGCATGCGCTGGTGCTGCGCGAGGCGGGCGCTTCGGTCGTCGTGCCGGAGACGCTCGAATCGAGCCTGAAGCTGACCGGCTCGGTGCTCGAGACTCTGGGCGTGCCGCCCGACGCCGCCGGTCGCCTGCTGGAACAGGAGCGCGAACGGCGCATCATTGCCCTGCGCGAGGGCTGACGCGGCGCGCCGGCAGCGTGCGCGGCTTCTGCTATGCTGCGCGCGGCCGACCGCCCCCGCCCGCGCTGACCACGGCGGCACCGCCCCTGCCGCCCCGACTCCGACCACCGTCCGCCGCCGACCTTGAGTACGCACCGACCCCGCATCGCCCTGATCGCCACCGGTGGCACCATCGCCGGCACCGCCACGTCCGCCACCGACACCCGTCACTACGCCGCCGGCCAGCTCCATGCCAGCGAGCTGCTGGCGGCGGTGCCGCAGCTGGGCGAGCTCGCCGAGCTCGTCGCCGAGCAGCTGTTCAGCCTCGACAGCAAGGACATGACCCCGGCGCACTGGCTGGCGCTCAGCCGCCGGGTGCAGGCGCTGGCCGCCGACCCGGCGGTGGACGGCATCGTCATCACCCACGGCACCGACACGCTGGAAGAGACCGCCTGCTTCCTGCAGACCACGCTCGCCGCCACCAAGCCGGTGGTGATGACCGCGGCGATGCGCCCCGCCACCGCACTGTCGGCCGACGGCCCGCTGAACCTGTACCAGGCGGTGCAGCTGGCCTGCCGCCCGGCGGCAAGCCGCGCCGGCGTACTGGTCGTGCTCGGCGACCGCATCCTGCCCGCCGCCACCGTCGCCAAGCGCCATCCGACCGCGGTGGACGCCTTCGCCACCTCCGCTGCATTGACGGTGCACGCGAGCGACGCTGCGCTGGCCATGCTCGCACCCGCCCGCCACAGCCGCATCGTCCTGCCCGACACGCTGCAGACGCTGCCCCCGGTGGAGCTGCTGACGGTGGCCGCCGGCAGCTCGCCGGCGCTGGCGTCGGCCGTGGCCCGCGCGCTGGCGCGCGCCAGTGCGGCCAGCGGCGGCGCCGGCCTGGTGCTGGCGCTGCCGGGCAACGCCAGCCTGCCGGCGGGCTGGGCCAGCGCGCTCGACGAGCTGCCGCCATCGGTGCCGGTGGTGCTCGCGAGCCGCTGCGGCGGCGGCGTCGATCGCCGCGGCGAGCCCTGCCCGGCGAACTGGCTGCACAGCGGTGCACTCGACGCGCTGAAGGCGCGCGTGCGCCTGATCGCCGGCCTCGGCGCCGGCCTGCGCGGCGCACGCCTGCGGCGCTGGTTCGAGCGCGCCTGAGGGTGGGCCTACAGCCCCGGGTCGCTGCCGCCGCCGGCGAGCGCCGACTCCACCATGCGCCGCGGCAGGTGCGGCGCGAAGCCCTCGATGAAGGCATACACGTAAGCGCGCAGCCAGGCGCGCCGGCGCAGGCCGATGCGCGTCGTGCTCGACTCGAACAGATGGGCGGCATCGACCATGCCCAGCCGCCGGTCCTCCTCCGGGTCGTAGGCCATGCGCGCGAGGATGCCGATGCCCAGATCCATCTCGACGTACTTCTTGATCACGTCCGAGTCGATCGCCGACAGCACGACGTTGGGCTTGAGGCCGCGGCCGAGGAAGGCCTTGTTGATCTGGCCGCGGCCGGTGAAGGCGTCGTCGTAGGTGATGAGCGGGTAGCGCGCGATCGCCTCCAGCGTCAGCGGGTGTTCCTTCAGGATCGGGTGGCGCGGCGTGGCGACGATGCAGCGGTTCCACTGGTAGCAGGGCAGCATCACGAGCTCGTCGTACTCGGCGATCGCCTCGGTGGCGATGGCGAGGTCGGCGGTGCCGTCGAGCACCATCTCGCACACCTGGCGCGGGCTGCCCTGGTGCAGCGAGAGCTTGACCTGCGGGTAGCGCAGCATGAAGTCGCGCACCACGCGCGGCAGCACGTAGCGCGCCTGGGTGTGGGTGGTGGCGATCGACAGGCTGCCGACGGCCTCGTTGGCGAACTCGTCGCCGACCTGCTGCAGGCTGTCGATGTCGCGCAGGACGCGCTCGGCGATCGCCAGCACCGCCCGCCCGGGCTCGGTCACCGCCACCAGGCGCTTGCCGTGGCGGGCGAAGATCTCCACGCCGAGCTCGGCCTCGAGCAGGCGGATCTGCTTCGACACCCCGGGCTGCGAGGTGAACAGGGCGTCGGCCGCGTCCGAGACGTTGAGCCCGCGCCGGGCGACCTCGTGGATGTAGCGCAGTTGCTGCAGGTTCATGCGGGCGGCCCTCCGGGAGCCTTAATAACCAATTCTTCTTAAAGTCTAACGCAAACACACTTTATCCACCTAAGCCCCCGCTTTAGCATGCGCAACACTTTCGTCGAACTGGGACATCATGGACTTCGCCTACACCGTTGCCGGCTTCGCAGTCGGGGTCATCGTCGGCCTGACTGGCGTGGGCGGCGGCTCGCTGATGACGCCGCTGCTGGTCTTGATGTTCGGCATCCACCCCTCGGTGGCGGTCGGCACCGACCTGCTCTACGCCGCCATCACGAAGGCCGGTGGCACCCTGGCGCATGGCCTGAAGGGCACGGTGGACTGGCGGATCACGCGCCTGCTGGCGACCGGCAGCCTCCCCGCCGCGGCGCTGACCCTGGTGCTGGTGGGGCGCTACGCCCCCGGCGGCATCGACGGCGCGGCCAACCTGATCAAGGGCGCGCTCGGCGTGGCGCTGGTGCTGACCGCCATCTCCATCCTGTTCCGCAAGCAGATCCAGGCCTTCGCCCTCGCCCGCTTCGGCAGCCGGCCCGATCCGCGGCGCACCGCCCGGCTGACCGTGCTGACCGGCGCGGTGCTCGGCGTGCTGGTGTCGATCTCCTCCGTCGGCGCGGGTGCGCTCGGCGTCACCGCGCTGTTCTTCCTCTACCCGGCGATGCCCGCGCTGCGCATCGTCGGCTCCGACATCGCCCATGCGGTGCCGCTGACCGCGGTCGCCGGCGTGGGCCACTGGATGCTCGGCAGCGTGGACTGGTTCCTGCTGGGCAGCCTGATCGTCGGTTCGCTGCCCGGCATCTGGCTCGGCAGCCATATTTCGACGAAACTGCCGGACCGCGTGCTGCGCCCGATCCTGGCGACGATGCTGGTGCTGGTTGGCGCGAAGCTGATCGGGCACTGAGCACCTGGCCGCCCGGGCCAGCGCAGACGAACACAAATATTCAGACTCAACGAGAGAAACGCCATGTAC
>JANJTU010000028.1 GCA_024710965.1 Thauera sp. | reverse complement strand
AGCAGCACCGCGCCTTCGCCGACCTTGTCGCCGACTGCGACCAGCACTTCCCTGACGACGCCGGCCGCGCTCGAGGGCACGTCCATCGTCGCCTTGTCGGACTCGAGCGTGCAGATCGCGTCATCGACCGCGATCGTGTCGCCGACCTTGACGAACAGCTCGATCACCGGCACGGAATCGAAATCGCCGATGTCCGGCACCTTCACTTCAACCATCTGGCTCATGGGGGGCTCCTTGTGGGCGCGGCGCCCCGTGGGACGCCGCGCTGGATGCTGCCGGGGTGGGACGGATCAGATCTTGGCGAGCGCCTGCTCGAGGTCCGCGATCAGGTCGTCGCCGTTCTCGATGCCCGCCGAGTAGCGGATGAGGCTCTCGGGGATGCCGGCGTTGGCGCGCTCCTGCTCGGTCAGCTCGACGTGGCTGGTGGTGCGCGGCGGGCCGACCAGGGTGCCGACCGAACCCAGGCTGGCGGCCTTGTGTGCGTACTTCAGGTTCTCGAGCACGGTGACGACCTTGTCGAAGCCGCCCTTGAGCGAGAAGCTCAGCATGCCGCCGAAGCCGCGCATCTGCTTCTTCGCGATGTCGTGGTTGGGGTGGGTCTCGAGACCGGGATAGAAGACCTTGTCGACCTTCGGGTGCTGCGACAGCCAGGTCGCCACCCGCATGCCGTTCTCGTTGTGGCGCTGGATGCGCAGCTCGAGCGTCTTCATGCCGCGCAGGATCATGTAGGCGGAATGGGGGTGCAGGGTGGCGCCGGTGATCTCGCGGTAATGGAAGATGCGGTCGACCAGCTCCTTGCGCCCGACGACCAGCCCGCCCATGACGTCCGAGTGGCCGTTGAGGTACTTCGTGGCGCTGTAGACGACCAGGTCGGCGCCGAGGCTGAGCGGGCGCTGGTTGATCGGGGTGGCGAAGGTGTTGTCGACGACGACCACCGCACCGACCGCGTGGGCGGCCTTGGCCAGACGCTCGATGTCGACGATCTTCAGCGTCGGGTTGGTCGGCGTCTCCAGGTAGAGCACCTTGCAGCCCTTGGCGACCTCGCGCTCGATGGCATCGAAGTCGCTCGTGTCGCACAGGCAGACATCGACCTTCATCTTCGGCAGGAACTCGATGAAGATCTTGTTCGAGCCACCGTAGGTGTCCTTCACCGCGACGACGCGCTCGCCCGGCGCGAGCAGGGTGAACAGCGTGTTGCTGATCGCCGCCATGCCGGTGGAGAAGCTGGTGGCTTCCTCGCCGCCGTCCATGATGCGGATCTTCTCTTCGAGCGGGCGCACCGTCGGGTTGGTGTTGCGCGAGTAGATGTGGCCCTTCTTGCGGCCGAGGGCGACGTCGAACCACTCGTCCATGTCGTCATAGCCGAAGGTCACCGAGTTGAACACCGGCAGGCAGATCGCGCCTTCGGCGAAGAGGTTTTCTTCACCGGCCCATACGGCGGCGGTGCCGGAAGTGTTGAATTCGCTCATTGCTGTTTCTCCTTTGATGTCTCGGGAAGGTGTTCCCGCGCCGCTGCAGCGGCATGTGAATCAGGGGGTGGTCGTCCGCCGCGGCCTCAGATCGCCACTTCGGTCGCCACTTCGGTCGCCACTTCGGTCACCACCTCGGCCACCACGGCCAGGGTGTCGCCGCAGCCGATCAGGCCGGGGAAGTGGCGCGCGGCGAGGATGCCGCCGCGCCGAGCGTGGTAGGCGACGGGGGCGACGCCGGTGCGGCTGAGCTCGTGCACGCGGGCGATCAGCTCGCCGGCCTCGACGGTGTCGCCGAGGTCGCGGCACATCTCGAGCAGGCCGTCGTGCAGGCAGGTCACGTAGCAGTCGCCGTCGGGCATGTCGAGGGTGACGCTCGGTTCCTGCGTGAGCTCGCCGCTGCAGATGCCGCAGTGGATCAGGAACTGGCGCAGGCCGCGGTCGGCGACGGCCACGCTGCGCGCACTGGCGCTGCCGCCACCGCCCAGCTCGGTGGAGACGAAGACCTTGCCGGCGGCCTCGGCGGCGGTGTCGAACATGCCGACGCTGTCGAGCTCGAGCAGGGTCATCGAGTAGGGGGCGTTGAAGGCCTGCATCGCCGCGGCGCAGCGCGCCTGCTGCGCCTTGTCCTCGAGCACGTGGATCGCGGCGAAGGGCAGGAAGTCCAGCGTCTTGCCGCCGGAGTGGATGTCGAGCACGAAGTCGGCGCGCGGCAGCAGGTGACGCTGGACGTAGTCGGCGATCTTCTCGGTCACGGTGCCGTCGGGGCGGCCCGGGAAGCTGCGGTTCAGATTGCCGCGGTCGATCGGCGAAGTCCGCGTGCCGGCGCGGAAGGCCGGGTAGTTCATGAACGGCAGGATGATGACGCAGCCGTTCACGCCCGCCGGGCTCAGCGTGCTGGCGAGCTTGCTCAGCGCGATCGCGCCTTCGTACTCGTCGCCGTGGTTGGCGCCGGTCAGCAGCGCGGTGGGGCCGTGGCCGTTGCGGATCACGGTGATCGGGATCATCACCGCGCCCCACGCGGCATCGTCGCGCGAGTACGGCAGCTTCAGGAAGCCGTGGTGTACGCCTTCGGCGTCGAGGTCGATGGTCGGGCTGATCGGGGACGGTTTCATGGTGCTCACTCCTTGACGAAGAGCTTGCGCGGGGTGTTGCAGAAGGTCTCGACGCCGGTGTCGGTGATGAGGATGCTCTCGGTGATCTCGAGCCCCCAGTCGTCCTGCCACAGGCCGGGCATGAAGTGGAAGGTCATGCCCGGTTCGAGC